>CAJJDH010000036.1 GCA_905182905.1 marine gamma proteobacterium HTCC2089 | reverse complement strand
GACAACCTTTATCACTGCACTCTGTGGTGCACTATCTACCAATTCAAACATCGTATTCTCCTGCTAGAAGTTTTCTGTGAAGAAATTTCTGACTCTCGCAAACATACTGCTCTTACGGCCGCTTAGTTTGCTCGGTCTATCCTTCTCTTGGTCCAACCCGTACTGCAACAGCCCAACACTGGTTGCATACACGGGGTTCCTTACGATGTCCTTCAATCCCGCCACATTACGTGGCGCCCCCAAACTGACTGGCATGTGAAATATTTCTTCAGCAAGCTCAATCAAACCTTCCATCTTGGCACCGCCTCCCGTGAGCACGATGCCTGACGCAATTAAATCTTCGAAGCCGCTACGTCGCAGCTCCGCTTGGACGAGTCGAAAAAGCTCGTCATATCTTGGTTCCACAACCTCGGCAAGCGTCTGCCGAGAAAGTTCACGCTCTGGTTTTTCACCTACTCCTGGCACCTTAATTACTTCATCAGCTTTTGCAAGCTGTGTCAGCGCACAAGCGTAGCGAATTTTTATGTCTTCCGCATTTTGTGTAGGTGTTCTAAGCGCCATTGCGATGTCATTCGTGACCTGATCGCCCGCAATTGGAATAACCGCAGTATGACGTATTGCGCCATTAGTAAATATAGCTATATCAGTAGTACCACCACCAATATCGACAATACAAACACCCAAATCTCGCTCGTCGTCAGATAACACGGAATAGCTGGAGGCCAACTGCTCTAACACCACTCCGTTAACGGTCAAACCACAACGCTCAATACATTTTTCAATATTCTGAGCCGCATTAACAGCCCCTGTGACCATGTGTACTTTGGCTTCTAACCGAACACCGGACATACCCAAAGGTTCTTTTACACCCTCTTGAGTGTCGATAATAAATTCCTGAGGTAACACGTGCAAAATCTTTTGGTCGGCAGGTATAGCCATAGCCTTTGCCGCATCTATTACTCGCTCAATATCTTGGCTAAACACTTCACGGTCGCGTATCGCAACAATGCCGTGCGAGTTCAAACTGCGAATATGGCTGCCCGCAATTCCAGCGTAAACCGAGTCAACGGAACAACCAGCCATCAGCTGAGCTTCTTCAATGGCGCGTTGTATTGATTGCACTGTAGAGTCGATATTTACAACCACACCCTTTTTCAAACCCTTAGATTGATGGGTGCCAATACCAATAATTTCCAGTTCTTCGCGTTCGTTTACATTCGCAATAATCGCGGCGACCTTATTTGTGCCTATATCTAGTGCAACGATTTTGTTCATTTGTAATTCAGTCGCCATAGCTAAATTCCAGATAAAGAGCTTTTATTAGTATTGAAGGCAAACTCAATTGAGTTTGCACCTTTTACATCCACCACAGAGCTTTGTGGTTCTTGAATAAATTTTACAGCAATGCCGCTCGGATAGCGTGCATCTACGTAATCTATTATCGCAGTCTTTTCGCGTAAAACACTGTCATAAGCACGAAGAAAACGGCTCATACGGTCATTAATTTCACTTGCGCCCAAATGTAGTGCCAAACCGTTTGCAAATTCAACAACCCACTCGCCCTCAGCAGATTCAGATAGATCCATAATCCGTAGCGCTTGCCGTGACGCGAATTGCTGCAGCAAACGGTAAACCTGCATACTCTGGTGCGGATTACTTACCGACGAACGCAGCGTTGGCAAATTTGGATATTGGTCCGGTAGTGACAACACACTACCGTCTGCGGCCAAGTAAGCATCCACGCCCCATTTCGCTACCGGATTTTCTTTGCGAATATTAACGACCAACTTATTCGGCCACTTGCGGCGAATGTCTACGCCTCGAGCCCAGCCCATAGCTTCTAATATTTGCTCAAAATCTCCCAGATCGGTACTCAAAATACCAGCAACACCTACACCACTCAGGGCACTCTGAATTCTTTCCCGTTCAGCAGGGGTCATATCCCCCTCAACAATTAGCGTATCAATAGGCTTGTCTAAAACAGTCCAAAGTTGCCATCCCGCGCCTACTACCAGCGCCAATACTAGAGTTCTTATGATTTTTCTAATCATTAGCACCCCGCAAGCTATTAGAAATAACGTTAACGTTACCTGCGCCTTGAACCAATAACACTTCACCATCTTTGACTAACGAAGGCAGCAGAGACAGAGCTTCTTGCGGGTCCTGAGCATAAACCGGACTTACCTGACCGCGCTGACGGATCGCTTGCGCTAAAGCTTTACTGTCGGCTCCAGGAATAGGGGTTTCGCCAGCTGAATATACTTCCAGCAGGATAAGCGTGTCGACTTCAGACAATACGCGAACAAAATCATCAAACAGGTCGCGGGTGCGCGAATAACGATGGGGTTGATAAACCATGACTAAATTCTGCTCAGGCCAAACTCGACGAGCGGTCTGTATTACCGCCTCAACTTCAGTGGGATGATGACCATAGTCATCTACAAGAGTCAGCCCTATACCGTTCAAAGAAATATCACCGCTCACTTGAAAGCGCCGATCGACACCTGCAAATCCATCCAACCCAGCAAGAATCGCCTCATCATTGATGCCTTCTTCTGAAGCAACAGCAATTGCAGCCAACGCATTCATAACATTATGTTGCCCCGGAATAGACAGCCGAACGTCAAGATTCTTGCCCCAACCAGGGCGCTCTACAGAGAATGTCCAGTACTGCCCATTAGCCTGAATATTGGTGGCACGGAATTGGGCGTCTTGCGAACACCCGTAAGTCAGTACCGGCCTAGATAGCGACGGAATCAAATTTCTTGCCTCAACGTCGTCTACACACAAAATCACGCTGCCGTAAAAAGGTAAACGATGGGCAAACTCTACGAAGGACGACTTCAATTTTTCAAAGTCGTGATCGTAGGTAGCCATATGATCTTGATCGATGTTTGTGACCACGGCGGTCATTGGTTGCAAACGCAAGAAAGAAGCATCGCTCTCGTCGGCCTCAGCAATCAAGTATCGACCAAGACCCAGTTCTGCATTGGTGCCTGCGCTATTGAGCAAACCGCCAATAACAAAGGTTGGAGACAAATCAGCACAGCGGAAAATTTCTGTTACCAGGCTAGTTGTAGTGGTCTTGCCGTGAGTACCCGCAACGGCGATACCATGACGGTAGCGCATGAGTTCACCAAGCATTTCGGCCCGAGGTACTATTGGGATTCTTGACTCTTGAGCGGCCATGACTTCAGGATTGGAAGTATCGATTGCCGAAGAAACCACCACAACGTCAGCCCCTTTTATCCATTGAGCACTATGGCCAATATGAATTTGCGCACCTTTGCCCTGTAACCGTTCAGTAGTAGCAGAAGCGCGAATATCAGACCCAGTGACCTGATAGCCTTGATTGATTAAGACCTCAGCAATACCGCACATACCGGCCCCGCCAATTCCGACAAAGTGAATTGAGCGAATGCGGCCCATCTCTGGAACCTTATAATCATTGGACTCAGACACGCGCCTTACCCTCCAACAAAGAACTGCGGAAAACTAACCCAAATAAGGCACAAGAAATCATTAAGCTGCTGCCACCATAACTGATAAAGGGAAGAGTCAAACCTTTGGTCGGCATAACCCCTGTATTCACACCCATGTTAATGAGGAGTTGAAAGGCAAAAATCAGTCCCACAAAATACGAGGCATAACCTGCGAACAGATGCCCTGCATCTACACAACGCCGCGCAACCGCAAATATTTTTAGTACTAAGAAACTAAAGACAACAACCAATCCTATAGCGCCAAAACCACCAAGCTCTTCAGCGATCACAGCAAAAATAAAATCGTTATGCGCCTCAGGCAAATAGTAGAGTTTTTGAATGCCTTCACCTAAACCCAAACCAAAAAGTTCGCCGCGACCAAACGCAATTAGCGCCTGCACTAACTGATAACCGCTGTCGTAAGGTACAGCCCAAGGATCAGAGAAAGAAATCAATCTGCGCATGCGGTAAGGTTCAATCCAGATCAACAACGCCAACAGCAAACCAGTAATCAGCAACAGTAAGAAAACGTAACGTAGTTTTATCCCCGCTAAAAAGAATAGAGAGCAAACTGCAGCCATGATTACAACAGCTGAACCAAGGTCAGGTTCTGCAATTAACAAAGCCGCTACAAACGCACTCATCAAAAGAGGAATCAAAAATTTCAGCGGTGACTCGGCGAGGGAATCTGAGTAGCGCTGTAGGTATCCAGCCAAGTATAAAACTAAACCAAACTTCGCAACTTCAGCTGCTTGAATGGTAAACCCGGCAACTGGCAACCAGCGTGAGGCCCCATTTACTTCACGACCGACACCCGGCACCAAAACTAGCACAGCGATTACTACAGCTACTATCCAGCCCAGCAGATAAAAGCGCGACCAAACAGAAATGGGAATCAGCGCGGTGGTAAAAAACAGCAGCAACGACAGCATTAGGTAAATCAAATGCTTAGACAAATAGTTGCCACTCAATGCTACAGCCGCGGAAGCAACCATTACGCTGCCAAAGACCAAAAGTGCAAACCAAGGAATCAACAGTTCCATGCTACTACGAGCAATCGGGAAGTTGCGCACATTCGCCAACATCATGTCTGCAACTCCAGCAAGTCGGCGGCAGTAAGGCTGCGCACAGAGCTGGCAAAAATATCACCACGCTGCTGAAAACTATCGTACATATCTAAACTAGAACAGGCAGGCGAAAGCAGTACTAAGTCACCTTTAGCGACACCTTTAACAGCTTCGAGCACCGCACTCTCAATGGACGCAGCCTCTACATGTGCAATCCCACACGCATTTGCTACTGCGGCGACCTTTGAACCGTCTTTACCTAACGTCACTACTCGCTTAACACGACCGCCGAATGAATCGGCTAAGGGCTCTAGGTCAGCACCCTTCGCATCGCCTCCGGCGATTAACACAATATTATTACTTTTTTCCAGCCCATCCAGCGCGGCTTTAGTTGACCCAACATTAGTGGCTTTAGAATCGTTGACAAATGTTATGCCCGCTATTTCTGCCACAGTTTGGAATCTGTGGGTGAGTTCTTGGAAATTGCGAACCAACGCCGGCATTGCCGCAAGATCTACGAAGGGTTCAGCCAAGGCCATGGCCGCCATGCAGTTGAGCAAATTATGCCGTCCCTGTAATGGTAGTTCCGCAACAGAGCAAATCGCCACGTCACCTTTAAAAATCCATTCCTGTTGGTTGCGATCATTTAACCCCCAAGTATCCGCGTTAGTAGGACTATCGAATCCATAGCTTAAGCCACTGACTTGCTTGAGGCTTCGCGTATTAATGTCCTCTCGATTAAAAACCCACGACTGGGCACCAGCGAGGATCTTCTGCTTGGCATCAATATATTTTTCCAATGAACCGTGATGATCTAAATGGTCCTCAGTGATATTGAGAATGGCCGACCGCGCTAAAGGTAGGTTACTACTATGCTCCAATTGAAAACTAGAAAGTTCTAAAACATAAAAATCTCTATCGTCGTCCACTAGGTCGAGGGCTGCCTCACCGAGGTTCCCGCCAATGGCGCAGTTGTAACCGGAGCTATTCAAAATATGCCCGACTAGTGAAACCACCGTACTTTTGCCATTAGTGCCGGTCACCCCAATAACCGGTTTGCTTATTTGTTGGAAAAACAAGTCTATGTCACTGATCACAGATAAATCAGATGCTCTGGCTTGTTCCAACAAACACGTATTCAACGGCAAACCCGGGCTAACAATTACAGTACCCGCTTGCTGTAAAACTTGTTGCGGCCAATTTGTGCAACCCCAATAAATTTCTAGGTTGGCAAATTCGCCATGCACAGATTTTTCAGCTCGAGTATCTAATACAACCGGAGTTTCGCCGCGCTCAAGTAAAAACCTGGCCACAGACTGACCGGTTATTCCAAAACCTAAGATGACATTGAGCGCGTTCATACTCGGCTGGGTTACCTCAGCTTCAACGTTGACAAGCCAATTGTGACCAATACCAAAGTAATGATCCAAAATCGGACAATTACTTTTGGTTCTGGCCAACCCTTCAATTCAAAGTGATGGTGAATGGGGGCCATGCGAAAAATTCGCCGTCCAGTTAAACGGAATGATATAACTTGAATAATGACGCTTGCCGTTTCTAGGACAAACAAGCCACCCATAATCAGCAAAACGATTTCATGGCGAACGATGATGGCTACCAACCCTAAAGCTGCACCAAGTGCTAGCGCACCTACATCACCCATAAAAATTTGCGCTGGATAAGTGTTAAACCAAAGAAAGCCCAAGCCAGCCCCAATCAACGCTCCACAAAAGACTGCCAACTCACCGGCCCCAGGAATATAGGGAATTTGCAGATAGTTAGAGAACTCGGTATTGCCTGCGACATAAGCAATCAGGCCTAAGGCCGCACCGACCATAACTGAGGGCAGGATAGCTAAGCCATCCAACCCATCGGTGAGATTAACCGCATTACTCATACCTACGATCATGAGATAACTTAATGCCACGAAACTTACACCTAACGGAATGGCAACGCTCTTAAAAAACGGCACGTAGAGCATTGTTTGCGCAGGCAACTCTGCAGATTGATA
>CAJJDH010000035.1 GCA_905182905.1 marine gamma proteobacterium HTCC2089 | reverse complement strand
ATAAATCGAGGGTCTTGGAGAGTTTCGCGGTACCAGTCTAGCCCTACATAAAAGCGGCTATTGAAATCCAAAATGTCTTGGACGGAATAGTTCACCACCGTCATTAGTGGTATCACCGCGCTGAAGGCAACAATGAGCAGTACTGGCAACACACCGAGCCAGGCACGATTATTGTAAGGCTTGTTAATCATTATAATGAGACGCCATATACTTCTCGTTTGAAAAGCTAATAAACCGATCTAACACTACTACCACCTTGTCTCCTGACGCACCGGTGATTGGGCCGCGCACTTTAAGTTCACCGGCGTCCCCCATTACAGTGGTAATACCCACAGGTTGTCCATCTTGAGTACCCAATACTTGGTTAAGGGTAACCGTACCCGACCAGCTCACTTTAGATAACTCTGGTGCTACTGCACCCTTGACTAGTTTGGCCCATTCCGGCCTGAAGCCTAAACGCTGTGCTGTGCTGGCAACCCCATGATGACTATAGACGTTGCCCCCAGCGCCAGGTGTTATATCGACAAAGTTCATACCCGGACTACCAATAAAGAAGCCAACAAATTCCTGGGCTGGGTGCTCGTATACTTCTTGGGGTGACGCCGTTTGCAAAATATTTCCGTCGGCCATTACTCCAACACGGTCAGCAAAAGTAAGCGCCTCGGTCTGATCATGAGTCACATAAATCATGGTCACACCCAACTCTTGCTGCAGACGCTTTAAACTCTGGCGCAATTGCCACTTTGTGCGCGGTTCAACAGCGGTTAATGGCTCATCTAACAACACTACAGAAACATCTGGTCGCACCAGCGCCCGTCCAATGGCGACCAACTGCTTTTGAAATAACGACAGTGCCTTGGGTTTGCGTTTGAGCAGGTGCTCAATGTCTAGCTCGCCTGCAATCTTCGCTACCCTCGCTTTAATATCAGACCCAGACAGGCCGTTATCCGCTTTTCTTGCACTTAAGGGAAACGCCAAGTTATCGGCAACGGTTAAGGATTCGTAAAGCACAGGAAACTGAAATACTTGGGCTAAATTGCGTTGACTACCTGATTGCTCGGATACATCTACGCCATCAAATAGGATTCGGCCCGTGGTCGGCACCAGTAACCCTGAGAGCAAATTAAGCAATGTGGTTTTACCAGCGCCTGATGCGCCCAGCAACGCAAATGCCTCACCATCTTTAATCTCCACACTAATGGGCAGCAGCGTAGGCTGCGCAGCACCTGGGTAAGTAAAACTTAATTCTTCGAGAGTAATATTCGCCACTTTAAACGCCACCAAAACTGAGGATATCGCGCTTTGCCGCTGCTACCGTCAGTTCCTGCCCGGGTTGCACGTTGAGCATGCCAGGACAACGTACGACCCATAGCTCTTGGCCTACCATGCCGTGGACAAAGGTTTCATCGCCGCTGGTTTCCAACGCCGAGACTTGTAGCTTAAAACTCACAGCATCCTCACCGGCCCTATCAGCAAAAAACAGGTGTTCTGGCCTCACGCCCCCCAAATCGCCTTTTTCTTCATTCGCCAAGCTGTCATTCACAGCGCCGCGTTGAGAAAAACCTTGGCCCTCAAGGGCTGTCCAAGGAAAGGTATTGATCCCCGGGTCGCTCATCAGATTCGCTCCGGCAAGCCCAGTGGGTTTTTGATAAACCGCTAATGGCGCACCTGACTGTAATTTTTTGCCTTGATCCAGAAGCAGCAAATCATCACCTAAGGTGAAGGCGTCTTTGGGGTCAGTGGTTGTATAGACCACCGTTGTATCGCTGGCTTCCAACAGACTTCGCAGCTCCAGGGCCAGAGCTTCGCGCAATTTATAGTCTAAATTCACTAACGGCTCGTCCAAGAGCAAAACTTGTGCTTCCTTAGCCAACGCACGGGCAATTGCCAAACGCTGCTGTTGCCCTCCGGACAGCTCATTAGGCATACGCTCGAGTAAATCGCCTAGCCCTAGCGTACCCGCCAATTCTGCAACCCGATCTTGGATATAGGCTTTGTCTGCATTCGCCGCCACCATGGGCGAAGCTATGTTCTGAGCGACCGACCAATTGGGATAATTAACAAAAGCTTGAAACACCACTGCAACCGAGCGTTTCTGCGGGTTGAGATTATTCATGGACTGACCGTGTAACGATAAATCGCCGCTGGCCTGAGTGGACAAACCAGCAATAAGTCGACACAAATTGGTTTTACCCGCCTGATTACGCCCCAGTACAACGGTCATTTTCCCAGGCAAAAAGTCATGGTCAAAGCCACAATTAAGCCCAGGGTTGAGGAGTACATTTTGAATACGCAGCATAGCCAAGCCGAGATGAATGATCGGCACGATGCTACAGCAATTCAGCCTTCAACAAAGCCTTGCAGCGGATAAATTTCCTAGTTATGCGCTGCCTAGCTAAGTCTTGATCTGAACGCCTTAAAACGGCATGTTAGGAACAATAATAAGGAGAGGATTTAACCATGTCAGAAACCGGACAATGCCTATGCGGCGAAATCAAATACAGCATCGACAACACACCTGAAATGGCAGGCGTATGTCATTGTAAGAACTGCCAACGTCAAGCAGGTTCAGCATTTTCTACACTTGCGGGTGTGCCTTTAGAACAATTTCACCTAACGAGTGGGCAACCCAAACTATACAAAGACTCCGATACCGAAAGCGGCAATTCTGTAGAACGCTTCTTCTGCGGCACCTGTGGGTCACCAATTTACTCCGCAGTACCCAGTTTTGCAGACATGATTTTCCTAAAAACTGGCACAATGGACGATACCTCTGCATTTGCTCCGCAGTTTCATATCTGGTCTGACACCAAGCAAAATTGGGTGGACTTAGCAGGTAGCGTACCTGTTTCGCCGAGGAATTTGGGTTAGGAATTTGGGTTGGTACTGTCGATTTGAACTGTCGTTTTGAGCGGTCAATTTGAACTGTCGTTTTGAACTGTCAATTTGAAGCCTAGTTTTGAACCCTCGACTGAGTAAACGAGTGTTGCAATAAAGGCCGGCTTGCTGCCGGCCCCTCCAACAAAACAGTCGCCGACACAGCCGCCAGCGAGCTAACTCCTATACTGGATCAAACTACTTCATCTGCCCTTTGAGCAAATTCATTAGCTTGTCACCGTAGGGAGGCCGCAGCCCCAACTTCTCCGCGGGATTAAATTTCGCCTGTCGAAATACCGCCTTGGTATGGCTGAACGAGCGGAACCCATCTTCGCCATGGTAGGACCCAGTACCAGAGGGGCCAACACCGCCAAAGGGCAAATTCTCTTGCGAGATATGCATCAACACATCATTAAGCGTCACGCCACCGGACGTGGTTTCCCCTAGCACCTGATCTACTTCCTTCTGGTCAGTACCAAAGTAATAAAGGCCAAGCGGTCGATCATGGTCATTCACATAACTAATTGTTTCATCCAACTGGGCGTAGGATTTAACCGCCAACACTGGACCAAAAATTTCTTCCTGCATAATCGCTGAATCTTCTGGTGGGTTAATTACCAGTGTCGGCGGAATTTTATTTGCCGGTTGCTGGCGAAAGTCTTCTTCAGCAGGGTTAATTTCTACCACCTCTACCCCGTTGCCTCTGGCTTCTTCAACATAGTTATTGATGCGCTCAAAATGGCGTTCATTCACCACGGAGGTGTAATCTGGGTTATCAACAAGGGTCGGATACATTTTCGCAACCGACTGCTTGCTGGACTCAACAAACTCGCCCATGCGCTCTTCAGGCACAAATACGTAATCTGGTGCTAAACAAATTTGCCCAGCGTTCAGCATTTTGCCTGTCATCAAGGCATCTGTGGTGGTTGCCATAGGTGCGCTACGGCTAATTACTACAGGTGACTTCCCCCCAAGCTCTAAGGTCACTGGCACCAAATTGGCCGCCGCCGCTCGCATAACATGCTTGGCAACAGAAGTAGCGCCGGTAAAGAGCAAGTGATCAAAGGCAAGACCGGAGAAATTAGCCCCCGTCTCAGGGCCACCGGTAATTACAGATATTTCGTCGGCATCAAATTCTTCGGCAAGTGCGATAGCCATGGCTTTGGAAGTTTCAGGTGTATATTCGCTGGGTTTAATCATGCAGCGATTGCCCGCAGCCAAAATACCCGCCAATGGAGCAAAGGTAAGATTAACCGGAAAGTTCCACGGACTGATTACGCCAACTACGCCCAAAGGCTGATACTCGACCCAAGCTTTGGCCCCAAGCAGCGCCAAAACACCCGGCGTAACCTTACGCTTTTGCTTCTTTTGCCAACCGGCTACATGCTTTTGCGCATGTCTCAGCGGGCCAATGGATGACGCAATGTCGGTGAACACAGACTGATGCTCACTACGATGGCCAAAGTCCGCGGTCATAGCATCAACAAAGTTCTGCTGATTATTTTTGAGCACGTTTACCGCGCGCTCTAGGCGATCAATACGCAGCGCGGTAGAAACCACACCATCGTTCAAATAGGCCCGCTTTTGACTACTCAAAATATCCTGCATTTGTTGCGCGGACATATCTTCTGTCACGGCCGCTGTTGGAGAAATCGTTTCACTCATAACCCACCCCTTGCTTTTAATGTCGTATCACGTATCTAAATTTAACTAATGGCTGGCGCATCTGTGGCCACAAATTGATCACGCAGCGTCCTCTTTAGTACTTTACCTGTAGCATTGCGTGGCAACGCTTGAATAAACTCTACGCTAGCTGGCACCTTAAACTTCGCTAACTTACCTAAACAATGCCCGATCACCTCGTCAGCAGAAAGCTGGGTACCTGGTTTCAAAACTAACACTGCCTTACCTGTCTCTCCCCAGCGATCATCAGGCACGCCAATAATGGCAGCTTCTGCAACGCTGGGTAATTGATAAAGTACGTTTTCCACTTCCGCTGGATATACGTTCTCGCCACCTGAAATATACATATCCTTCCAGCGATCAACGATATAGATGAAGCCCTCATCGTCAAATCTGGCAGCATCCCCGGTCTTTAACCAGCCATCAACAAACGCATCTTTAGTGGCTTCAGGCTTATTCCAATATCCGGGAGTAATATTTGGACCACGAATCAATAGTTCGCCCACTTCACCCCAAGGCAACTGGGCACCGTCATCGTCAATGATCTTAACTTCCGTATGCAGCAACGGTTTGCCTGCTGAGCCAATTTTGCGCAGTACATCTGCAGCATCCAAACAGGTACCACCGGGGCTTGTTTCAGTCATACCCCAACCTTGAATAAGCGGAACTCCGCGGTCAATCCAGCCTGACAAAATAGCTTCGGCGCAAGGTGCACCGCCTACGCCAGCCGTTTGCAGGCGGCTAAGATCCGTCGTTTCAAAGTCTGGGTGTTGCATCATGAATTGGTATGGCGCTGGCACACCAAAGAAATGGGTTACACCTAACTTAGCGTCACCAATAATCGACAGTGCTCGGCCGGGCTCAAATTCACGCATAAGCAAAACTTGGCCTCCCGCGTGCAGTACAGGGTTTGCATAACAGTTCATCCCACCTGTATGGAATAGGGGCAAAATTACCAGTTGCACAGCGTTTGCATTCACGCCAGCTGGCATACCTAAGTTAATGACGTTATACAAATTCATACCAAATGTGATCATCGCGCCCTTCGGGTGGCCGGTAGTACCCGACGTATACATGATCATGGCAACATCATCGTGGGTACATTCAATGGCTTGACACTTTGCTTCGGCCCCAGCCAGCGCAGACTCATAGCTTGAACTGGCATTCTCCATGTCTACTTCTAGCGTGTGTGCAAAACTGCAAAGTGCTTGCAAGGCAGATGCTTGTTCACTAAAAGTCTGATCAAAGATCAATACCTTAGGTGTAGAGTCGTTAAGAATATATTCCAGCTCCGGCACCGTGAGGCGCCAATTTAACGGAATACAAATAGCGCCAATCTTTGCGCACGCAAATTCAGCCTCAAATACTTCAGGACAATTTGGGGTCAAAAGTGCCACCCTATCGCCCTTGGTCACACCTTGTGCTTGTAACCATGAGGCTAGGCGTTCGGCACGCTCATCCAGCTGGGCATAGGTCACTTCATTATTGGTGTCTAAATCGATGATCGCTACTTTATCCCCACGCATGTTGGCGTGATATGCGGTCCAATCGTAATACTTAACACTCATAAAAAATCTCTGTTTGAATTGAATGCAAATGACTATACAACAACGGTGAAAAATCTAAACCCACCCGTAAAGCATTGATATAAGGGTAAAAGTGGGCTTTGTCGAAGTTGCAATAAAGAGCAAATTGACTATCGCAAGGTGCGGTACTATCTTTCTGAAGTCGGCAAATGTTTCTCAAAACTTAGCTGCCGGATTATCGACCAAGGAGACACTTATGGTTTTTTCAATTACTTATTGCATGCAATGAAACTACGAACCACAAGCGGTCAGTTTGGCTGCAAGACTTAAAGCGGAATTTGCCACGGAAGTTGAATTGATTGCGGCTGGTGGCGGATTGTTTGAAGTAAGCTGCAATGAGCGAGTCGTGTATAGCAAAAAACAAACCGGCAATTTTCCAAATGAAGATGAGCTCATCGCAGCGCTGTCAAGCTGATAGGCCGCTACCATTAGCAAAGAGAATTACTACACGTCTTGCTAAGGCAATGCTGCCGCCCAATAGATGCCTGGAAAACAGCTCTTAGCAAAACTTATAACTAAAGGTAAAAACCATGACAAGTTCCACGCCAAAAATTTACGCCTACAGTATTGGTGCAGCGCAATACAGCATCACAGTTCTACCGGCGTTGGGGCGCACATTGGTTGCCGCATGTATTTGCTTCGCCTTGATGAGCTGTTCAGACACACAGCAAACGCCAAAAACGATTATTGATAACGTGAACATTGTCGATCCAGTAGACGGCCTTGTAGTCCAGCAACAGGTAGTGATTGAAGAGGGAAACATTGTCTTTATTGGCCCTGCACAAGAGGTGCAGGCATCCAGCCAAGATCAAGTGTTAGACGCAGCAGGCCAATTCCTAATCCCGGGTTTATGGGATATGCACGTACACTTTCTTTACGACGAAGCACTGACAGACATCATGCCTGAGCTGTTCTTGCGTTATGGTGTGACCAGTGTGCGAGATACCGGCGGAGATGTTGCGAGACTGGCAGCGCTACGAACGCAGCTTGAGAACACTCAGGCACCTCGTATTTATTTTTCCGGGCCGTTGTTAGACGGCAAATTCGTCGTTTACGATGGCAGCGATCCTAGCCGCCCGCCACTGGGCACAGGTGTCGCCGACGCTGATTCAGCAATGGCTACGGTTAGCGCGCTAAAAACAGCAGGCGCGGACTTTATAAAAATCTACGAATTAATAGACCCTACCACTTACAACAGTTTGGCTGATGCAGCCAAGCAATTAGGCATGCCCATCGCCTCCCACGTTCCGCTTATGATGACCGCCGATGTTGCTGGTCCAATAGCAGGCTCAATGGAGCATTTACGTAACATAGAACTGGCCTGCGCCGAGAACTGGCAAGCACTACTCACCCAAAGACAGGCAAAAATCACCGGTTTCACTGAAGGGTTAGGATACGACCTGCGCAGCGGCCTACATAGTGCCCAGCGTATTCCCGCAATTAAGGCTTATGACCAAGAACGCTGCAATACAGTACTAGATACGCTAACCAGTACCATCCAAGTACCAACACTACGACTTAACACAGTGACTATGGTGAAGCCTTTTGAAAGAGCAGATTGGCCTAGTGCTGCGGCCGACCTACCCGCAACAGTACTAGATAACTGGCAGGCTAGAATAAGCCTACTTAATAAAAACAGCCTAAGTATTGATAATACATTTGCCGAGTGGAGCCAGTTTTTGATTGGTAGATTACTAGAACGCAAGGTGCCTATAGGTGCTGGCACTGATACGCCAATTGGTCTTGGCATTCCGGGTTATAGCTTACATACAGAGTTAGCATTATTAGTTGATAGCGGCATGACTACCCAACAAGCTCTTTATTCGGCCACGGTTACTCCAGCAAAATTCCTTGGCTTGGAGAAATCGATGGGACAAATCAAAGTGGGCATGGCAGCTGACTTAGTATTGCTCAGCGACAATCCTTTGGAAAACATCCAGCACAGCAGATCTATCACTAAGGTGATGTCTAAAGGCTTATGGGTTGAATGATTTTAGAACGGGCCTAACCACTCGGCTCTTGAGAGCCGGATAATCCGCCGGTTGGTAGGTAATAATGATGGCTCTGCGGGGCGTATCTGAATGATTGGGCTGTGAGCCATGTACAACATGCGGGTCAAAGAAGATGACTGAACCCGCCGGGGCTTCCATCAATACCTGATCTTGCTCTGAGAAGGCATCTGGGTGAGTAAAGAAGCCCTGTAGCTGAGACCCATCTTCGCAACCGGGCAAACGTCCGTTTCGATGACTGCCTCGAATAACGCGCAAGCAACCATTTGACTCATGCGCATCATCAAACAAAATCATCACGTTAGGCAGTTGATCTACATGATCACAGTCATGGATCCAATAAGGTGAGTCTTGATGCCAACGAAACCCAGAACCCTCTCTAGCCGGTTTTAGATTCAATTTAGCCGTCCATAACGCCAACTCATCTACGCCAACAATTTGCTGCATAGGCTGAGTTAATCGAGCCTCGTCTATCAAATTGTCCAAGGTTTCATTGAGTTCGTTAACGGGCTCAATAACACGAATCGACTGCGTGATTAATCCATGCTCCAATTGAACGGTGACAAAATCAATATCCGTGAACTGGTTACCATCTAACGTATAGTGCTGAAGTTTGCGCCCTTGTGCTTGAGCCTCACCAGCCTGAATCAAGCCTTTGGCATGTTCTTGCGCATCACAGGCACCACGCCTGTACCCAGCTACCTCAGCAGCAGAAAAAACCCCTTCCCTAAGAAAGAATCCATCCGCACGGTAGGCTGACAACTCAACGGCACTGAGAAAAAATGACACTACTAAAACCCCGATCAAGTCACTTAGAACCCTTAAGCATAGCTTAGTCGTCAAATAAAAAGCTAAACGTCAACTATTGGGTTACGAAAAAGCCTCAAGCACTTTGGAATGGGAAACATAATGTGTACGCCAGACAACTTCAAATTGACTAATACACCCACCCCATCAACGTCGCTAAGCGACAAACGACATAAATCTTTTCCATTCCTAAATCGGTTGGATTTGAGAGCCACGTGGACAAATGCCAAGCAGAACTTAACGGTAGCTGGCTATGTAAACAACGTGCTCGATGACGTGGCAGTGCTACAAGTTTTACGAAATGGCGAAGGCGAGCATTTCCGTCAGTCTGCCGGCACCACCCTACCTCGCGCGTACGGTGTTGAAGTTACCCTGAACTTTGGTGGTAACTAAAACTAGATATTCAGTTTCATAACGTCCCAAGACGTTTTGGCCACCTTCGGGTGGCCTTTTTTTGCCTCAAATTTGCCCGCCATTCTCGGCCCATAAAAATCCACTGGCAGAGCTACTGCAATGTAGCGAAAACAAACCCAAACCAATGACCACTAGCCAGAGGCCGCAAAATAACTGAGAACACTGGCCTTTCATGGGCGTTTCAGGGTATTTTCCTTACAACAAACAAGTGTTCAGCCGCTAGGAGAGATTTTTATGAGCGAAGCAACTATTGCAGTGGTTAATGTAAAAAACCAAGTATCCCCAGAAGAATGGCAGGTACGTCAAGATCTCGCCGCGGCCTATAGACTAGTCGCTCATTACGGCTGGGACGATATGGTTTTTACCCACCTCTCCGCCCGCGTACCAGGCCCTCACGAGCACTTTCTACTCAACCCCTACGGCTTTCAATTCAGCGAAGTCACCGCCTCGAACTTGGTCAAAGTGGACCTCGAAGGCAATATCGTTTTGAACAATGGTTATGAGGTCAATGCTGCGGGGTTCACTATTCATAGCGCCGTACACATGGCCAGAGAAGACGCCCACGCGGTAATGCACTTACACACAGACAACGGCGTGGCTGTGGCAACTATGCAGGAAGGCCTGCTGCCCATTACCCAACATGCGCTCTTTGTTTATCACGACCTTGCCTATCACGACTGGGAAGGCGTAGCGTTAGACCTGGATGAGCGTGAACGTGTAGTTGCCGATTTAGGTAAAAAGAACCTTATGCTACTGCGCAACCATGGCACCCTAGCCGCCGGGGGCAGCGTTGCATCGTGCTTTATGCGCCTCTACTACTTAGAACGCGCTTGCAAAATTCAGGTCAACGCCATGCAAGGTACATTGAATATGCCCAACCAAGGCGCCATCGATATGATGGAAGGCACCTTCAATAATCCAAATTCCTGGGAAGGGCTTAGCGCCGTGGCGTGGCCGTCCATGCTGCGCTTAGCAGACCGCCTTGACCCCAGCTACGCCGACTAAAAGCTCAACGGAGACTGACTATGTTCACGAACAATATGCGCAGCATCACCGGCACGTTGCTGACTAGCATTGGCCTCTTTAGTTTTTTGCTTGGTTGTAGCGAACCTCCACAGCCCTCCAGCGAGACTAGTGGCGAACCCAAACCACAGTCCGTCAGCGTGCTGGCAAGAGACAACGAAACTCTAAGGTTATACGTATTCAATTGCGGTGAAATCCGTGTTGGGTCTGTTGAGAATTTTGGCATTGGCAACGACGAAACTTCTGTACGTAATTTGATCGTACCGTGCTACGTCATAGAACACCCTCAAGGCACAATGCTTTGGGACGGCGGTGTACCGTCTGCAAGTGCACAATTAAGCGGTTGGAGTCCGGAGGTTCAGGGCATGAGCCTACGCTTAGAGCAAACCCTCGCAGAGCAGCTTGCTAGCATGAGATTTGATCTCAACACCTTTGACTATGTAGCTTTTTCGCATATCCACTGGGACCACGTTGGTGTGGCAAATGAAGTGAAAAATGCCACTTGGCTGGTCCAAGAGGCCGACTATAATGCGGCGTTCCCCCAGCCCGGCGAAGCCTTGGGACCTGCTGTACAAGCAGAACTATTTGCTCAACTCAAAGACAGCAAAACACAAAAGCTTAATGGCGATCACGATGTATTTGGCGATGGTCGCGTACGCATAATTTCAGCGCCAGGACACACGCCCGGGCATCAAGTCCTTTACCTAGATTTAGCCGAATACGGACCACTCATATTGTCCGGTGACCTTTATCATTTCCGCATCAGTAGAGCGCAGCGGCGCGTACCCGAATTTAATGTCAATAAAGAACAAACCCTCGCCGCCATGGATAAGGTTGAAGCCTTGGTAACCGAAACCGGAGCGCAATTTTGGATAGAGCATGACTTGGCATTATTTGAGACGTTAAAAACCGCGCCCAATTTTTACCAATAAGAGCGTCTTAGGCAACACCACACTTACTTGGGTGACGCGCCGCGACTCTTGCCCATCGGCCCCAGCACCGGCATGATTGACCGCGGAGAGGGAGAATCACATCGGCGTCCGCAGAGACTTAGATAGTCACAGCGCGGTCGTCAGCATCCCGTAGACACGTATCAATTTTGGGCTCAAGCCTAAGTAGAAGATGTAATTGGACAAGGACAACTAGAGCGTGAGCGCAACATCAGATCACAAGCTATTTTTATACGCACTCATATTGCTCGGACTGATCCTTTTTGGGTTTTTCCTGCTTTCTACAACAGGTCTTTTAACGCTGGCTCTCACTTCAGACCGCAGTTATATCTCTTGGGTGATATTCGCTCTCTACGGATTGGCTACAGTACATTGGCTATGGCGTGCATGGTCGCTCAGTCAAGAGCACATGCACTGCGCTACAGCAGATCAGGCGGCTAACCAAGATGCTGGGTTTAGCGAGTTCGAAGACAAAGGTTATGTTGGCGGCTTTCTCACCAGCATGAAACAACAAAACGGAGCGGACTCAACGCGGCTCCTGATAGACACATTGGGCGACCAACTCACCAACACCCATGCCCCAGGGCACTTTATTGCGGACTTGCTACTAAAACTGGGTCTTACCGGCACAGTCATCGGCTTTATTTTGATGCTTTTACCCATAGGCCAAATACAAGAGTTTGACCCTTCTCTTATGCAGCAATTGCTGTCAGCTATGAGTGGCGGCATGGCTGTGGCACTGTATACAACCTTGGCAGGCCTTGTCACAAGTACGCTGCTAAAAATGCAGTACTACCTACTTGATGCCTCTCTTGTAGACTTAGTGAATAAGTTGGCTGTTATTAGCCAAATAAAGCCCACCGCTTCACAGCCCAGTTCCTAAGGCCAATACTTTGCGTCACCGAATATTTAGGCAGAATAGCGAGCAAGATGTTTTCACAGACTTACTATTCAATACGCTGTTGGGTTTCGCCTTCATGTTTGCCATTGCATTTATGCTTATTAGCACGCCAGAGAAAGCGGGTGACATTGAAAGTAAGGCTGAGATTTTGATCACCATTCGCTGGGAGGACAAACACCCAGACGATGTGGATGCGTTAGTGGAAGATCCTCAAGGCGGCTTAGTTTGGTACCACAACCGCGACACCGGCTTAATGCATCTCGACCGTGATGACAGAGGCGTGTTTGCAGATAACATCACTATTAACGGTGTTAAGGTATCTAACCCCATCAATCAGGAAACCGTCACCGTGCGCGCAGCCCAACCGGGCGAGTACGTGGTCAATCTACTGCACTACAAATCAAATTACAGTGAGCCGTTACCGGTCACGGTAAAAGTGGAAAAGCTCAATCCAAGTGTCAGCATGGTTTATTACGGCACACACCAATTGACTGGCAGTGGCGATGAAAAAACCGCCATACGTTTTACCTTAGATGCCCAAGGTGCAGTAGCAAACACTAGTCAACGGCCGAAAAAACTCATTACAAGAGCCACCAGCGCCAAATCTTGATGGATATATCTATTACCTTATCTTTGGCATACGCCCTTATTGCAGCACTACTACTGATACTGTGCGTGGGTACAAAGGCATCTTACGTCGCCAAATGCTCGGCAATAATTGTTGTCTCGGCGTTTTATGTAATGACCTGGTTTGGTTACAGAGACAGCCTAGGCTGGGCAACGCCAGCCACTATGCCTGAGTCCTTTCGAGTGTTGTGGATCACCATTGACGATCCAGACAAAAAGAGCAAAGAACCTGGAGCAATCTTCTTTTGGCTGCGCGTTACCGACGAAGCGGGCATTCCAGTAGGTGAGCCGCGAGCGTACAAAATGCCCTGGAGTATAGAGCTTGCAGAAAAAGCTCAGGTTGCTTTAGAGAAAATGGACGAAGGTGAACAGCTCAACGGACGTAGATCCAACAATATCCTCACCGACCAAGACAATTCTGATATTCCTGAAGATGGCTACGAAGGGGGCGATACGCCCTCGGGTGAAGACGGCTTCAGCCCAACCTTTGAATTTGTTGAGATCCCTCCTCCCTCACTACCAAAGAAACCTGCCAGCTAAGGCTACTAGCGCAGCATGGGCTTGCTAGTAAGCACATCAGTTTCTCTACAGTACGTTTCGCCAACAACCCGCAGACTATTATGTTCCACCTCAGGTTACCTATACGTTCACGTAGGTTTGTGAAGCCGAGCAATTTGTTTTAACCGATGCTGACCTAAGCTAAACATCAAAGGTGCCTCAAAGGTTTCCAACAAAACAAAGCGCCGGCAAACCAGTCTGCTAATAGCGGTATCCAAAAGAAATAAACAGGCAAAAAAAAACCGCAGATCCTAGGATATGCGGCTTCTAATTCGTCTTACCCGTTCGAGTACAACGAACGGGTTAACGGCTCAGTTAACCTAATCACTTAGCCAAGTCAGCTGAGGTAGTTCAACTTCACCAGCAGCATAAAGTCTATCTTGTTCAGCCCGCGCTCTAACGTAAGCATGAATCTGATTAGAATCTTTTTCTGAAATGATATCGTCAAACGCAGCCATACCATTTGCTGACAAGAGTCCCTCCAACACAATCTGATTAAAGATTTGGTGGCTGCCTTCGCTCATACGACGAAGATCCGGTATAGAACCTCCAGAGCGTACCGCCAAGCCGTGACATACAGCGCAAACTTCGTTGTACACGATCTCACCAGCAGCTATATCTTCTACAGAGGCGTTAACCACCTGAGGTGGAATACTGCGGTCGCGCACAGTTGGTACAGGAATGGTTTCTTTACCACCCAAGCTAAACACCAACAAACGTCCATAGTTGTTATATGTCAGCGAGGCATGCTCGGCAACTGGGGGCAATGGCTCCCCACCGAACAAATCTCCACCACCGCTACCGGTTAAAATAGACAAATACTGAACACCATCAATTTCAAAGGTGACAGGTGGCGCAAGCATAGAGGTATACGTATTGAATTCCCAAACCACCTCACCCGTATCTTTATCGTAGGCCTTCAGCATACCCAAGGCATCGCCTTGGAAAACTAGCCCACCGGCCGAGGACAACACGCCACCGTTCCAGTAGTGAGGAATTTCTACCGACCACTTATCTTTACCGGTGAGCGGATCAAACGCTTTCAAGTAACCCTTAGGTGTAGGTTGCTCTGCAATGTTATCAATGAACATCTTAGTCACGCGACCAAACTCAATACCCGTATTCCAACGCCCGGGTTCATGCTTGAGTACGCCGGTTTTCTTCAACTGTTCAGAAACACCATATATCAACGGATTATCTTGAGCTGGGATATAAACCACACCCGAGTCGACATCCACTGACATAGCCTGCCAGTTGTGCGCGCCCAATGGTCCGGGTAATACCCACTTGGCTTTTTCTGTGTAATCCATGTCTGGGTTTTCAACTGGGCGTCCAGTTTCCATATCTACATGAGATGCCCATGTCACAGTCGCGTAAGGGTGTGCTCTAAGTAATTTACCATCACGGCGGTCTAATACGTAAAAGAAGCCGTTCTTAGGCGCTTGCAACAAGACCTTGCGCATCTCGCCATCTACTTCCATATCCGCCAGCGCAATGTCCTGTACCGCAGTGTAATCCCAGTTATCGCCGGGGGTGGTCTGGTAGTACCACTTCATCTTGCCGGTATCGGCGTCCAAGGCAACAATGGAGGAAAGGAATAAGTTATCGCCACCACCTGGAGAGCGGATAATTCGCGTCCAAGGAGAGCCGTTACCTACACCAATATAAAGATTGTTGAAATCGGGGTCATATACAATGGAGTTCCAAACGGTGCCGCCACCGCCAAACTCCCACCAGTTGCCGCCCTTCCAAGTCTTCGCTGCGACTTCCATTTCTGGATGCTCAAACGGTAGCGATGGATCACCAGGAACGGTGTAAAAGCGCCACATTTGCTCGCCTGTCTCAGCGTCGTAGGCAGTTACGTAGCCTCGTACACCAAATTCAGCGCCGCCATTACCAATAAAGACTTTGCCATTGGCTACGCGAGGTGCACCAGTAACGGTATAAAAGCGGGTGCGGTCAATAATGGTGTCCACTTCCCAAACTTCTTTGCCGGTGGCCGCATCAAGGGCAATCAAGCGCCCGTCAAGGCTGCCCACATAAACACGGCCCTTGTACACGGCAACACCGCGATTAACTACATCACAGCAGGCTTTGCGCGCTACTTCGCCCGGTACTTCGGGGTCAAACATCCAAAGCTCTTCACCGCTCTTTGCGTCAATTGCATACACGCGGCTCCAGGAGCTGGTGAAAAACATAATGCCATCGACCACAATTGGGGTTGCCTCTTGCGCTCTATTTGTCCCCATGTCTTTGTACCAAGCTAAGCCAAGATCACTTATGGATTCTCGGTTAATTTGGGTCAAGGGCGAATGCCGTTGCTCTTCGTATGTGCGACCAAAGGACAGCCAGTTACCCGGCTCAGCCGCTGCATTCTTAATTCGTTCATCGTCAATGAAGCCTAAAGTAGGTTCAATAGTAGATGCCGCTCCGCTCACTTGCGCCTGATCTTGAGGATTTGCATCCTCGGTGTCATTAGTCACCGCCATGTATCCTAGGATAACGACGGCCAAGACACCCACTAGGGCTATAAGTCTATTCATTACTCTCTCTCACTAAGAAATCTAGACCAAAACTACCTCAATACGCCCTTGGTTGACACCCAATATATAGCCCTGTCCAGAAAAACTTTAGGAATATTAGAAATTCTAGCCTTATCGATAATTTGTCTAACTTGAAGGGTGCCGCCAGCAAGCTGGAGCAAGGGAATAAGAGGCGTCCTTGGTTTAACTCACAAGCGCCAGCTCATCGAGAAGAGATTGAATGCGCAGTTGCCAGGCGCTTGTGTGCCTAGGTTGCCATTGCCCTTGAAGAGCCTCTTTTACGCAATCACGCATCGCCTCAAGAAAATCCGCATACATGTGCTTACTTACACCGTAGGCTGACAGGTGATTACCAATTTCCCAGCGAAAATATTGCTCTTCACCTTGTAATAAGGGATCCATGAGAAGACCAAAAGTTTGTTCCAGCATACGACCACGCATGTGCAGGTCTGAATAACCCATTAACGCCTCGGCCTCTGGGCAGCGGACATAGAATTCAGCATATATAGCTTGGGTGAGATCTAGATCTAAGTCAGCCAGTATGTTCAATGAATCGGTTATGTCTTCTATAGTACTCATCACTCACCCGTTGTTTGGCTTCCCCGACACCTCGATTACAGCAGACTCATCAGCAAGGACCTTTCCCATTGTCACCCAATAAGACCTTGCGCCGCTCTTTCGTTATACCTAGTTAGGGGTGTATTCGGGTACCGGCTGGTCTGTCAAAAAAGCAGACATCATGTCGTTTACTGCATCAGGCTGCTCCTGCTGCACCCAGTGCGAAACACCCGCCAGATATCGAATAGTAAAATCGCTGACATAGTTATGCGTTGTTAAGGTTGTAGATTTACTCAGCGCCACATCGTCCTCGCCCCAAACCATAAGCGTAGGCGTA
>CAJJDH010000034.1 GCA_905182905.1 marine gamma proteobacterium HTCC2089 | reverse complement strand
AGCGGCACCAGGAGAGATTGTTGAGCTATCAGTTGACCCAACTCGTGGCTCTTTGCTGGCACTATTGATTCAAGCTGCAACATTGGGTGAGAGAATTGGTTCTCCATCATCATTGTTTGTAGACGGTCAAGGTGGTGAGGTTGGTTCTGTCATTATTCTTGGTGGTATCGTTGGTGTCTTCTTGGCACTTGAACGTTTAATCACTCTCTTCTTGGTTGGTTCAAAGGTGGCTGCACAGCGCAAAAACCCAGTGGCTTCAATGGATAATCCTCTTGGACGTGTTCTTAACGTTTATGAAGAGAACAAGAATGTTGACGTTGAAACACTTGAGCTGAAACTGGGCGAGGCGATTCTGGGAGAAACCCCGAATTTGACGAAACGGATAACCTTGATACAAGTGATCTCCGTTGTTGCGCCTCTTACCGGTCTACTTGGAACAGTAATCGGTATGATCGAGACTTTCCAAGCAATCACATTGTTTGGTACTGGTGATCCTAAGACTATGGCCAGCGGTATTTCTAAAGCGTTGATGACCACTGTATTAGGCTTATGTGTCGCGATTCCTACTACGCTCTTACACGCTATTGTGAACAGCCGCTCACGTGAGCTAGTACACATAATCGAAGAGCAGAGTGCTGGAATTATTGCTGATCACGCTGAAAAAGCTGGCAAGTCACTAGGCTAGTCAGCAGGAGGCTGTCGAAACATGTTTAACGACGCATATCTAGCAATTATCACGTTCATGGAAATGGGTGGCGATGTACTTTGGTACATTGCTGCTATCACTTTCCTTATGTGGACACTGATATTTGAGCGTATTTGGTTCTTTAGAACTGAGCACAAAGACCTAGTTTTGGAAGGGACTACCATTTGGGAAACCCGTTCCGAGCGTAACTCTTGGAGTGCTCATCAGGTTCGCGAAGGAATCGTTTCTAATGCTGCTAGCCGAATTATGGGAAGCCTTCCGGTCATTGAGACCTGTGTTGCACTTTGCCCACTATTCGGTCTGCTTGGTACCGTAACCGGTATGATTGCAGTATTTGACGCTATGGCTACCCAAGGTGGTAATGCTCGGTCTATGGCCGCAGGCGTTTCCATGGCTACCATCCCAACAATGTCCGGGATGATTGCCTCTTTATCTGGCCTAATTGGTACGACGTATTTGAAGCGCAAAGTAGAATACGAAACGCAAATGTTCGAAGACACGCTTACTCTAGATCACTAGAAGTAAGGTAAGTCTAGAATTTTCATCACCGCTATTAAGGTGATACGAGGAAAGAATTATGCGTAAACAAATGAGACGCATCTCTAGAGGTGACGAAGAAGCAGATATCAACCTTACGCCCATGTTGGACGTGGTCTTTATCATGCTTATTTTCTTCATTGTAACTGCGACATTTATTAAGCAGGCAGGCATAGATGTAACTAGGCCTGACGCGATGACTTCTGAACAAAAACCCACGGTTGCTGTTCTGGTAGCGATTGGACCTACTGGCGATATATGGATTGATAAGAAGCGGGTAGATCCTTCTTCTGTGCGCTCACATATTGAAAAACTGCACTCAGAAAACCCTAAGGGTGGATTGGTAGTGCAAGCCGATAGAAGTTCAACAAACGAAAAGTTGATGGCCGTATTGAACGCTGCAAGGGCTGCGGGAATGCGTCAAGTCGCTATTTCAACTGAAAATAATTAGGTAGGAATGACTATGGTTGTTCGTTATGCAATAGGCGTTGCACTGGGTGCAGTTGTAACCTTTGTATTGTTCTTCTTGATGCAGGCTATCATTGCGAGCAATGAAGCTAATCTGGAAGAGGGTGCAAAGGGTAAGCTGCTGGACTTTGTGCGACTTCAGGATGATCAAGAAGTTGAAACTAAGCAACGTAAGCCAAAGCCACCACCGCCACCAGATGAGCCCCCACCGGACCTTCCAAAGCCGGACTTTGAAGCTTCGGATTTATCACAGGGCGTGGACGTAGGCGCAGTAGACGTTGATGTAAATCTATCTATTCAGGGCGGCGGTTTTAGCTCTGATGGTGAATACTTACCAATCGTTAAGGTAAACCCACAATACCCACGTCGTGCTCAAACACGCGGCATTGAAGGGTATGTATTGCTTGAATACATCGTTACAAAGACTGGTGCAGTTAGAGATCCAGTTGTGATTGAGGCGAAGCCTCCCGGAATCTTTAATCGGGCTGCAATCAACGCCGCATTGAAATATAAATATAAGCCGAAGGTTGTTAATGGCGATGCTATTGACGTAGCTGGTGTAAAAACTCGCATAACCTTTGAAATGGCTGACGGATAGGAGACTGCACGTGAATATTAGGATTAAACCTAGTCTGGCAGCTTTGGCTGTGGCGGTACTGCTGTTAACTGGTACACCGTTTATGGCTGAACTTGGTTATCAAGGCGCGAGTCTGCAAGCTGAAGATGCTCCAGCGAAGAAGAAGCAAAAGACGCGCCGTGTGCCGTCTATGAGCGAGACGGTGTATAAAAAGCTAGGTGCCGGTCAGGAAGCCATTGATCTGAAAGATTATGTAACTGCTCTTGAAGTGATCAATGATGCATTAGCGCGCCAGAAGCGTTACAACCAAAATGAAGTAGCTAACCTGCACAATATGCGTGGTTATATTTACTATCTACAGGATAACTATGCGGGCGCTATCAACGAGTATAAGCGGGTTGTTGCTGCCGGAGATAAGATTCCCGAAGGCTTAGAAACTACCACCTTATACACCATTGCTCAGCTTAGTTATGTTCAAGAGAACTACGACGATGCGCTGAAGTACATGGAAATTTGGATATCTAAAGCACTCAATCCATCTTCCGCTCCACGGATCTTTTTGGCAACGGTTTACTACCAGAAGAAAGACTACGACCGTGCTGTTGAACAAATGGAACTGGGTATTCAGATTGCTCAAGAGCGTGGCACCAAAATTACTGAACAAAACTGGAGTCTGCTGACGTTTCTCTACTTTGAGAAAGAAGCGTGGACGAAGGTTATAGCTACTCTAGAAATCCTCGTTGAGTTGTTCCCTAAGCGTGAGCATTGGGTAAGATTGGCTGGTGTTTATGGTCAAGAGGGATTCGAGAAAAAGCAAATGTACGCGCTAGAAGCGGCCTACACCGCAGGGTTTCTAGAAAAATCTTCTGACTTTACCAACCTAGCTGGTCTTTTGATGCAAGACGAAGTGCCTTTTAGAGCGTCTAAAGTTTTAGTCGCTGGTATGAAGGCAGAAGCGGTTGAAAGAAATGCTAAAAACCTTAGATCGTTAGGTCAGGCGTATCAACTTTCGCAAGAAGTCGACGATGCAATTGATGTTTTTGAAGAAGCTGCGAAGCTTTCTGACGATGGCAAAATATATGAGCGTCTTTCTTATCTATATTTGGAAGATGATCAGTTTGATCGCTGTGTAGAAGCTGCCTCAGGTGCCTTGGATAAGGGTGGTCTGAGAAAGGTACAATCAGTACATATTGTTAAAGGTATGTGTTTGTTTAATCAGAATAAGCTGAAGACTGCGCGAACTGCATTTTCTAGCTGTCGGCGTGTCGCACGGGCTGATGATGATAAAGCGAACCAGCGAATTTGTGGCCAATGGATTACCTTCATTGACCGTGAGTCCAAGCGCCAAGCCCAATTGGCCGCTGCATCGGGCTGATATTCTTCGGTTGATTGGTTACATTAAAAGCCGGTTCAACACCGGCTTTTTTATGCCCGACTCGAAGGTCTAAACTTTAGAGGAGAGATTGAGTGTTTACAGGCATTGTTCAAGATTTAGTTACTGTCACCAGTGTGCGAAATGAATCCAATCTAATCCGCATAGCGGTAGATTTAGGTGAGTTAACGCAAAATTTAGAGCTAGGTGCATCGGTTGCAGTGAATGGCACCTGCCTCACGGTGACGAGTGTAGATCAGGGCGCAGCATATTTTGACGTCATTAAGGAAACTGCGGTAACGACTAATCTCGCAGATCTAGAAGAAGGTCATAGAGTCAATGTAGAACGTTCATTTAAGGTCGGCGATGAAGTTGGTGGACACATTATTTCCGGCCACGTTACAGCAACTGCTGCGTTGGCGGATCTGAAAATTGATGACCATGATCGAGTTTTGACTTTTAAAATAGCCCCGCGCTGGATGAATTACATTCTTCACAAAGGCTATGTTGGTCTAGACGGTGCCAGTCTAACTGTATCGTCGGTAGATAGGTCGAAAGGCGAATTTAGCGTTAGCCTTATTCCCGAGACAATTGAACGTACCACTTTAGGAGGTTTGGAACTGGGCGACAAAATCAATGTTGAGGTAGATAGCCAGACCCTAGCTATCGTAGAGACGGTGGAGCGAGTTTTGGCAGACCCTGCAATGCGCGAACAGTTTTTGGCTTCACAGGAGCTATCTTGAGCCGCTCGGAATTCCAGACTCGCCTTGCGGCACGGTGGCGTAGTGCTGAATCTATGTTGTGCGTGGGTATCGATCCTGAGTTAGGTAGGATTCCCGAGCATTTAAGAGAAATGGAAGCCCCGTTCTTTCAGTTTGGCAAAGAAATTGTAGATGCAACCGCTGAGCATGTTTGCGCATTTAAGCCCCAGGCAGCGCATTTCGCGGCGGAAGGGTTTGAGGATCAGCTTGGGCACCTTATAGATTACATACGCACTACTTATCCTGAGATTGTGATTATTTTGGATGCCAAGCGAGGCGACGTGGGTAGTACTGCTAAGCTCTATGCTCGTGAAGCCTTTGAGCGTTATCAGGCAGATGCGGTAACAGTAAATCCATATCTTGGCTATGACAGTTTGGCGCCTTATTTCGACTACTCGGATAAAGGTATTGTAGTACTTTGCCGTACTAGCAATCCCGGGAGTGACTGGTTACAGAAATCTCAACTAGCAAATTCACCCCTGTACCTGCAGGTAGCAGAACAAGTTTCTAAGTGGGACCAAGGTGGGCAGTGCATGCTGGTAACCGGCGCGACCTATCCAGAGGAACTTGCTCAGGTGCGTTCCGCAGTAGGAGATATGCCGCTTCTAGTGCCAGGCGTGGGCGCTCAGGGTGGTAGCGTAAAGGATGTCTTAGCAGCGGGTACAGACAGTCAGGGTTATGGTTTAGTCATTTCTAGCTCTCGAGGCATTATTTACGCTGGAGATGGCGAAGATTTCGCCGCACAAGCAGGCATCCAAGCCGCCTTAGTTAAGAAGCAGATCAATCAAGCAAAAAGCTAGTGGCAGAATGCGGCAACTAGTTTATTACCATTGCTACAGTGCTAGTCCCGCGCCAATTGTTCGATCAAAAAACTCTGTCGCTATCGTTGCAATACCCATACGTACTTCTCTTCTATCTGCAGCGAATTGTGTGCCGCAATGGGTCAGATCAGTATTGAACCAATCAACAATTTTTATAATTGCATTGCACTGAAAAAAAATAAGATGCCCGCCACTGGGCAGTAAATTCAGTTCAGAATCAGGGATGTTCTTAGCTAAGCTATCTCGGGTTATGGCGGATCCCACAGCCGGTGCCATAGCGAAAATCGAATTTATGCCCTCGTCACTATATGAATTGGATGAGCCCGCATAATTGACGTTGCTAAAATCAGCGGCGAGCTCACAATCTTTACCGCTTGCTTTGCTCCCACAATAAAGCCGCTGTCGACAAAAGCGTCTATCAACCGGGAATGATTGGAGTAGTCTCCGCCGCTACCATGGCTTATTAATACTCGAGGAAATTTCTTGTCTTTTCGGCCAGGCGTAGAGTTCTCCTTCAAATTCTTTGTTGGTAAGCAGATTTTGTAAGGAGTATTTCGACCTCTATCGGAGTCTGCTACTAGGTCCTTATTGTCAGTATTTTCTGAACATGCGGTAACGAGCACAAGTGTTAGCAGGTCTCGTGTACCGTGTATGGCCACCAGCCAACGTATACGCAAAGTGGCCTCGTCAAAAGTTGTCCTTTACTGATTCAGCGGCGTATTACCATCACGGTTTTCCATTGCCTTTATTAGCTGTTGCACAATGAATCCAATACCCAAGATGGTGATTACAAAGCTGACTATTCCACCGATAGCGGGTATGTTCACAACAACTAATACTGCTGCTATGCCGACCAATAGAATAGCGAAATCGCTGTTTGCGTAACGCGTGTTGGCAAGAAGTGTTTTACCGACAAATAAGCCCACCACAATCTTTGCGAGGTAGATGAACACTAACCAAGACATTATGGACAAAATGGTAAAGGGAAGGCCGATAAGGGTGAATGCTAAAACTAAGGCGATGATAGGCAGACCCACTATTGCAAGTAACCCCAAACCGGCAGTTTTCAAACCTTCTATGCCGCCGTCAATACGAGTAGAGCGAAATGCTGGCATGAACCACAGCAATGCCAAGCCAACAAGAACAGCGCTAGCTAGTCGGGCTAACTGCCACAGGTAGAATTTGAAGCCAGCGTAAGGGCTGGCATCTTCGAATTCCTCTGGTAGGTTTAAAAATTCAACTCCTCCGTCCACGATAGCGCCATCGGCGCGGTGGAAGTGTTCCTCGCCCTTAATTCGTAAGCGTGCGCTGCCAGCAATATGAGCGTTATCAAGTAAACGCACGCGTTTACCAAAGGCCTCCATGTCTTGACCCACTGAACTGTTGAGTTCACTGGTCTCAGTAAAAGTAAATAGATCTAGGCCAATTGGCCCTTCGATAGTGGCATTATTACCGGCCATTACTGCATTGCCGTTAACAGCGGAGTCGTTATCGATGGAGAGCTTTTCGCCAGCTATCGCCAAATTGCCACCAACGGCTGAATTTTCCAGTTCTACTGAAGAGCCTGCACTGAGCAGCAAGCCTCCTATGTCACCTCTTATCCTGATGGACTCTGCGAATGCAAATACGTTGCCTGATACAGAGCCTTCGATATCAATTCTTTGTCCAGTGGCAACGAGGTCGCCGTTGATCGTGCCTTTGATGATGATGATCTCCGAGGCGACGAGTAGGGTGTCACTAATGACTTCTGCCTCATCGACGGTCACGACATTTTTATCACGGCGCACTTCAAGAGCGTTGGCTGGGTTCGGCGTTACTGCCGAGAAGCCAATCATCAGGGTTAGTCCAATAGTTAATGCAAACTGACTTCTGCGGTAAACAATGGCTAGCCAAATGACGGTTAGCCCCAAAATACAACTCACGATGAGGTTAAGGTAAGTATCGAACATAGCGGTTCCTTCTTCTAAGTAAACTAGGGTTGTGGCACTTACCACGTTGTATAAGTCTGGGATGTAAATTGAGGTGAGCCAACTTGCACCGTTTATAACGAATTCACCAAAAATCGTTTTCCACAAAAATTGCCCTAACCAAATCACTAAACCAGTGGCTATATTCACCATGGCAAACTTCGATAGGCTGGTTGGATAGATAAATGCTGGAATAGTTGTTGAGGCAGTTTCGGTTACATTCATCTCTAGTGCAGCTTGAAAAACGGTAGCTTCATTGGAGGCCTTGAGTACGTTGTTCTGACAAGTGGTGCAGGTCGCTAGATGATTTTTCACGAAAGATTGGTCTGCGTCTGTTAGGCCGCCATCTGCAAATTGGCTAATTTGAAGTTCGGATAAATGGATCATGAACTATGCTCCATATCAGCGCTCTCTAGCGTTGCGCGCACCTGTTTTTTTGCTCTGAGCAGCAATACACCAATATGACTTACACTTATGCCTAATTGTTTAGCAACTTCTTGGTAACTTAATTGATTGTAATAAACCAATACCAAAGGCACCCGATATTTGTCCGAGAGCTTAGCGATCGCGGTGTTTAATGCGGTTATGTCCTCGGTGGCAATTAGGCGGTGAACTTGGGAACTGTCTGTAGAGGTTAGCTTTTCTAGCTCTTCTGATTCATCGCCAAATAACTGTTCAGTTCTATGCCGTGTACGTAATTTATCGATGCAATGATTATTAGCGATGGTTGCTATCCATTGCCAAAAGGGTTGTTCAGCGTCGAATTTTTCAAAGTTCTTGTATGCGCGCATGAAGGTTTCCTGTGCTGCATCCTCTGCAAGTTCTGGTGAATTCAATAGGCGGCGACAGAGTCCAAAAACTCGGGCATAAAATTCGCGGTAGAGAACTTCAAAAGCTCTATTTCTTGCCATACCAAATCCTGATGATTCTTACTGTTATACGAGCACGAAAGGAATTTATTACACGACAGCGAAAAATTACTGCGATACGACCGTTGGGGCCTACTTGTTAAAACAGATGGCACTCTTTGATGCTGATATTTTTTGCACAAATTTTTCAAGAGGGCCGTGGTGCGGACATTTGTATTTCTTTGCTAGCGGCTATTTTTTTCCAATTGTGTCTCAGTGTATTGAGTGCTGGCGAAATTTGAAGCGCCAAAGTTCTGTGCACGGATACCACCTTGCGCACCGAGTTAGCGTTAAAACCTATTTGCGGGAGAAAGTTTTGCGGGAACCTACAGGCTGTGGAAAAGTCCAGATCAAAGGTAGGTGAGTCATGAATTGGATATAAAGTGCGATTTAGAGTCGGCTTACATCAAGCAAGCTGCAGGCTCCAAGGTGAGAACCTGCTGTGGAGTATTCTGCAAGGCTGCAGTTGCCCTTAGGGTCCAGTTGAATCCTAAGGGTGCGTTGAGCCTAATTAAATTCTTTGAGTAGATTCTTCGCAATAATGGTTTGCTGAATTTGACTTGTACCCTCATAAATTCGAAAAAGCCTGACGTCTTTGTAAAAGCGCGCCACAGCGTATTCTTCCATGTAGCCTGCGCCACCATGAAATTGCACAGCTCTGTCAGCCACTCTGCCTACCATTTCAGTAGCAAAAAGCTTACAGCAAGATGCCAAGGTATTTACCGCCTCACCGTTGTCTCTGCGCTTAGCCGCATCTAAAACCATACATTGAGCAGCATAGCTTTCTGCCTTGCTGTCGGCGATCATTGCTTGAAGCAATTGGAAGTCTGCGATTCGTTGACCGAATTGCTTTCTTTCACTGCCATATTCCAAACATAGGTCTATGAGTCGATCTGCACAGCCAACCGATAAAGCGCTGATGTGTATACGTCCTCTGTCTAAAGTCTTCATGGCTGTCTGAAAGCCCTTGTTCAACTTATCGCTACCGCCAAGTAAGCAGCTCGCTGGTATTCGACAATCATCAAACATTACATCACAAACGTGCGCGCCTTTTTGTCCCATCTTTTTGTTTGGTGCGCCAAGGGTAATTCCCGGTGTGCTAGCGTCGACCAAAAACGCGCTTACACCCTTTGCGCCGGCTTGATCAGGGTCGGTTCTGGCAAAGACCGTGAATAACTGGGCGCTTGGGGCATTAGTAATGTAACGCTTGGTGCCATTTAAAATGTAATCATCGCCCTCGCGAATTGCCTTAGTCTGCAGGGAGCCTGCATCAGAACCCGCATCTGGCTCTGTCAGTGCAAAAGAGCCGATGATTTCGCCGCTGGCGAACTTTGGTAAGTAGTAGGTCTTTTGCTCTTCAGTACCGTCCATGACAATACCTTGGGAGCCGATACCATTGTTGGTACCAATGATTGATCGAAATGCCGGAGAGGTTCGCCCAAGTTCCATGACAACTCTGCACTCTTCATAGGTGTTTAGTCCAATCCCACCATATTCTTGTGGAATAGTAAGACCAAATAAGCCCAGTTCACGCATTTCTTGAACCACGTCTGCGGGAATCTTATCTTCCTCGGCTACTTGGGCTTCTAGCGGAATAAGGCGTTCGTTTACAAATCGTCTTACTACATCAATCAGTTGCTCTAGTGTTTCTTCATCCATTGCTGGGGGCAATAAGGCTTGTACCGCGCTCATAGGAGATCTCGTCATAAAATAAGGTTCCAAGTATACATCTCAGCGAATGAAAATTGCGGTGAAACAGATTAAGTCTAAAAACCAATTGCTTAAAATATTGCAGTTGGGCGGAGGCTGCATTAGCCTTTGCGACCTTGATAATAAGGAAGATTTTATGAGTAGTGATAAAGCGCCATTTTCTTGGGAAGACCCCTTTCAGACGCATTCCCAGTTTTCGGAAGAGGAGCGCATGATACAAGAAAGTGCTCGTGACTATGCTCAAGACAAACTGCTCAGTCGTGTACGCGATGCCTTTAGGCATGAGACCTTTGATCGTGAAATAATGAACGAATTTGGTGCGATGGGCATGTTAGGCGCAACTCTTCCAGAGAAGTATGGTTGCGCAAATGTAAACTACGTCTCCTACGGCATTATGGCTCGAGAAGTGGAGATGGTGGACTCTGGTTACAGATCTGCTATGAGCGTGCAATCCTCGCTGGTAATGCACCCAATCTATGCTTACGGCACAGAAGCCCAGAGAGAAAAATACCTGCCGAAACTAGCCACAGGCGAGTGGGTAGGGTGCTTTGGTTTGACTGAACCCGATCATGGCTCAGATCCTAGCAGCATGGTGACTAATGCTAAGCGCGTAGATGGTGGGTTCATCATGAACGGCGCCAAAATGTGGATTACCAACTCTCCTATCGCCGATTTGGCGGTTGTGTGGGCAAAACTTGATGGTGAGATTCGCGGGTTCGTAGTTGAACGCGCCTTTAAGGGGTTTAGCACGCCAAAGATCGAAGGCAAGATGAGTCTCCGAGCCTCAGTTACAGGCCAAATCGTGTTAGAGGACGTTTTCGTTCCAGAAGAAAATTTGTTGCCTAACGTGAAAGGGCTTGCTGGTCCATTCGGTTGTTTAAACCGCGCCCGCTATGGCATCGCTTGGGGTGCAATGGGCGCCGCAGAGAGCTGCTGGCATGCTGCGCGTAAATATACGTTGGAGCGCACTCAGTTTGGGCGCCCTTTGGCAGCAACCCAGCTTGTACAAAAGAAGTTAGCCGATATGCAAACCGAAATAGCCCTAGGTTTACAGGGGTGTTTGCGCATGGGGCGAATGTTCGATGACGGCACTTTGCCGATTGAAAACATTTCTATGATGAAGAGAAACAATTGCGGTAAGGCTTTAGATATTGCGCGTGTAGCAAGAGACATGCATGGCGGCAACGGTATTTCAGATGAATATCCCGTGATTCGACACATGATGAATCTTGAAACAGTGAATACTTACGAAGGCACCCACGATGTGCATGCTTTGATCTTAGGGCGTGCGCAAACTGGAATCCAAGCGTTTAGTTGATAACCAGTCGTCAAAACAAAATATAACAATAAATTTTAGTGGTAATTCTCTCGAAACTATGTAAGAAATAACCCCAACCGATTGTTTTAGAGGGCATGAAATTCTATTTTATGTCCTCTGGATTACAAAAAGGAGCGGGATATGAGAGTTGCATTAGCAGATCACCATTGTTTGGTTCGTGAAGCGATTAAGAAAGTGCTTGAGGCCTTCGCTGGAGTGAAGGTCGTTGGAGAGTGTGCCAGCGGCGAAGAAGCCATCGAGTTGGTGCGCGAGATCACCCCAGACATTCTCTTAACCGAAATTATTATGCCGGGTATCGGTGGCCTAGAAGCCTTGCATAGAATAAAAATGATGTAGGCAGGTACTCGTGTCGTGGTACTCACCGGGCATAGTCACGCACCCTTCTCAGCCCAAGTGTTACGCGCTGGCGCTAGCGGGTTTTTGACTAAGAAAATTACCGTTGAAGAACTTGATGCATGTTTGCGTCGAGTATATTTTGGGCGCCGCTATATTTGTGAGGAAGTCGCCCAAGAATTGGCTCGTTACTCATTTGGAGCGGCGAAAGAAAGCCCATTTGAATCTCTGTCGCAAAGAGAAATGCAAATAATGCTCATGGTAGTGAACTGCGCTAGTGCTGTAGAGATTGCTAAATCTCTAAGCTTGTCGGCTAAAACAGTAAACAGTTATAGATACCGAATCTTTGACAAATTAGACGTGAATGGTGATGTCGCATTGACGCATATGGCTATTGATCACGGGATTCTCCCGCGACAAAACTCTGGGAATTTACCTCCTTTACCCAGCCGACGGCGCGGAGAGCCCGCCAATGTCCAGAAAACTATGGGTCCCGAAGCTAGTTGAATAGTTGCTATTTTATGTAAATAGGGCCGACCGGCTGGCCTCGCGAGTTGCGGGTGGAATAAGAGATAAAGGGTAGGAAGGTAAAAAAGAGAGCAAAAGAAAGTAATAGAAAGCAAAAGAAATCAAAAAATCAAAAAATCAAAAAATCAAAAAAATAGAAGTACATAGAAGCGGGTAAGCCCAGAACGTAGAGGGTGCTAGAGGGTGCTAAAAGCTAAACGGATAATGGCTAAGTCATTATCCTTGTATCCTGCGAGCAGATTTGCTGGCATAGGGCAGGGGTCTGGCGATATAGTTCCTCCCCATGGCGCATACACCCTTCGACTCTGAATCATTCCTAAAAGACCTCACCAAGAAACCGGGTGTTTATCAAATGCTCGACTCTGCAGGCAAGTTTCTCTATGTCGGTAAGGCAAGAAATCTAAAGAATCGTGTTACTAGCTATTTTCGTGCTTCAGGTCTGGCGACTAAAACGATGGCTATGGTGGCAAAGATTGATCGAATTGAGATCACTGTCACTCAAAGTGAGACGGAAGCACTGTTGCTGGAACAGAGCCTGATTAAGACGCAGAAGCCGCCGTACAACATCTTGCTGCGCGACGACAAGTCTTATCCGTTTATCCATATTTCCTCCCATGCTGAATTCCCGAGATTAGCATTTCATCGGGGTACAAAGAAAAAGGACGGCCGCTATTTTGGGCCTTTTCCCTCGGCATCAGCGGTGCGCGAAAGCCTGAGTATTTTGCAAAAGCTATTTCTCCTGCGTCAGTGTGACGATACTTTTTTTAAGAACCGCTCTCGGCCCTGCCTGCAACACCAAATAAAACGTTGCAGCGCACCCTGCGTGGATAAGGTAGAAGTCGCCGATTATCAAGAAGACGTTGAGTTAGCTACACTTTTTCTAGGTGGCAAAAGCGATTTGGTGTTGCAGCAGTTCAAGCAAAAAATGAACGATGCGGCTGAAAATATGGAATACGAACGCGCAGCTGGCTTTCGTGATCAGATTCTTCAATTGAGAAAAATTACCGAGCGTCAATACGTGCATGGCTCAGTAGGCGATGTAGACGTGTTCGGTTTTGCAGAAGAAGCCGGACAGTGCTGTATCCAAGGCCTATTTGTTCGGGGCGGCCAGGTACTAGGCCAGCGGGCTTACTACAGCAAGAATGGGCTGGCTCTGAGTTCTGCAGAATTTCTTGAAGCATTTCTGTCCCAGTATTATTTTGCTTCTGATCAACGCGAGGTGCCAAAGGCGATTGTAGTCTGCGGCCTTACTGCTGACGTGGATGTGTTTGAAGCCGCGCTGGCTGAAAAGGCTGGAAGAAAAGTAAGCGTAAGCTCAGACGTTAGGGGTCAGCGCGCCCGTTGGCTAACCCTTGCTACAGATAATGCAGTATTGAATCTGAAGAGCCATTTGGCGGATAAGAGCCACGTGCTGGCGCGTTTTATCGACCTGCAAGACGCTTTGAGAATGGATTCAATGCCTGAGCGGTTGGAGTGTTTTGACATAAGCCACACTTCTGGAGAAGCAACCGTAGCGTCATGTGTCGTATTTGACAGTAATGGTCCTCTTAAATCTGATTATCGAAAATTTAATATCGAAGGCATAACCGGTGGCGATGATTATGCTGCCATGGATCAAGCTCTGCGTCGTCGTTACACGCGGCTAAAGAAGGGCGAAGGCCAGTTGCCAGATGTGCTGGTGATTGATGGCGGTTTGGGCCAGGTAAGAATCGCTGTGGACGTTTTAAATGAACTGCAAATCGACGACGTACAAATCTTGGGCATAGCTAAAGGCCCGGACAGGAAATCTGGGTTGGAACGTTTTTTTCTGGGTGAAAAAGAGATACCGATAGATGGGCGTTCCGAAGCAGGGCACCTGCTACAACATATCCGTGATGAAGCTCACCGCTTTGCTATCACCGGGCATAGAGAGCGGCGTGGAAAAGCCAGAAAGCAGTCGGAGCTTGAACATATCCCTGGTGTTGGTCCGAAAAGACGTAGGCAGTTATTAATTCACTTTGGTAGTCCTGCGGGTATCCGAGGGGCTAGTTCTGAAGAGTTGGCAAAGGTACCTACCATTAGTCCGAAAATGGCCAGGCAAATCTATGATGCGTTACACTAGCTTTAGTCATTACTACATTTTGAAA
>CAJJDH010000033.1 GCA_905182905.1 marine gamma proteobacterium HTCC2089 | reverse complement strand
CGTTTCACTTTTTGCGCGCTAGCAACCACCGGCAGAGATGTTCGTTTCGACACCAATCGTATTGAAGGCTACAGAAACTTTTGCAACAAGCTTTGGAATGCCAGCAAGTTTGTATTAATGAACACTGAAAATGTTGATCTGACCAAGACAGTAGACCCAGCCACCTTAAGTCCTGCTGACCGCTGGATTCTAAGCAAAACCAGACGCATGGTAGAGGACGCAAAATTCGCCTTAGAAACCTACCGCTTCGATATTTTCGCCAGCAGTATTTACGAATTTGCATGGCACGAATATTGTGATTGGTATTTAGAACTTACTAAGTCGCTATTGTGGAATGAAGAAATTGACCCTGAGCTAAAACGGGCAACCCAGCGTACGCTACTAGAAGTACTGGAAACACTGCTGCGAACTACGCATCCTGTAATGCCATTTATCACCGAGACCTTGTGGCAACAGGTTGCACCCCGCTTGGGCATAATTCAGGGACAAGCAAATTCAACTAACAATAGCCTAATGTTGCAGAGCTTTCCTGACCCGACACAAATCGTCAACGATCCAGCTGCAGAGGAACAAATAGAGTGGTTGAAAGCTGTGATCACTGGCATTCGTAATATTCGTGGCGAGGCAAATATCAAACCTAGCAAAGAGATTAACTTGCTCTTGCAAGGTGGCAGCACCGCTGACCGCACTGGCGCAACGCAGAGTAGCGAAATGCTCAAACGTTTAGCCAATGTTGCGGCAATAACTTGGCTTGACGATAACGATACCCCACCGGCAAATGCACTAAGTCTAGTAGGCGAACTTAAGGTAATGGTACCTCTGGCAGGATTGATCGATGTAGCTGCCGAACAAGCAAGGATCAACAAGGAAGTTGAGCGCATTCGAGGGGAAATAGAAAGGATAGACAAAAAGCTAAGTAATGAGTCATTTATAGCTAAAGCACCAATGGAGGTTGTTGAGAAAGAACGTGCCAGAGCCACAGAATTTAATGCCACACTGGTAACATTGTCAGAACAAATGGAACAATTGGCTACTCTGGCCTAACAGCCTGATGAAGTCTAAAAGCAATAGGTTTAGACGTGAGTCTAAGCCTGTTATGCAAACAAAACCAAAACTGCAAGCATCATTCCAAATTGGTTCAAAACTCGCTCCGACACCCCAGCACAAAGGCTTACACAGTTACTAAAAAAGATAGCTCGCGTTTGCGACGAATATTATAACGCCCTCAAACCTCTTAGCTCTGTCACTCTTATAGCTCCCTCGCTAGCACGCGCCTCCGCCCGCGCTTCGTTTTGAACATCTTCCCGCTCGCTAGACAGATAATATTGGTGTACCCACGCCTGGATCACAGCGTAGGCATGGAGCGTGGAGGCAGATGCAGTTATCCTATAAACAACGTCTGTGCTGTCAGGAGTAACTACCGTTTCTATTAACACGCAGGCTGAAGTACCTGAGAGTTCTGTAACCACTGGCAGACAATTAGCAGCTTGCCATGCAGACAGAGCGCGCCAATTGTGATCAAAAGATGAAACCAAATATTTCCCACCGGCGCCTGCATTACTGAATTGACCTTGCTGAACCTCCCAAATGTTATGTAAGGCATTGTCCATTGCTGAATATGCTGCACCCATGGCTAAGTAGTCGCCCACAAAATTTTGGCTAGCGTACACATTAAGCCGACTAACAGATGCCGCAGACATGCCCATTAAGGACAATAAGAATAGAAGGAAAAGACAGACCATAAGCACAAGGCCATCGTGCCGAGGGCGGTAAAAAAGCGCACCTGATACTCGAGGAATTAGATGTTGTGTTTTTGTTGGACCTACCACCAAACCCTTGCTCCCATTTTTCATTCCCTTTCCAGCTCTCGCTTTTCGTCCACAGGGTTCTCCTTTGTAGATTTGTTTTTTTTCGCCGCTCCTTTATTGAAACCTTTGTTGGATCCTTCGCCCTCTCTTTGCCCTCTCTTCACCCTCTCTTTGCCCGTTCCTGTGTCCGACCCTTTGCTTGCCACGCTCTTTCACAGCGCACAGACCGCGCATAATCGTCTCTCAATTGAGGGCGCATAGAATGCAATCATCACAAAACCAATCAACGAGAAACCTCTAATACCCTTGGCCGCAAATTTTTTAATACATACGTTAGACTAAAACTGCGCAAGGTCGCGGAGCCACCCCCTTCATCTAAGTCAATGGAGCTTTCAATAACAAAGGAGAGCCAAATTGAAGCAACAACTGTTTCTGCAGGAATTTGATCCCACTGGTAGTAGCCTATTACGCCTTGCTCGACAAACAATTGCGTTTCGTCACTAACATCTACTGAAACGCCCGCCCGCTTGACCCCGTATAGCACCTGCATGTCTTTAACACCTCTGACTAATTCGGTAGGTCTCGCACTGCCATCTTTCTGCCAAAGTGAATACAAAGTCTGACCCTCCGCGCCCACCGCCTGACTTTGACCGACAAAGAAAACAGTACTGACTACATGAGCCAAAATACTGGAAGGCGCAAAACCATGCTGTGAAAGCGAAAGCCCTACAAGGGTCTGCTCGCCTGCATCGGTTACCCCAAATGCCAAGTTACCAAAAAGACCACTGCTCTCCTCCCAACCCATACTTACCATGGAACCAGAACGGCGCAGTGTTGACGCACTAAATAGTGCTCCTTGGTGACAGTCTGTTATCACCAATACATCTCCATTGTCAGGTTCCAAATGATGATCACTGACTTCGAACATCAACATTCGCTCGTCTGACAGATGCCTGAGAGCTCCGCCAATTTCACCCATACCGCGCAACACTAAAACATCCGATGTAGGGGCAAGAAGACTTTGCCTAATGCCATTATTAGGCTTGTGTAGTCGCTGGCGATTAGAAGTCAGCGGCAGGTTTTCGATACTAGGGCTAAATCTACCGTTACCAAGATTTTCGAAACCTGCAACTGGCTGGCTTAGGTCATATTCGGGCAAATCTCGCCAACTACCACGCAAGAACTTGGCAATGTTCCCACGATTACCCAAGCACCCCAAGTAACCGGCTCTGTCCGCTGCTCGACCTACAAAGGCATCAATAAGACGCATATTCTCTTGTAGGCTAGCTGTAGCTAAAGTGCGTCCATGATTACGAATGGTGGTGGAAAAAATCTGTCCTAACGCAGCAATAATCAACAAACCCAAGGAAAGAGCTATAAGCATTTCTACTAAACTAAAACCGCAGACTCTCTGCTGACATAAACAAGGTGTTTGTGTGCTCTTGAGTTTCAAGCTATACAAATATGCATTAGAAAAAATCAGCAGCTCAAACATAGTTACGCCGACAACAAAGTAACCCAGCGGAAAAAAATGCTAACTTGCATTTCATTCGCTCAGGCCAAAATCTAACGCCTGCTCGCGCCCATTTACGCCCTGCCAATGAACTTGAACCTGTAACACCGGCGCCGTATTGAACGATCTAGCAATAGTTAACCCGACCCTAGACTCTGGCAGGTGCAGAAACATACCTTCGTCACTGTAATGTGCACGCCATAGCACCTGACAGTCTTCAAAACCGAAACCAATAACATTCAGGGAACACTGCCACTGCCCTAAGTCGAAGTCAGCAAGAACTGACGCGGCACAGGACCTATTGATGCACTGGGTTGTTGTTTGAGGAGGCTGCTGAAATGACACATTAGAATAATACGCTCCAATTTCACTCAAACCAGATTGATGGGCACGTATGCGTTGCAGCAAATTTTTACTTTCTAAAACGGCATAGGTTCGGTTCAAAGCATCGGCGCTTTGGCCAAAACTACTGATCATCAATGAACTAAGCCCCAATAGGCCGATGCTCAAAACCACAAGAGCGACCTGCAAATCCAAAAGTAAAAAGCCTTGTACAAAAAAGCGACTGCGAAACCTCCCGCGGTCAGGAATCATCCGCTGCTAACCAATCGTTGTCTTCTAATTCAATGACCCCGTCACCATTTTCATCCCACAACTTTGCCCCAGTACTGCTTAGCCCAAGAATTCCCGAACTTGTGTCGTCACCCATAACTCGGGCTGTAAGCGAGAACTCCGACCCAGAGCCGCGAATAGAAAGCAGATAGTTACCCTGTGCGTGGCTTACAGGGCGGCAGATTTCACTGGCGATTGGACCTTCATCGGCATTACCCAATCCGTCTCCATTCGTATCGGCAAAATTCAGATAAGACATTGTGCTACCCGCCCTGCCCCACAAAGCTTGGGCACACGCCGTTAAGTCCGTCTGCGCAGTCACTCGATGACTTTGATTGATGAAGGTTTGATATGTGGGTACAACAATGAGCCACAACACAGCGGTGATCGCGAGCGCGACTAATAGCTCGAGCAGCGTAAATCCATAAAACCTAAAACTCTTAAAAGAGAGGCTCTTGTCAGCTTCAAGGGGATTATCGATTCCTCCGGCTACACAAGGGTCACAGTCCCAGGTACCCCGTAGAATCGGCGCTAGAGTTGGCTCTTGAAAACTATGCAAGACCCCAAAGCAGAAGTCCGTGGAATGTTTGGTTTTTACTAATCGGCATCGCATGCGTGTAGATATAGCAAACAAAACGACCTTGGACTCAGGCTATTAACCCGTTATCAAGTAAGCCAACCGCGCTTGGGCCTACCCGATCTGGATGCGCAGTGCACCGACTATCCGGTTGTCGAGGGTACTGTTTCCTCAGCGGGCTTTTTTGCACTAACAAGTGCGAAAACTAAACCCCCTACCGCACCTGCAGCGACCTGAGAGAACAAACCAGCGGCAGTTCTGGTTACAGCTATGGGGTTGGTGCCCATCATTAACCCAAGGCATACAATCACGGCATAAATCCCCATAGTCCCGGCTAACACGTAGCCTATTGTGCGTAAGTGAGGCACACGACGGATAATCAGGCCAGCAACTGGAAATGCCACTAACAAAGCGACACACAAAATGGGTAAGAACAAATCCAACATACCCACTAAATCGTGTTGCAATGTTTGCATACGCGTAGAAAAATCTACCCCTATACCCATATCAACCAAATTTAGTAAGTTAATTTGAGAATAACCAACTACAGCAACAACGTAGGTCGCAGCCAAAGCAGCCAAAAATCCGTATATCCGTAATAACAAAACCCTACTCCCGTGCTAAAGTTCGGTCGCCTTCAGGCAACAAATAACCACAATTTCCTAGAAATCGCTGTGGCACAATACCACTGTTAAGCAATAGTCCAAACCCAGTTAGCAAGGAAAGCGAATGACAAGAGAACTATCATTGATAGAGCGAGTTACCCTCGGCTCACAAATTCTGCGGAATAAGCTCAGCGGAATATTTGCTCTGGTCTTGTTGTGCGCACTGCCCGCTCACGCCACTGAACAAAATTATCGATTAGAAACTCTGGCCGAAGGATTGAACTACCCTTGGAGTGTAGATTTTCTGCCAAATGGCAATATTCTCGTTGCCGAACTTAGCGGCACACTTAGAACTATAGACAAAGATGGTCATGTAAGTGACCCCATTCTTGGTGTTCCCAGCGTATACAGAGCCAGCCAGGGTGGTCTTTTCGATGTGTTGTTAGACAGCGATTTCACCACCAATCAAACCCTCTTTCTTTCCTATGCCGCAGGTGACAGCAAAGACAATGGTACGACTGTCGCTAAGGCTATCTTAGACGGCAATTCGTTGACCAATGTTGAAGTTATCTTCTCTGCTAACCCGCAGAAATATGCGCCACTACATTATGGTGGGCGAATGGCATTTACCGAAGATGGCTTCCTTCTGCTTACTACAGGTGACGGTTTTGACTTCAGAGAGCAAGCACAAAACCTCAATTCGCACCTTGGTAAAACCATACGCATCAATAAAGATGGCAGCCCTGCCCCTGGCAACCCGTTTGCGCAAGCGCCCAAAGTATGGACCTATGGCCACCGCAACCCTCAAGGGTTGGCTATTGCCAAAGACGGAACCGTCTATTTAAACGAACACGGCCCCAAAGGTGGCGACGAGATCAATGTGGTAACTAAGGCGAATAATTATGGCTGGCCTGCCATTACATACGGTATGGATTACAACGGCGCCTATGTTTCTCCATTAACCGAATACGAAGGTATGCAGCAGCCGGTTCATGTTTGGACACCCTCCATTGGACCATCAGGCTTGGCATTCTATGAAGGTGACAAGTTCCCTGCGTGGACCAATAGCTTATTCGTAGGCGCATTAGTCGACGCCGAAGTCCGTCGTTTGACTGTGAGCGAAGGTGAAATCGGTAGCGAGGAGTCGTTGTTCACTGAGCTCAAATCACGCATACGCGACGTTCGTATCGGTCCAGACGACCTCTTCTATATTGTCACTGACGGTGATCAAGGCGCGGTCATAAGAGTGCACCCAGAATAACAACGTTATACCGCTAACTCAGAAGCCTTAGGCATACTCCTAGGGCTTCTAACACCCTTTTACTACGCGCTAAATATGTCATCGTTAGTTGTCAGGCGATCTAAATCTATGCCCTTAGCCGCAAGGTAGCGTCTGCGTACTGGATAGTACGCAACGGCCACAACAACCCAAATCGCTAGGACGGCAATCACGGTTGGAGATAAATCTTGCGAGAGAAAATACACGCCAACAACACTGGCAAACTCAGAAAATAGAAACAGGCCCCACATCCAAAACGGACTCAACTGAAACACTGATTGTTTGTACGCTTGCGGGTACTGTTTAGGAATTTGTGTCACAACCCAGAATACAATGAACGCTGGAAAGCTTGCTGAAATAGTCGCCGCACGCGCTATGTCACCAATGTCCAAACCGAATACCAGTGGCATTATGCCCACTATCAGCATGCCTAGAATAATCACGTACGGGGCATCATAGCGATTGAGCTTGCCTACCCACTCCGGCAATAAGTTATCCCAGCTCGCCACCATAAATGACCTAGGTAGCTGAATAAATTGCGAGTTCAAGGTAGTACAGATAGCTAAACCAGCACCCGCAATCAAGAAATAAGTCATAGCCCAACCCGGGAGGAAAGCATGACCCGCCACCGTCAAGGGTTGGTTAATCATTTCTTGCCAAGGTATGACACCAACACTGGCTAGGGCAACGAACCCATACAACACTACAACCGCTAAGGTAGCGGAAATCATAACAACGACAACTGTGCGCCGAGGATCGATCATTTCACCACTGAGCCCCACAACTAAGTACGCACCACCCGTTGCAAACTTAAGTAGGAAGACCGCTGTAATGAAGCCCACTATGCCTTTAGGAAACATTGGCGCTAGCAATGCCGTATCCACTTGAGGAATAGCAAATCCGGCGTACACCCCAAGGGCTGACATAAGTAGCAATACTAGGAACATTTGTACTTTGGAGGCAATTTTCAGTCCAAATAAATTGGCGCAACCTAGTACGACAATGATTAGCAAACCCCATTGATTTACCGACAACCCGGGAAACAAGGGGTTCAGGTAAAGGCCGAATGAACTGCCATAGAGACTCAGGGAGATAGTCGCGAGTAATATCAGTAAAAGTACAACGGAGCCAAGCCAGCCACCACCGATTCTAGATGACCAGGTATAATAGGCGCCAGTCGCTGGCAACGAAGTACCGGCAATCATTATTGGTACCGCTACGATCAATACAAGAATGCCGGCAAAAAAATAAGCCATGATTACTGACGGGCCAGTCATTCCAATGGCTATACCCGTCAGTGCTACAACACCAGCGCCAATAATCTGGCCTACGGCAATAAAGAACACATCCCAAAAGCCCAGTACGCGGCGAAGTTTATTAGTCTGCACAAATACCCTCGAAAATATGAATAACGGTAAAACCCTTGGCAAAGTCATACGCGCTAACAGCCGCCAAGTACCCTGTAGCGTGCCAGAAAACTATCCAATATTCCCTATGGTTCGGCGCTTGAAAAACCTGTACGAGACAATAAATTGACTAACAATCTCGCAATCTCCTATCCTTCATTGCCAATCAATTTTTGCTGATAAAGAGAGCAGAACCCAAAATGGAAAAAATTGACTACAAAAAGGAATTGCAAGAGTTCTACCGCGCATCTGCCAAACGCATTGATGTGGTCCAGGTACCGAAAATGAACTACCTGATGATAGACGGTTCTGGGCCACCAGCGTCGCAAGAATATACGGATGCAGTGGAAGCCCTTTACACTGTAGCCTATACGCTAAAGTTTATGATCAAAAAAGGTCCAGCGAATTTAGATTACGGAGTCTTACCATTGGAGGGTTTATGGTGGGCTGAAGACATGTCTGACTTTGAAAATGACAATAAAGACAAATGGATTTGGACAATGATGATTATGCAGCCAAACCTTGTCACTAAAACCTTAGTCAACAGCGCGACAAAACAAGTAAACGAAAAGAAGACACTGCCCAGCTTAGCCAAACTTAAATTTGAGGCTTTTTCTGAAGGTAAGTCAGCGCAAACCCTGCATATAGGGCCGTTTTCTGAGGAAGGACCAACCGTAAATCGGGTACACAGCCACATATGGGACAGCGGCTATGAATTGTCAGGCAAGCACCACGAAATATACCTAACAGATATTCGTCGTGCAGCACCTGAAAATTGGAAAACTATTATCAGGCAACCAATGACCTGACCAAGGTTCTTTAGCAGTAGGCATTAATCCCAGCACCTACCCTTTGACTAGGCGTTCAATCCTATATTGGATCAAACACTCAGTACGATTTTACCAACTGTTCCATTGCCTACCATCAGCTCGTGAGCTGTCTGCATTTCTTGTATAGAGAACTGTGCGTCTATCACAGGGCGAATTTCCCCAGCTTCGATTTTTGGCCACACATCATGCAACAGTCCTTGCATCACTACAGTTTTCTCAGCTACCGGCCGCGCACGTAAGGTAGAACCAATTACTCTAGCTCGCTTCATCATCAGTAAAGCTAAGTTCACTTCAGATTGTATGCCACTCATTAAACCAATAAGAACTAGCCGACCACCCATCCCAAGCACCGTCAAATTGTCAGCCAGATAGCTCGCACCTACAGGGTCTAAGATCACATCCACACCATTGGGCCCTGCCCATTCTTGAGCTTTCGCCAAAAAAGAACCATCGTGACGAACAGAGCCGCCGCTGGCACCCAAAGCTAAGCATTGTGCAAGTTTGTCTTTTGAACCCACAGTAACGAAGCTGGGGTTGTTGGAATGTTTAAGCATCTGTATTGCAGCAGTGCCCACGCCGCTGGCGCCTGCATGCAAAATCACCCGCTCACCGTCGAGCAATTCACCTTCCATGTAGAGGTTTAAGTAAGCTGTAGCGAACACTTCCGGAAGCGCAGCGGCTTCCACAAAGCTAAGGCCACTAGGTATAGGCAGAACCTGACCCGCAGCGACAACAACCTGCTCAGCATACCCACCACCGGCAAGCAGCGCGCAAACACCGTCGCCAATCTGATACTCACTCACGCCTGCGCCGAGTTCTACTACTTCGCCAGCACACTCTAGACCCATAATTTCGCTGGCACCTGGGGGTGGCGCATAGCCGCCTGCCCGCTGCATTAAATCCGCGCGGTTAATCGCTGTGGCTTTTATTTGTATGCGAATTTCTCCAGGGCCACATTCAGATGTAGCGTAGTCCGCCCAAACCAGACCATCACCGTCAACTTGTATCGCTTTCATATTCGTTCCCATTAAGTACTCCTGGATAGAATTTGCCCTGCCCCCAGGCAAGCCTAGAGTAAGGGCTTGAGTTTAAGCCTGAGTAAAAGCCAAGCTATATTTCTAGAACCCCGGCGAAACACCCGTGCTACCAGGACATCCGCATTTTCAAGCCTTGCCCGTGCAAGTAACTCTTAAGTTCGCTAACCCGATAATCGCCATAGTGGACCATAGAAGCCACTAGCGCTGCGTCCGCATGGCCCTGGGTTAAGACCTCGTATAAATGCTCTGGCAAGCCAGCACCACCCGAGGCAATCACTGGAATACGCACAGCTTGCGAGATCATTGAGGTCAGTCCAATTTCGTAACCGTCTTTGGTGCCATCAGCGTCAATAGAATTTATGACCAATTCACCGGCACCACGCTTCTCACCCTCTAAGGCCCAAGCCAAAGCATCTAAACCCATTGGAGAGCGCCCGCCATTGATCACAATTTCGTAGCCACTTGGAATTTCATGAGATTTTTCAACTTTGCGAATATCCATGGATAACACAACGTTTTGATTGCCTATGGCCGAGGAGCATTCATCAATAAGCTCAGGGCGCTTCACCGCTGCTGAGTTAACGTTAATTTTTTCCGCACCAGCCAAGCGCAGATCGGTAGCGTCGCCAACACTGCGAACACCGCCGCCCACAGACAAAGGGATAAAGACTTGGCTCGCAACGGCCTCAACCACATCAAGCATAATGTTCCGTTTATCACTAGACGCGGTAATGTCATAAAAAACTAACTCATCGAGACCATCAATATAATACTCATGGGCTTTCTCTACTGGGTCGCCAATATTCTGAGTGTTTACAAATTTGACACTTTTGGCCAAGTGTCCGTCACGCACATCGAGACAGGCAATAACGCGCTTACTTAACATTGGCCGTCCCATTTTGCGAAGTTACTTAATAAACGAAGGCCTACACGACCACTTTTCTCCGGGTGAAACTGAGTACCAACGTAGCTTGCCTTACCTATGGCACAGGCAAAATCGCCCTCGTAATTTGTAGTTGCTAATACAGCGGATTGGTCTTTCGGCGTTGGGTAATAGCCATGCACAAAATAGAATTCGTCACCCGGCACTATACCTGCCAGTACAGGGTGATGCTGGCGCACAGTCACTTCGTTCCAACCCATATGCGGTACTTTCAGATCTGGGCGGTCCATTCGGAAGCGAGTGACATTACCCTCAATAAGACCAAGTGTTGACGTGTCATTTTCTTCTGAGTGATCAAGAGAGATTTGCATGCCTAAACAAATGCCTAATACCGGACAACCATTACTTATGACTTCGCGCAATGCTTCATCTAAACCTCGCTCTTTAACACTGACCATGGCGCTGCCAGCAGCCCCTACGCCCGGAAAAATGACGCGTTCAGCGTGGCGCAGACGATCAGGATCAGCGCAAAATTCTGCAGCCAAACCTACCTGTTGGCATGCTCTTTTGACGCTGGCCAAATTTCCTGCGTCATAGTCTACAATTAGTGTCACGATGCTCGCTATGTTGTTCCTAGAAGGGGGCAAGATACTATCTCAATGTATGCAAATTCACTAGATGTACACATGTCTGATGCTAAAAATGTGGCGCTTAAAAGATACCAACCATCACTCTTAAACACCTAACTCAGAGCCTTTTCATGCAAACAAACCAGCCCACTAAGAATGGATTTTTACTTATCAATCTGGGTACGCCTAAATCACCTTCAGTGAAAGATGTTCGACAGTATCTTGGTGAGTTTCTTATGGATCGGCATGTACTAGATGTGCCGTGGTTTTTACGCAAAATCATTGTAAGTGGATTTATTTTGCCGTTCAGGCCTAAGAGCAGTGCCGAAGCATACGGAAAAATTTGGACTGACGAGGGCTCACCGCTCCTAGTGAAAAGCCAAACTTTGGCTGATAGCTTGGAAGCAGCATTAGACGAGCCGGTAGCACTCAGCATGCGCTATGGTAGCCCAAGTATTACGGACGGGATTCAGGCGCTAAAGACTCGCGGAGTAGATAACGTCTGCATCATCCCCCTCTACCCACAACATGCTGACTCAACTATTACAACGTCCATTGAGGCAGCGGTTCAAGCGTTACCTGATGGCATGACCTCGTTTGTAATGCCGCCATTTTATCGAGCACCAGAGCACGTAAAAGCCTGGGGCGAAGTTATCCGCGAGCACCTACCAGAGCAATGGGACCACCTGTTATTCAGTTACCACGGCCTGCCAGAGCGACACCTTACAACGGCCGACCCCACACAAAAGCACTGTTTGAATTGTGATGACTGTTGCAATGTCCCCTCGCCAGCCCATGCAACTTGTTACCGGCATCAGGTCTTTGAGACTTCCAAAGCGATCACAGAATATTTGGGCTTCAAAGACGAGCAATACGGTGTCAGCTTTCAGTCTCGACTGGGCCGCCTACCTTGGCTTACCCCATACACTGATCAGGTGTTGGAAGAACTTCCGAGCAAGGGCATTAAAAACGTGGCTGTAGTCTGCCCAGCGTTCGTTGTGGACAACCTCGAAACTTTGGAAGAAATGGGAATGCAGGGGCACGAGACCTTTATGCAAGCGGGTGGAGAGACATTCACTCTTATACCCTGCATTAACGACAGCCCTATTTGGGTAGAAGGGCTAGCTCAATTGTGCCGCGATGAAGCGAAGGCCCAAACAAACTGAATTGACCTTCTAGTCCTCGCTGAGGCACATAGTTAAGCGGCTGCTTTAGTCGCCTTCTATCTGCCCTGCCAAGCGCGATACTTCATTGTAAAACGAGCGCACAAGCTCTTGGGAAAACATAGATTTTCTCGCCACAAATCGAACCGGACGAGTTAGACCTGACTTATCTAATTCCAAAATAGAATCTTTCGCTATCCCCAGCGTGCGCGCCACACCCACAGGCACGAGGCCGTGACCAAACCCAGCAAGCGCCATTTGAGCTACAGCAAAAAATGACTCTAAAGATGCGACTCTGTTGAGATTCATGCGTTGCATATTTTCCTCAATTGACCCCCATGCTCCCGAGCGCGACTCAATAGTTATGACATCTAGTGCGTCCCCACGCTTATACTTCAACGCGCCTAAACCAGAAGGAATAATAACCATAGGCTCTTGACGAATAACCTCAGAGACCAAGTCAGAGTCAGCGTCAGGGCTGCCAGTACAGATACCTACCATATATTCCCCAGAGCGTAACCGGTCCAATACCACCGGCGAGCGTTGAGCGTGGAATTCAAACTCAACACTCGGCATAACATCGCGCACTTGGGAGAATAATTCGGAACCCCAGCTGGCCAAGATAGCTTCAGAAACACCTAAAATAATCTTCCCTTTGCGCAAAGCATTATCTTCAAGGAACACGCTACGCAGCTCAGACAACAACGGCGTCACACGCTCAACCAGGCGGGTTCCATGATGGGTGAGGACTACACGACGTCCATGGCGCTCAATCAATTCGCGATCATAGTATCGCTCTAGTGAGGCAATTCGCTTACTCACAGCTGACTGAGAAATGCGCAATGCGGTACTGGCTTCCATCATCGTGCCGGCCTTAGACAAAGCGACCAATGTCTCTAGATTTTCAATCATATTTATATTCTTGCGCTCAAAGACTTGATCATATTCTTATTCGTCGCTTTTTTCATGAATCATATCTATCTAATCTCGCGAAATGCTCTATGTCGCCATAATAATCACAGCATTTCTTACTAGCGTTCTGTCTGGATTAGTGGGCATGGCAGGCGGCGCGGTACTCATGGCTATATTAATCACCATATTGCCTGTGACCAGCGCAATGATCTTACATGGCGCCACTCAAGCTATGGCAAACGGGTCAAGGACCTACTTACTGCGCAAACACCTAATTTGGGGTTTATTACCAGGCTATGGTCTAGGAGCCGCTAGCGCGGTGGCTATAGCGACCTGGCTGGTTTTAATACCAGATCCAGGCGTTGTTCTACTCGCAATTGGCATCTTTCCTTGGGCAGCTCAATGGAGTAACCGATTAAAGGGGTTAAATATCACGCAACCTTTGACCACTGTGGCTTGTGGCTTTGTTGTCACCTTTGCCCAACTCATAGCCGGCGCCGCTGGACCAGTATTAGATGTCTTCTATGTAAACAGCGGCCTAGGCCGACAAGCAATCGTAGCCAATAAAGCCCTTACTCAAACCATAGGGCACCTGCTAAGAATTTTATATTATGGCGTGCTCATATCACTGACTAGCCAGCTACCGACATGGCTATTTGTCGCATCACTTGTGGCGGCGATATTCGGCACCCGAGTGGGTACGATATTATTGGCGAGATGGAATGATGCGGACTTTGAAAAACTCAGCCACCGCATCATCTTAACCGTGGCTACTATTTGCATCTTCAGAGGCATATACGTTCTTGGCAACTAGAACCACAGCGCGCTGAGAACCTCGCGCCCAGTGGCGCCAGCTTACGAGCAATACTTTAACTTCCAAACCCCAAGAGAAAGGAGAGAAGTTTGTTACACCGGCTTCACAACAAAAAGTAAGTCGCCTACGTTGACTTGCTGCCCGTTGCTTATATTCACTCTAGTCACTTGGTAATTTCGACTTGGATCATAAACTGCACCATCGACATTAAAGTCTTTTAACGTTAATGGATTAAATATCTTCATCGCCTCTAACTGACACAAGGTGTCAGTTAAACCAATCTTTTGCCCAACCGCCACATACTCTGGCTCTGATGGAGATGGCGCGCTGTAGAAAATAGCCGTTGCTGGCGCAAGCACTTTGAGTTCTTCAGTGCCTTCGATGCGCACAGTATCGCTGTCAATATTTTCGCCTTTTGCACCACTATTGGATTCAATTTCGTCTACTAACGTTTCTACATCGATGCGCTGAAGCATCTCAGGCAGGTAATTAGTGTCGTATACGCCCTTGCGGAAAGTTTCATCAGCAAGAATCATCCGCAGCAACGGAATATTGGTACAAATGCCGGTAATGACAACGCGACTCAAATAGTCGATCAGCTTGTCGGCTGCAGCATCTCTGGATTCAGCATGTACGATTAACTGTGCTACCATGCTGTCATAGTATGGCGAAACAAACTTACCCGGCCCCACCGTTGTAATGATTTCAACGCCATCTTCTTCAGGGAAAACGCATTCGTCTATCTGCCCAGGGTGCGGGCGAAAAGCTACGTCGCCACCAGCTTGAACCACTAATCGCTCGGCGGTTACTCTGGCTTCGATAGAATAACCGTTAGCAGCAATCTTCAGATCAGCAATAGATTCGCCCGAGGCAATCCTAAATTGTTCGGCTACAATGTTTACCCCAGAAGTCCACTCAGTCACTGGGTGCTCTACCTGCAAACGAGTATTCATTTCCATGAAGTAGACCGCGTTTGAACGAAGATCGTAGATAAACTCTACAGTGCCAGCGCCAACGTAACCTACCTCGTTAGCTATATCAGCAGTAGAGCGTAGAACTGTTGCAAGAAGGTCATCAGGCAACATTGTTGAGCCGGACTCTTCAATAACCTTTTGCTTGTCGCGCTGAACACTACAATCACGGATACCCAAAACATGAGTATTGCCATGGGTATCGCGCAAAAGCTGAGCCTCAATATGGCGCAAGGAGGTGACATACTTTTCTAAATAGACATCGCCGTTACCAAACGCACTGCGCGCTTCTACGCCAACTCGGTGAAATAGTTCTTCAAACTCTTGGGGGCCTTCAACAACTTGAATGCCTTTACCACCACCGCCATGTACGGCTTTAATTAGAATTGGATAGCCTATGTCTAGGGCTACTTCTGCAGCCCGCTCAACATTCGTCATAATTCCGTGGCTACCAGGTACAACAGGCACCTTCAATCTAAGCGCTGTATTGATGGCATTAGACTTATTGCCCATAGTTTCCATACTGGCGACTGGCGGCCCAATAAAGTTAATTCCCCTACTACGTACTAGCTCTGCAAAACCAGAGTTCTCTGAAAGGAACCCAATACCAGGGTGCAAACTGTCTACGCCCTCATTTTCAGCAACATTGAGAACACTCATAGCATTTAGATAACTTTCGTCAGGGGTGTTACCACCGATGCACACGACCGTATCTTGTGGACGCAACTGCTCTACGGCCATGGACTCCATGTCCGGATCGCTCTGCACCAAGACAACATCTACATCCTGTTGCTGAGCAATACGGATTAACTTAGCCGCAGTACAACCACGCGCATGAATCAGTACTTTGCGCGTAGGACGAATAAGCTCTTCATCGGTAAAGATAGAACGTTGAGCTACCACTATAGGTCGCTGCTCTTCCAAACCGCCCGACAAAATTCCTGCAATAACTTCTTCAACAGAATCTTTAGGGTGTGGGATCTCAGCGTCCACCTCTGCTAATTTATCTTCTAACTCAGGATAAAACGGGTGCTTCACCAAGCCCTGCATTGAACCAGGCGTGACTGACAAGTAGTTAGACAATATCGACTTCAGCGGCAGGTTAGATGAAACAACAATTTGCCCAGCAAAAGGCATGCTGGTACCAGAGAAATAATAGGTTTGAACCAATGGGTGAGTTACAAAACTGGCCTGGGCGCCACCTGTACAGTCGCCGTAACCAAACACAATAACTGGAAGGTCATGATCTCTAACAAATCGAGTAATTCGATCATTGATGGCCGCCATTGAGAATAATGCCCCAGCGCCCTCTTTAGTTTGCATGCCTCCAGAGGAGATAAAGCACACTACTGGCAAACTCTGCTCAGCACATTCCACCAATAATCGGCAAACCTTCTCGGCACTGGCCATATCGAAGGCCCCAGCTTGGAATTGCACATTTGAAATGACGACGCCTACGCGTGGATTAGCAATAGTGCCATCACCAGCTTCTTTGAGCGTACCTATGCCTGTTACAACACCACAAGGCGGAAGGTCATTGTTTAGAGCGTTCTCAATAGACAGTCTGAAGCCTGGAAATGAACATGGATCTGAACTGAGCAAATCATCGTAACGATTTTCCCATTGCTCAAAATATCGATCGATAATGTCTTGGTAACCAAACTTATTATTGACCTTTATCTTGCGCAAAACGCCCTGCATTTGCAGGTCGTTGTAAGCCATATTCAAACGGTTCCAAAAGTCTTTCCGACGCCCAATATTCCGCGGCGTAATACGTCCCTGATAGTTCTTGGATTCTCTTTCCGATAACACGTATGAATTAAGGAGCGTACCGAAAAAGTACGTCACAATAACAAACAATGCATCGGCCAGGTGAGCAAAGCTCAACTTTTTCCATTCTTCGACCGTACGGAAAAATTCTGTGCCTTTAGGCATTTTCATGACGCGTTGATACCAATCGAATAACTGGTTTTTCAAAGCCGCCTGAGCCGCTGCATCGTTGGTCGGCACTTTTAGTTGCAGCCCAGCAGCAGCTAGAGATCCATCGATCAACTTTTCGGCACTTGGTAACGACAACACTTGATCGGTTTGTGCTTCTTGAGCAATGGTTTCTAAACGTCCAATTGCCTCATCATAGAAGGCATCAAACAACAAAAGGTTCTCACACTCTTTGATAAAGTCATGACGCAGTTCATCGTGTAATAACACATCAAGAATAGTCATATCTGCAAGAGCAATGGGTTCACCACCGCTACCTACTGCATCTATTAACCCAGTCGAAATGGCTACCAAATAACTTCTATTAACTTTAACGTCAGAACCATCGCCTTGATCTACTAGGCGAGGCCCAGTAATAAGCATATTCAGTTCAGCGGCGAGCTGCTTAGAAACAAAAGTGTCAGACAGTGAAGCCACACCTTTCTCTGTTAGTAGCTTTTTACCTTCATAAGAAAAACGTTCTTGGAACAACGCTTGCAAACTGGCATCACGCGCTGCTGTAGCAAGTAAGCCGCGAGGGTCTTTAACATCTGAAATTTGCAGGATGTGCCGGGTATCTTCATGCCGCTCTAAATAGCTCTTTAGCGACTCTAGGTTACCAGCTGACTCTTTTTTCCAGCGGTTATACAAAAACGCACCAACGGTAGAAAGAATATTGTTTCTTGCCAACTCATAATTTTCTTTGGGTTCGCCAAAGATCATTTGTGCAATACGACCGCGCTCATCATTCATTGCTTGGCGTTTATCTGTGTAGTTGCGCCATGCTTTGGACAGCGCTTCGTCGTAAACTACTTTGTCCGGATCCTGTAGCCAGTACAAAAAAGTCTGACGGCGTTCACGGTCTGCCCGTATATGCAGTTCCCCTGAAGGAATTTCTTGGCTAGCTAAACGCCCGTACTGTTGAACACTAGTGGCTTTAATACGCTTGCGTACCTGTAGGTAGCGAAGATAGCGGTAGGCTATGCCAAATACGTTTACATATTCAGTGGGGTTTTTGGTTAGCGTAAGAGATGCGCTATTTTCCATTGCCTGGAGCTGAGTTGAAGGCTTGAGGTAACGCAAAAGGCTTTGTTTATAGTGATCCAGTATGTATGGATTCTCTGCCACAAAACTTTTGGTCAAACTCTCAATATTAACAATACTACCCACTAGCGCACTGCGCAGCTTTTCAATCTGGTGAGGCGGGTCATTAGGGCTGTAGTCGACTATGGCATCTATGTTGCCTTGAGCATGCAGCTCTGGAGCAGACAGTCCAACGTACTTAGCACACTCCTGCCAAGATAAATTAAGTCGTCTGGCGATATTCGCAAGGCCTGCAGGCTGAATGGTGCTAAACACACCATCACGTAGACATAAAATTAGGTTACTAGCCGCCAGCGGAATAGCGCCACCGGAATAGCCCACACCATAAATGACCCCTACGGTGGGTACATCTACATTACTCATCTCTGCTATGAGGCGGCTAATGCTATGGGCTTGATTGTTGGCATTGGCTTCTTCACCAGCATCCGCTCCTGGAGTATCCATGAAGCTAACCAGCGGAATTGCTCTGGAAGAACAATATTCAGCAAAGGATGCAGCACGCAGGTGATGTTGGGGCATCCAGCTGCCCATATCACTTGATCTGTCCTGGGCGATAAACCCTACAGGGCGCTTTGCACCACCGGGAAATTCCATTAGCAGTACAGCTTGATAAAAGGGACCAAGGCTGTCTTCTTCCTGCACCTTACCTAACTGCCGAATAATCGAAGGCGCTGGTTCTCGACCTTGAGCTTCTGCTGGTGCGACAACTGCTTCAATATAGGCATCTATATCAAGAGCGGAAAGCTTGTCGTTGAGCTGTTCAATATCGTATTTAGACAATAAGCCGGGAACCGGTTCCTCTTCTCGCTTAATGTCAGGAAATGATGAAAAATCTTTGGCGAGGTTCTCGGCAATAAAAAAAAGCCGATCCCCTTCTATAAGCTGTTTTTGCACGTTTTTGGACTATCTGAAGATTCGCGTTACTCTAGCTACTTGTGCCGCTAATCGCAATTCCAGCTATGCTTAAAATTACCTGTTCTGTACTGACTATTTCTGACACCCGTACACTTGCGGACGACAAGTCCGGAAACTTACTGAATCAGTACATTTTGGATGCCGGTCATGGGATCCATGAAAGAGTTGTCGTCAAAGACGATATCTACGCAATACGAGCCGCCGTCTCAAATTGGATCGCCGTGCCGGAAGTCAATGTGGTGATTACCACTGGCGGCACCGGATTTACCGGTAGAGACAGCACTCCCGAGGCGCTTAAGCCCTTGTTTGATAAGGAAATTGAGGGGTTTGGTGAGCTATTTCGGCAAATTTCATATGACGAAATCGGCACCTCCACTATTCAATCTAGGGCCGTAGGCGGACTAGCAAACGGCACGTTGATCTTCAGTCTGCCCGGTTCTTCAGGGGCAGTAACCACTGGATGGCAAAAAATCCTGCTCAATCAGCTAGATATTAACTTCCGTCCATGCAACTTTGCCGAGCTGATTCCAAGGTTTAACGAAATCTAAGACGCTACGCGCCATCACTGGGCCACTACGAACAACAAAGTATACAATCAGGTGTGGCCCTTAACAGTGTCTCTAAGTAAACTCGAGGGCCATGGGGATGGGTTTCGATAGAGCACACGTGTGTGGGCTGGCCAACGAAATCTCTCCAACCTGTTTAGCATTTCATTAGGAACGAATCAGTGAGCGAATCAATCTACATTCTTGGTGCTGCGCGCACTCCAGTGGGCAGCTTTCAAGGCAGCCTAGCAACACAATCAGCACCAGAATTAGGTGCTCACGCAATGGCTGCAGCCTTAGCAAACGGTCAAGTTAAAGCTGACGAGGTGAATGAAGTAATTATCGGTAACGTGGTTAGCTCTGGTCTAAAACAAGCCCCAGCGCGCCAAGCCATGCGCATTGCGCAGCTTCCCGACAGCTGCGCTGCTACAACCATCAATAAAGTCTGTGGCTCGGGTATGAAAGCTACTATGTTAGCTATGGACCTTATCAAGGCAGGCAGTGCAGATACTGTTGTAGCTGGCGGTATGGAGAGTATGAGTAACGCTCCTTACCTAGTGGCCAAAGCCCGGGCGGGCCTGCGCATGGGTCATGCTGGCATGCTCGATTCACTGTTCACAGATGGCTTGGAAGACGCAGAAACAGGTGGCTCAATGGGCTCTTTCGCGCAAAATACTGCAGACGAGCACCAACTGACTCGCGAGGCCATGGACGCCTATGCTATAGAGTCAGTAAATCGCGCCAGAGCAGCGATCGAAAACAAATCCTTGGCCTCTGAAATTGCACCGATTGATATCAAAGGCACAATGGTTGAAGACGACGAGCAGCCTGGCAAAGCCAAGCTCGATAAAATTCCTAGCCTGCGCCCTGCCTTCAAATCCGACGGCACAATTACAGCAGCAAATGCTTCTTCCATCTCTGATGGCGCTTCAGCACTTGTATTGACCCGGGAAAGTGCACTTGCTGGCAGAGATCCATTAGCGCGCATTGTTGACCACGCAACACACTCTATTCACCCGAGCGAATTCACTCTTGCACCAATTGGCGCAATTGAAAAACTGCTGGCAAAAACCGGCTGGGATTTAGACAGTGTTGATCTTTTTGAGATCAACGAAGCCTTTGCCATGGTGACCATGCTTACATCCCAATCACTGGGACTAGATCCAAGTAAGGTAAACGTATTCGGCGGTGCCTGTGCACAAGGCCATCCCATTGGCTCCACAGGTAGCAGACTTATCGTCACTCTTGCACACGCACTGAAAAATCAGGGTAAAAAGCGCGGTATAGCTGCTTTGTGCATTGGTGGCGGCGAAGCGACTGCAGTTGCGTTGGAAAGAAACTAGAACAACCATCCGAGTTAGGAAGAGCATTGAGTCAATTAAATAGCAAAAGCCGACTACCTGTAATAGTTGGCTGTGGTGGCGTGAATTCCGCTGGTAGAGTGTCATTCAACAATAGCTATCGGCGCATGGTAATTGACTCTTTACCAGACGCTAAAAGAGATGCGACTTATCTGAGTCTTGCACAAATGATGGGGTTAGATCCTGGTAGCTCCCATGAAGAATCTCAACGAACTTACATGCGCGACCACACATTGGTGCGCAGAATCGAACTCTTTGACCCGAACAAAGTGTATTGGCAATCAAATGCACATCTAAAAAGCACTGACAGTCAGGCCATCAGCTTCGTCTTAGCAAAGCGACAGTTACCCACTGAGATACCTACAAGTTGGGACGTTAAAACTCTCAATGAAAAAGAAGTACTAATCACCTCTACGGAGCCCGTTAACGCACTGCTGCCAGACTACCGAGCATCCAAAGTCACCAGCGCAGGCCAACTACCAACAGGATTTGATCCGGCTGCCCTGTATCAAAGCCGTAATCATCCACGTGGTTTACAAATGACCGTTTTCGCAGCCTCAGACGCATTGCGCTCCACAGGATTCACCATTTCTGAACTGAAGAGCTTATGCCGACCCGACCAAATAGCCGTCTACTCAGGCTCAGCTATGGGGCAGTTAGACGCCGAGTCTTATGGTGGCCTGCTACAAAATTCAATGATAGGGAAACGCCCAAGCTCCAAGCACGTGGCCCTTGGTTTGCCGGAAATGCCTGGGGATTTTGTCAATGCCTACGTACTCGGTTCAGTGGGTGAAACCGCCGGCATTATCGGGGCTTGTGCAACATTTCTTTATAACGTCAAAAGAGGCCTTGACGAAATTCGCTCAGGCAGTAAACGTATAGTTGTTGTTGGTAATTCAGAAGCGCCAGTTGTGCCAGCAGTCATCGAGGGTTATCGCACCATGGGTGCGCTAGCAGAAGACGATGCGCTGATGGCCCTTGACGGATCTACCAGCGTGGACAACCGGCGCGCATGCAGACCCTTTTCCTCTAACGCAGGCTTTACCGTAGCAGAATCATCAGTATGGATCGTATTGATGGATGACGAACTTGCAATGGAAAGCGGCGCTCGAGTACTCGGCGCAGTCGCCGATGTAGCGGTGAACGCCGACGGCTACAAAAAGTCTATCCCCGGCCCAGGCATTGGCAACTACGTAACCGTAGCCAAAACCATGGCTACCGCACGCGCCATTCTTGGTGAGGAAGGCTTGAGGAATAGTACCTACATGCAAGCTCATGGCACTGGTACACCGCAAAATCGGGTGACTGAATCGCAAATACTCAACGAATTAGCAACGAACTTTGGCATAGATAATTGGTTAGTCGGGGCAATTAAATGCTACGTAGGACACTCAATGGCACCTGCAGGCGGAGATCAGCTTTCAGCCATATTAGGCGCTTGGGAAGATGGCATCGTGCCTGGTATCAGTACAATTGACCATATCGCGGACGATGTAGAACAAAGTAACCTGCACTTGCCTATGGAGGACGTGGAACGCTCACCAGAGGCAATGCGCGGAGCGTTTATTAACTCCAAAGGGTTTGGTGGCAACAATGCTACAGGACTGTTCTTATCTCCAAATCAAACACGCTCGATGCTAGAGCAACGCTGGGGTAAAAAAGCCTACACAGCGTTTTGCGCCAAGCAAGAGCACGCTGAGACGGCCGCTCAGGACTACAACAATGTAGCTGACAGCGGCAACATAGCGCCCATCTACAAGTTTGGTGAGGACGTGTTAAGCGGAACAGACTTAACCATTAGCCCGCATGAGATACATGTGCCGGGCTTTGGCAAGCCCGTATCGTTAGATGCTGACAATCCGTTTGAGGATATGGTTTAGCAGCTATATTAGGACCCAAACCTAATGAAGGATCTCATCCGTCATTACCAAAGCATTAGCTTTTTCCTTAGCCATACTTGTGAGTTCTGGGTAAGGGCATATTGCAGCGCAGATTGTGTATTCATCTCGCGCAGCACTCAACACACCTAGCTGCTGCCAACACTCGCCGCGCTCAAAATGTAGCGAAGCTATAACCTCTGGGTTATTGGGATCAATGGCAAATTGGTAATCAATGATCTCCAACACCTGCTGCCAGTTTTGCGCCTGCAAATACATAGCCTTAATGTTATTGAGCATGCGCAGCCCAACCATAGTGGTTGTCGCCTCGATCAGCATTGCAGGCGCAGTTGCCACATCCAGGTCGCTGACCTCAATAACACGCATACTCATTGGATCTACTAAAACCCCGTCGATCCGCGCCAGAAAATGTCCTGGAAAATTGATCCCGCAGCCGCCAAACCCGAGCCGTCGAGCCACCTCTACGAGCAATATACTAAGAGTTATTGGTATACCCTGTTTTTGCGTCAGAACCCAATCCAAGCTGCTATGGCTTAAATCGACTGAAGACATCGGTGTTTGGCCAAATCCGTGTTGCTTAAATGACGCCAACAACTGACTAACATCAGCAATCTTTGACTCGCTGATGCTTGCAAGAAATCGTTCAAAGTTCTCACGCACGGTCTGCAAGTCTAATGTGCTATCAATTAGCGTCCCGACCAATAACGCTATTTCAAATTCTTGGAATTTCAACGCGCTGACATCTGTGAACGCTTGCTGCAGCTGTTCTTTATCCATTAGATAATGACTCAGCAGTTGTTGCTTTGCAGCTCGTCATTTAGTGCTCACGCGTTTTGCTAAAGTTAATATCTGGCCAGCGGTCTTGTATAACGCTGAGGTTAACTCTGCTTGTTGCTAGATAGGTCAGATACCCGCCACCATCTATGGCAAGGTTCTCTTGGTTTTTGTTACGGAAATCCGCGAGCATTTTTTCGTCTTCACACTGTATCCAGCGCGCAGTAAAGATAGTTGAGTTCTCCCAAATACACTCCGCTCTGTATTCATCTCGCAAACGGAATGAGACCAAATCAAACTGCAACACCCCTACCGCACCCACTACAATTTCGTTCTTGGACAAGGGGATAAAGGCTTGAGTGGCACCTTCTTCGGCTAACTGCTTAACCCCCTTCTCTAGCTGCTTTCCGCGTAACGGATCTTTCACCCTAACACGCCGAAACATCTCTGGAGCAAAATTGGGAATACCAATAAATTCGTGTTTCTCACCTTCAGAGAAAGCATCACCAATCTGAATAGTGCCGTGATTATGCAATCCAATAATATCGCCCGCGAAGGCTTCCTCGGTATGCACTCTGTCGCCGGCCATAAAGGTCACAGCATCGGCAATCTTAATATCCTTATTGGTACGTAGGTGGCGCATTTTCATACCCTGACGATACGTGCCCGAACAAACCCGCATAAAGGCAATGCGGTCTCTGTGTTTGGGGTCCATATTCGCCTGAATTTTGAAGACAAAACCACTGAACTTTTCCTCGGACGGCAAAACTTCACGCAATTGAGTCATTCTCGGCTGAGGCGCAGGTGCTTGCTGGACAAAACCATCGAGCATTTGTTTAACGCCGAAGTTACCTAGCGCAGTACCGAAGTAAACGGGACTGACCATACCGCTCTCAAAATCCGCCTGATCGTATTCGTGACTAGCGCCGCGAACCAACTCTATTTCATCAACGTAGTCGGCGTGCTCAGTACCTAGATACTCTTTTGCCTCATCACTCTCTAAGCCCTCAATGACCTTATATGGATAAATATGATGGCCTTGGCTCTTAGCAAAACAAACAATGCGATCCTCTGCTAATTGGTAAATTCCCTTAAAGTGCTGCCCCATGCCAATGGGCCAATTCATCGGCGCGCATTGGATTTGTAGAATATCTTCAACTTCGTCTAGCACTTCAATTGGATCACGAATTTCTCTATCCAACTTGTTAATGAACGTGACGATTGGCGTATCACGCAGGCGACACACTTCCATAAGCTTAATAGTTCGCGGCTCTACACCTTTGGCTCCGTCAATAACCATTAGCGCCGAGTCCACGGCGGTGAGTGTTCGATAGGTATCTTCTGAAAAATCTTCGTGCCCAGGTGTGTCAAGCAAATTGACCGTGCGCCCCTCATAGGGAAACTGCATTACAGACGTCGTCACCGAAATGCCGCGCTCTTGCTCCATGGTCATCCAGTCAGACGTTGCATGGCGGTCTGATTTTCTGGATTTCACCGTACCCGCTAGCTTAATAGCGTTACCAAAAAGCAGTAGTTTTTCAGTTATTGTGGTTTTACCCGCATCTGGGTGGGAAATGATCGCAAAGGTGCGTCTATTCTTAACATGCTCAATACTCAAAACAGCGGCCTTTCCTATAAGTCAAAGTTATTCATCTGCAAAAACTGTCTAAATTCTTAGCCCAGCGGAGTGAGTTACGCAGTCACACACGGGTCAAAATCGAGGGAGCTCATTGTATAGTCTTATCCATGCCGGTGTTAGATTTTCACCAACATAGGAAAATCCGAGCAAGAACATGGATCCTGGCAATGTGCGCCGGTAACTTTACTTATCAAAAGCACTAGGCAACGACCTCAAAAGTAGCTTTCTAACAACCGCATCGACCTAGAAACATGACCGTTGAGCGCTTAACACTACCACTTACCGTAATTCTTACCTCGACCATCGTCTAGAAGGCACCGCCAATCGTTATATTAGATATTCCTTAAATCGTTTAGTGAATAGTCCATTCATGTTGGAGTGAATGCTCCTGCAAAGCTGATTTTTTCACAACTGAGTTACCTCAGATGAGAAAACTCGTAAACCGCCAACGAATTGGCTAATGAATAGACATATGAATAGACATGTGAATGGACATCTAAATAGATAGAAGGACGATAACTATGAACACACAAATGAAAACTAAGTTTACCGGTATTGCGTTGGCTGTAGCAGCCGCAGGGCTGATGGGATGTGAAACATCTGGACCTTCTTCTACCAACACTAGCGCGGCAAGTAATACAACTGACTTGGTTCACTGCTACGGCGTGAACGCGTGCAACGGGCACAACGACTGCAAAACCGCGAGCAACGCCTGTAAGGGCCAAGGTGCATGTAAAGGTCAAGGCGTCGTTGCTCTACCCTCGAAAGCTTGTGCAGACGTTGGTGGCGAACGTAGAGATGATTGGACCGGAAGCATCTCTACCGCTGACTTATCCCATTGTTATGGCACTAACGTTTGTAAAGGCCATAACGATTGCAAGACCGCAGGTAACGCCTGTAAAGGTCAGGCCGCATGTAAGGGCCAAGGTTTTATAGCGGCTCCAGCGAAAGCTTGCGCAGATATCGGCGGCAAGGTTGGCGCATAATACTAGCCCTGTGTCTTCAAGCGATAGCTATACGACAATGGCTACCGCTAGAGTTTCTGCCGAGGGAAAAAGTCAAGATAGACCCTATCTTGGCTTTGGCCTTGGCTTACGCACTGAACATTTCCAAGAGGTCATCGACACTCAACCAGAGGTCGACTGGTTTGAGGTCATATCAGAAAATTTTATGGTGTCGGGAGGCAAGCCCAAATATTACCTACACAAAATTCGCGAACGCTATCCCTTGGTTATGCACGGTGTTTCGCTTTCTATCGGCTCTACGGACCCTATCAATTTTGACTATCTGCGCAGCCTCAAAACGCTTGCGCATGAAGTTCAACCCGCATGGTTATCCGACCACCTATGTTGGACCCAACAAGGCGGAATCAACAGCCATGATCTATTACCTCTACCCTACACCCAAGAAGCCCTAGATCATGTGAGCGCCCGCATCTGTGCAACCCAAGACTTTCTTGGCCAACAAATACTTATAGAAAATGTTTCCAGCTACCTTACATACAAAGACTCAGAAGTTACTGAGTGGGAATTTTTGTCGGCAGTAGCAGAAAAATCTGACTGCTTGATTTTACTTGATCTAAACAACATCTACGTAAGCGCGCGCAATCACGGATTTAATACGGAAGATTATCTAAATGGCATAGATCCTTCGAGAGTCTGGCAGTTCCATCTTGCAGGGCACACAGATTACGGTGACTACGTAATAGATACCCATGACCATGACGTTGTTGAGTCCGTTTGGGATCTTTACGCTAAAGCTATTGACCGCTTTGGCCCCGTTAGCACTATGATAGAGCGCGACGACAACATACCGGCGCTGAAGGATTTAGTTTCTGAACTTGATGTCGCTAGAGCCGTTGCCAAACAGGGCTTTCCTGTTGAAAAACTGTCACCCTAGCCGTGCCGCAAATATTACAAGAACAGCAAAAACAATTGATGGCATATCTGCGTGATCAGCAAAATAACATTAGCGGATATATTGCGAGCCAAGGCGGAATAAATACCAACGCCCGCTTAGGCATCTACCGCAACGCGTATCAAATGCGGCTCCGCGAATCAATTGAGGTAGACCACCCTGTTATCGGCACTTATTTAGGCGATGAACTATTCGATCTTATGACTGCCGAATACGTTAAAAAGCACCCGTCGCAAAATACTTCGCTACGCCATTTTGCTGACCAGCTACCGAGTTTTCTAGCCCAAACGGAACCTTTCCGGCAACACGCACAAATAACTGAACTGGCAAGATTTGAGCGTCTGTTAATGTCCGCCTTCGACGCTTCCGATGCCATTAGATTACCCAGCCAAGACCTTGTTAACCTAGCGGAGGAAGATTGGCCCAATACAGCCTTACGCTTCCATCCGAGTATGCAAATATTCACCAGTCGATGGAATGTCGTAGAGATCTGGCAGGCCATTCGAGAGCAAAAGCAGCCACCCGAGCCCGTCGAAAGTACAAGTTATTGGTTAGTGTGGAGAAACTCCGCGCGACTCACTGAATTCAAATCAATGACTGATTTAGAAGCCAAACTACTAAAGTACTCTTTGGAAGGTCAGAACTTAGCCGAACTGTGTGAGTTTTTAGTCACAAGAGTCGAAGAAAACTCGGTTGCTGTAACGCTCATCACCATTATCAAATCTTGGTTTGCCAAAGGCATTGTAAGCGCAATTCATAACTAAACAGCAGGCTAGCAATACTGCTGTCGACGACTAAAGTCAGGACAGTGAATCAGTTAAGTACTAGATTTCGCCGCTTTCATTTATAGTTATCTGGGCCAGATCTAAACCCATAACTACTGCATCTTCTCTACCCAATAAAGACGGATAGTAATCTCGACGCAAGCCAATTCGTTTAAACCCGGCAGATTCATACAGAGTCAGCGCAGCGAGGTTACCTGAACGCACTTCCAAGAAGAGTGTCTGGACACTCTGGCTCAAACTCCAAACGATTACCCACCTCAGCAATCGCCGACCCAACCCCTGCCCCTGACATTCAGGGTCAACGGTAATGTTCAGTAAGTGAGCTTCTCCCACAGCAGCGCTGAGTACCGTATAACCCACAATTCGCGTTTCATGTAAAATCAAATGACAGGCATAGCCTTTAGCGCGAGCGGCAATGCAATCTACAAAAGCACTTTCATTCCAAGGGTTAAGGTGAGCAACATTCTCAATGACTAAGACTTCAGCCACATCAGTGTCCAGCATAGGTCTGTGGAGCAACTTCATTTAGAGACGCCCGAGCTCACCCCAGAGTTGCACTTTAGCTTGGGCATTTGTCGCAAGCTCAGCCAAACTCGCCACTTCCAAAAAGCGCGAACCTTCAATGGGCAACCAAGGCTTTAACACCTTCATAGCATCGGGACTGATTAGCCCTAACCCTGCTGGAGTAGTTAACCCATGCTTGTCCAAGAAAGCTGCTACGGCTCTTTCTGGCGTGCCGCTCGTTGCAACAACAGGCCATTGAAATTCACTTATTAGGGGTTTCTTAGACCCATCAAACTCACCGTTACTCAGTTGCCAATGCACAAACAGCAGCAGATCCTGGACAAAGGATTGGCTTGGACCGGTAATAGGTTGCTCGCTGATATAAAGCGCGTTGCCCTTTTTCGCAAAGTAGACGTGGATTCTATCGGCTTGTAAAACTTCCTGCACAGCGTCAACTGATTTGGCAGAGGGTTCTAGCGCAGCAGGTTTAGGTGCGCTCATACCAGCACCTGTCACTTCAGCCAGCCGCGCTTTTACTTCGGCCAAAGACGGCTGATCACTCGCCGCCACAGATGGTATTTTTACATCGGAAGTCACAGCAATCTGAGCGACTTCTGGGTTGAAAGATCTAGACGTCCACACATCAATACCCATATCCACAAGCATGCGCCGTCGCCGAGCTGACAATGCGTTAGACGATGCGTTAGTTGATTGAGGTGAATTGACAGACATTTGTGTTTCCGCAGGCTAAGGCGTGAATACTAACCCAAGCAAAATAGTCCTGGGTATGAAATTCGACCTTATTGTCGAAGAAGTTGTTCTAGGAACCGTTTGCAAGAACGCTGAGACCAATTTTTACAATCCCTTGGTTAACGCAGCCCTAGGCTTTCTAGCTTGATAGATACGCTCGCCCAGTAATATTGAAAACCAAAGAATATACAGGGCGATATCCCCAAAACCGTCTTTCCTCAGCCAAATCAAATGCAGTAGCGCTAATGGGATAACCAGGTAAATCACTTTATGCAAACGCAGCCAGTTTTGCCCCAGCCGTCGACGCCAGCCTTTAGTTGAAGTCACCGCCATAGCGACGAGGCCAAAGAAACCTGCAATACCCGCTGTGATGTAGGTGCGCTCAACAAAATCAGCAACCAACAACTGCCAGGAAGATTCCACGTAAAGGACAATATAGGTAGCTAGGTGCAAGGCCACGTAGAAAAACGCAAATAACCCAAGCATACGGCGACTTCGCGCCAACATTGGCTGCTTAAATATTCGCCTCAAAGGTGTAACGCTGAACGCAACAAGTAAGGCGATCATAGACCAGTCGCCAAGATAATGGAGGAGTCCCTCAGCTGGGTCAGGACCTAACCCTGAGGTAGGCAGGGAAATTTCCTGACTAATGAGATATGCAAGCCAGAGGGCAGGCGCAGTAGCGAGTAACGCCAAGACAAGCTTAAGCCTATTATTGGGCTTTTTCGCTACCGTCACTGTTTAGGCCTCAAACCGAATATCCATACTAATCAAAACGCCACTAGTAGAACTTTTTCAGATCCATGCCTTTATAAAGGTGAGCAACCTCTTCCGCATAGCCGTTAAATGGTAACGTGGGCCGACGGTTAGTATTGAAGAGCGTACTAGGCAAACGTCTTTCACTGGCTTGGCTCCAGCGCGGATGAGAAACAGCAGGATTAACGTTCGCATAAAACCCATATTCGCTGGCCTGCAATTGTTGCCATGTATTTAATGGTTGTTTGTCTGTGAAATGAATACTGACAATAGATTTAACGCTCTTGAACCCATATTTCCACGGCACCATTAATCGCCAAGGCGCACCATTTTGGTTGGGCAGCTCTTTACCAAATAAGCCGGTTACCATAATGCTCAATGGATTGTAGGCCTCATCCATACGCAGACCTTCCACGTAAGGCCAATCTATGCTCGAAAAAAAGGACCTCTGACCCGGCATCTCCTCTGGACGAACCAAAGTTTTGAACTCCACATATTTGGCGTCGCCCGTGGGCTCAAATTGCTCAAGAATTTTCTTTAACTCAATACCCATCCACGGCACCACCATGGACCACGCTTCTACACAGCGAAATCTATAAATGCGCTCTTCCGCAGTCATGCCCTTGATAATATCTTCAAAGGCAAATTCACCGGTCTTTTTTGCTGCTCCTGACACGGTTACAGTCCATGGATCTGTAGTCAGGGTATGAGCATTTTCATACGGATCACTTTTATCCGTGCCAAACTCATAAAAATTATTGAACTGAGTAACAATATCTTCTGGAGTAATTTCATCGTCGGGCTGCAGGCCGGCATTCGCAGAACCTAATAGACTAGACCCAGCGATAAGGGCAGTACTCTGACCCAGAAACTTTCTCCGATTGAGATACGTAGTTTCCGAAATGATTTCTGATGTGGGTATTTTCGGGGATTTGCCTATCAGCATTACTTTTCCTCTGATAATAACTCGTTAGCCAAATGCTAGGTTGTGCGAACCAGCGTTAAGCGACAATGAACTTCGACGCACTTTGTACTCATTGCAATTATCGCAACCGATTAGTACAGCTCTATTTATTACAACGCTATTTATTACAACTCTATTTATTACAACTCTATTGTGTGCACTCTATTGAGTACAACTTCAATTAGGAGAACTCTGATGAAGCGCTGCAACCCTACTCCGCGTGGTCCTCGGGTTTTTCAGGTTTCAATGTTGCCCAAAGAGCTCTAAATGGTCCTGACAATGAGTAAACAACGCATATCGCCAACAACACTGACGGCGGATCTATCATTAGTACAGCAAATCCCATAACAATCAGCACTAAAGTGACGAATGGTATGCGCTCACGGATATTGATGGTTTTTGGCGAAAAATAGGTGAAATTGGAGACCATTAACAAGCCTGCTATAACTGTGGCTAAAGCCAAAAAGCTGGCGCCAACTATGGAAGGCTCAGCAATACCATGTTCCACACAAACCCAAATCCCGAAGCAAATTATGCCCGCAGCAGATGGACTTGCTAGACCGGTAAAAGAGGCATTTTCACCCTGAGTATTGAACCTAGCCAAACGCAAAGCGGCACATGCCATGTAAACAAAGGCAGCAACCCAGCCGAATTGACCTAATTGAGAAAGCCCCCATGAGAATGCAACTAAGGCTGGAGCAACACCAAAAGCCACCATATCCGATAAGCTATCGTACTCAGCACCAAACTCGCTCTCCGTGCCCATTATTCTGGCGACACGGCCGTCTGCGGTGTCCAAAATCATGGCAAAGAAGATTGCAATGGTTGCTGGCAAAAATTGCCCATTCATAGCCGCGACAATGGCATAGAAACCTGCGAACAGCGCACCGGTTGTTATGACATTTGGCAGTAAGTAGATACCACGCTTGAGCCGACCAGCACCGCGAGCTGAACTTTCGGGAGATTTGTCATCAGTTTCTGAGTTAATACGTTCAACTGATTTCAACGGCACTTTCTCTTCATTCGACATATGACAGCTGCAAGGTTGAAAAAACTGATTGTGCGCAATTTGGTAGAGAATTGCCAATATTGGTGCCAGCTAAACGCTTGAGGACATTGGTATCTTGCGTTATTCGCAGGCTAAATCTAGCAGACCCCATTTAGCGAGCCCCGTAGTCGCCACAGCGAGTCTGAGGGAGAGTTAGGGAGAGTTAGGGAGAGTTAGGGAGAGTAAGTATTTTAGTCTTCTGAAGAATAAAAGGTGGGAGGAGGAGAAAACCGGGCAAACCAAATAAGGCAGCCCGGTTGCAACAGCGTTAGTTAACTTCTTTATTAACCAGTCTATTCTCTTGAATCCAAGGCATCATGCCACGCAACTTAGCGCCCACTTCTTCAATCTGATGCTCACCAGTAATTCGGCGCATAGCCTTAATACTCGGGGCACCCGCTTGGTATTCTTGTACGAACTCTTTAGCAAAATTGCCTGTTTGAATTTCGGTCAAAATACGCTTCATTTCAGCTTTGGTATCTTCAGTAACAACGCGAGAACCACGTGTTAAGCCGCCATATTCGGCAGTGTTAGATACCGAGTACCACATGTTTGCAACGCCGCCCTCATAAAACAAATCTACAATCAGCTTAAGCTCATGCAAGCACTCGAAGTAGGCCATTTCAGGGGCATAACCCGCTTCAACCAATGTTTCAAAGCCAGCCTGAACAAGAGCTGCGGCACCACCACAGAGCACAGCCTGTTCACCGAATAGGTCTGTTTCAGTCTCTTCGCGGAAAGTAGTTTCAATAACACCAGCGCGACCACCGCCATTGGCAGAAGCGTAAGACAGAGCAATGTTCTTAGCTTGACCAGTTGCATCTTGGAAGATAGCAATCAAGCTGGGGACACCACCGCCAGCTACATAGGTAGAGCGAACAGTGTGACCTGGACCCTTTGGCGCAATCATAATCACATCAAGATCGGCCCGAGGCTCGATGAGTTCAAAGTGAACATTAAAGCCGTGAGCAAACGCCATAGTGGCATTCTCTTTAATATTTGGCTCAATCTCTTCCTTGTACAAAGAACCTTGTAGCTCATCGGGAACCAAAACCATAATCAGATCAGCGCCCTTCACCGCTTCAGATACTTCAGCGACGTTAAAGCCAGCATTTTCTGCTTTCGGCCAAGAACCTGAACCCTTACGTAATCCAACAACAACTTCAGCAACACCGGAGTCTCGTAGGTTGTTGGCGTGTGCATGGCCTTGAGAGCCGTAACCAACGATGACTACTTTCATTTTTTGAATGATGGAAAGGTCTGCGTCTTTGTCGTAATAAACCTGCATGATTTGGTTCCTATTATTTAGGTTGAACGGAAAAAATTATTCTTAGTGCCAACTGACTAAACAGCCAACACTCGATTACCACGCCCCATTCCGGAAACACCGGAGCGGACGACTTCCAGAATGGTAGCTTCTGCACCATTGTCACCAATGGCGTTTATAAATGCGTCAAGTTTGTTACTGGGCCCTACCAATTGCACAGTATAGGTATCTGACGTTACATCAACAATTTGCCCACGAAACACGTCAGCAGACCGTTTAATTTCTTGGCGAGCCTCGCCCACAGCACGGACCTTAACCAATAAAAGCTCCCGCTCAACGTGGTCCGCAGCACATAAATTTATAACACTAACCACTTCAACTAGCTTATCTAACTGCTTGATAATTTGAGCGATTCTATCAGCATCACCCGTCGTAGTTAACGTTAGTCTTGAAAGAGTAGTATCCTCAGTGGGCGCAACCGTGAGGGTTTCAATATTGTAATTTCGCTGGGCAAACAGGCCTACTACTCTCGATAACGCCCCGGCCTCATTCTCTAACAACACAGCTAATATGGCTCTCACGACGCACCTCCAGAAGTTTGAGTTTTGCTCAAAATCATATCCCGCATAGCGCCGCCTTTAATTGCCATAGGGTAAACGTGCTCATGGGGATCAACCCAAACGTCCACAAAGACTAAACGGTTCTTATTTTCTTCCGAAAATGCCAACTCCATAGCATCATCTAATTGCGTCGCATCACTGACCTTGATACCCACGTGGCCAAAGGCTTCAACAAGCGTCTTAAAATCAGGCAATGAATCGCTGTAAGTACTTTGCGAGTGGCGACCGCCATATTGCATATCCTGCCACTGCTTCACCATACCAAGGGCCTGATTATTAAGGTTAATAATCTTAATCGGCAGACCATATTGCAGGCATGTAGATAGCTCCTGCATATTCATCATAAAGGAGCCTTCACCCGTAACGCAGGCAACTACTGCTTCGGGTGAACCCATTTGCACACCCATTGCCGCCGGCAGACCAAACCCCATGGTTCCTAGACCGCCAGAATTGATCCAACGTCGCGGCTCATCAAAATGATAATACTGCGCGGCAAACATTTGGTGCTGACCCACATCCGAGGAGACAAACGCCTCGCCTTTTGTGACTCGATAAAGTGTTTGTACTGCAAGCTGAGGTAAAATAGCCTTGCCCGCTTCAGGTTTTAGCCCATGATTTAAGCCATGCTCTTTGCGCCAGCCATTTACTTGCTGCCACCACTCGCTCAAATGCTCACTTTGCTTATCAGATTGCGCCGCTGGGCGCTGTTTAACCTGGCTTTGATATTCCGCCCATATAGCTTCAATGACCCAGCTTGCGTCACCGACCAAGGCGATGTGCGAATCAATAATCTTGTCAATAGATGCAGGATCAACATCCATATGAATGATTTTTGCTTTAGGCGAGAACTTACTTGGATTATTCGTCACACGATCATCAAAACGAGCACCCAAGGCGATGACGAGATCGGTCTCATCCATGGCCATATTGGCCTCATAAGTGCCGTGCATGCCCAGCATGCCTAAGCTCAATTCGTCTGTACCAGGAAATGCGCCTAGCCCCATTAGCGTGGAAGTAACCGGGGCGCCTACAGCTTTAGCCAAAGCGCGCAGTGGTTCTTTAGCGTTGCCTTGAATCACACCACCACCAACATAAAATACTGGTCGTTTGGCGGCAAGAATTGCAGCTACGGCGGCTTTAATCTGGCCCATATCGCCTTCATAGGCTGGCCGGTAAGATCTCAGGTTAATGGGCTTAGAATAATCATATTCGAAGGTTTCAGCTGGATCAGTAGTGTCTTTAGGTACATCAATGACCACTGGCCCAGGGCGCCCAGTAGTAGCTATATGAAATGCTTTCTTAACAATGCCTGGAATCTCAGAGGCGTCACGTACCATAAAACTATGTTTTACCACGGGACGCGAAATACCCACCATATCTGTCTCTTGGAAAGCATCGGTACCAATTAAATCTCTAGGCACCTGACCTGCAATGACGACCATTGGAATGCTATCCATGTACGCGGTAGCAATGCCCGTAATAGCATTAGTAGCTCCAGGGCCCGAAGTGACTAGAACAACGCCAGGCTGTCCAGTAGATCGTGCATACCCATCAGCCATATGTGTCGCCGCTTGCTCGTGACGCACCAAAATATGTTCGATCTTCTGCTGACGAAATATTGCGTCATAAATGTGCAGAGCTGATCCGCCAGGGTATCCAAAGATGTACTCAACACCTTCATCCTGGAGAGAACGAATCAACATATCGCCGCCAGACAGCATTTCCGTCATTGTAAAATCCCTTAAATCTTGAATTTATAGCGCAAAAATTAGGCTTGTCGCGTAATAAACATTCCGCTAAGTCAACCCAGCGTACTCGGTGTAAAAAAAGCGTAGTTTGAAGCATTTATCCGGCGTTTATTCACAGTATTTCCCAAAGCAGTTGATTTTTCTCACCGCTGCATGCTCAGCGAGCATCAAATAAAACACCAAAAAATTCTTTTAAGCCTTTGATATATAAAGACTTTACGAAAAAACGGCTTTCGACTAGCGGAGATCTATTGAGCACGCCAAGCGGGCTATTCTTGTGATTCCGATGCTGCATGTCAAACCGGATAATACGGGCGGGCAATTCGGCCTCACAGAGTAAGCAAAATTGGGCTATATCCAAGCGAATTTAGGGCCGTAGCGCGACTATTGAAGCCATCCTTCCCGTGGCTGCGGGAACCGAGCCTTCGCTATCATTTAGATGGCACGCTTGCCGATAGGAATAAAAATCATTCGACGCGTATGTGCAAATATCGGCAGAACTAACCGCGCCCACTCCACACTGGCGCAACTGCCGCTTTGCAACGGCTAATAAATCCACAAACCGCTTAGATGCATCACGACTATGCACATGTACTGCTTCCGGCAGAATGGGCAAAACCTCAGACCAGACATCCTCGCCCACTTCAAAATATTTAGGCCCGATGCATGGACCCAGCCAAGCCACCAATTCTTCAGGTGCTTTGGGCATCGCAGCAACCAAATTAGCAGCGACATTTGAAACCAAGCCGCGCCAACCCGCATGCGCTGCTCCGACAATGGTTGCATCACGATCCGTGATTAGAATGGGGATACAATCAGCAGTTTGAATGGCAATGCCAACGCCGCGTTTATCAGTCCACGCCGCGTCAGCTTGAGGTGTAGTGTCGAGTGAACCCGCGTCGGCATAAATCCAGTCATCACCATGCACTTGATCTAACCATTGCAGCTTAACTGGGACTTTAGATAATTCTCTGTGCTCGTTCATGTCAACTGATCCAGAGACTCCTGTGAAATGCTCATCAATTGTCGCCAATAACCTCGATCGGTTCGCCGACACCAGACTTGGCGAGTCGCCAATACCGAAACGAATATTGTTGCTAGTGAAAGCACCGATGCTAGAACCACCATGGCGAGTAGTCGTAAATCCCAGCACACCATTTTGACCTGCAAGCTGCCAAGACGCCGGCAGCCAATATGAGTCAGCGAGCATCTTCGGCTAAAGTTTCGTTTAACAGGTTAAAATCCTCGGGAGGCCGAGTCGCAAACTTCATCATTTCACCGGTTTGAGGGTGGACAAATGCAAGCTTAGCGGCGTGTAGGGCTTGCCGTTTGAAATTACGCAACACGTCAATGGTTTCAGGGTCTGCGCCTTTGGGGATAATACGCCGACATCCGTAGCGATTATCCCCAACTAACGGAAAGCCGATACTCTGCATGTGAACACGAATTTGATGGGTTCGACCACTGCCTAACTTCACATTCACCAGAGTGTGGCTTCGGTATCGCTCACGTATCCGAATCTGACTCAATGCCGGCTTACCGTCATCTCGTATAGCCTGTTTGGTGCGCACCTTAGGGTCTCGACCAATAGGTTTGTCCACATCCTGACCGGTGACCATTACACCCTCGCAAATAGCCATATAGCGGCGCTCAACGGCACGTTCTTGAATGGCGTCCACCAAGTGCTTTTGGGCTTTATGACTTGCCGCAACTACCATAACGCCACTGGTGTCCTTATCTAACCGGTGGACCACCCCTGCGCGCGGTAATTCGCCAAGGTTAGAGCGGTGATGCAACAATCCATTTACCAACGTACCCGACGGATTTCCAGCGCCAGGGTGCACAACTAAACCTACAGGCTTGTTGATGACGATTATGTCTTCATCCTCAAAAATGATGTCGAAATCCACTTCCTCAGCTTTATCCCAAGCCTCGCGTACTTCTCGCACAGCATTGAGGGCTAATACTTCCCCTCCCCATACCGTTGTTTTTGGTTTGCTAGCGTTTCCGTCCAGCGTTAAGACACCGTCGACTATCCATCGAGTTAACTCAGCCCGAGAAAATTCGGAGAAGATAAGTGCTGCGACTTTGTCAAAACGCTGACCCCCATATTCCAGAGGAATTGGCATCTCTTGGGAGATTTGGTTATTACTTTCTTTATTTATATTGTTCATTTAGTTTGCAACCCTACCGAATTCAGTAAGAATAGCGATCTTTAAAGACCGTCCAATATTGGCTATCAAATACGGAGCCCCATTTTGCTCGACAAAACACGACCAGAGAACACTCAATTGAGATTTTTCTCAGTAGCGGCAACCTTATTATGCGTAACCTTACTGGGAGGCTGTAGCTTAATCCCATTTTGGGGTTCTGATGACGATGATGATGTAGACATAGAAGCCATTGAAACAACCGAGGAAAAACTCTACAGCCAGGCACAGCGCTCGCTGCGCGGCTCAAATTTTTCTTTAGCCATTGAGCAACTGGAACTTATGGAAGCTAGATTTCCATTTGGCCGTTTTGCTGAGCAGTCTCAACTGGAACTTATCTACGCCCACTACATGACAGCAGACGCAGAAGCTGCCCGAGCGGGTGCCGATCGCTTCATTCGACTGCATCCAGGTCACGATAGCGTGGACTATGCCTATTACTTGCGCGCACTGGCCGCGTATAAGAACGACCAAGGCATACTCGATAAACTGGTTTCTGCTACCCCAGCGAAACGAGATATGGGACCGCTGAATGAGTCCTATACGGATTTCGGCATTTTGCTAACTCGCTTCCCAAATAGCCAATATGCTCCCGATGCATTGCAGCGCATGCTTCAACTACGCAACATCTTAGCGGAATCGGAAATTGAAATTGCAAACTATTACCTGACACGAGGCGCCCACATCGCGGCTGCTAATCGAGCCAGTTATGTACTCGAAAATTACCCCGACAGCCCCGCTAGAGCAGATGCGTTAGCTACTTTGGTTGAATCAAATTGGAAGCTTGGCCTTAAAGAAGAAGCTAACCGCGCGTTAAGGGTGCTTGCAGGAAACCACCCTGAGTACAAAGATTTTGATAATGCAGGCAACTTGGTTCTGGAAACCAGAATTCGCAATAGAGATAGATCTTGGGCGAATATTATGACCTTAGGTTTGCTCGACCGGCCTGACGTACCACCGCCTATTACCATCGAATACCCTGAAGGGTTTGAAGCGCCAACTAGAACCACAGTCAATACAGAATCAGATGGCCCTGAAAAAGAAAAAAAGAAGGGACTATTTGGTTGGCTACCCTTCGGATAGGTAACTGGGCTAGCTAAATTAGATAGCTAAGTTAGATAGCTGAGTTAGATAAGTAAGTTCGGCAAGTAGAAAGGATAAATGAGTTGAGTAGCAAACAATCTGGCAACAGATAAGTAGCTATTCTACTCGTTGAACCGGCAGCTACCCCACAACGCAATTAGTTTCGCGCCAATCCAATACAGAAAACCGACACCCCCAACAATTTTTCTCATCGCTTAGCACCAGACATAGAGTACACGCTAATCGGCAGATACCACTTTTTTCCCCAAGGGGTGAAATTAACCTCGGTAAATGCTACCTCCCTTGCAACCCAATCTAATGCGCGCCCTGCACCGCCGGCCCATCCGCACACAAAAATTCTCAGCCTCGGGATTTACAATCATTGAACTGCTAACGACCTTGATTATTATCACTATGCTCGGTGGTCTAGCTGTTTCAGGTTATCGAGCACAAATAAACACTCAGCGCGCAGACAACGCCCTTAGCGACTTCATGGCATTTTTACAAAGCGCGCGAAGTGCGGCGATTATTCAACGGACCGAAGTCATCCTGTGCCCTTCTCTTTTAGCAATCTCACATACAGACACCAATGCCCCCACGCCAACTGCCTGCGGCTCACGTAATAGTTGGAGCCAAGGGGCTATCGCATTCACAGATCGCAACGGAGATTTACAGGTCAACGAAGAAGACAAGGTAGTTGGCCTCCTAACTAAAGAGTACAAGTCAGTTACGGTGACTTGGCGCGCCTTTCGCAACCGAAGCTATCTCCGATTTAGTAAAAACGGATTAACGGATTGGCAAAACGGACGCTTTATCTTCTGCTCGGAAGATGGCGAACCGCAAAGTGCTAGGCAAATCACCATTAATTCTGCCGGGAGAATTTATCCATCCTATGACCGAGATGAAGATGGCGTACATGAAGACGGCAATGGACGCGCCATTACGTGCCTTTAAAGAACACTGCTACGTGTTCAAGCACTACCAAGACAAACCAAATAGTTGCTTAACCAACCTCGTTAGCAATCGGATCTTCCACAGCCAAAATGGAAACATCAAAAGTGATGTCCTTACCACTCAATGGGTGGTTAAAGTCCACCTTCACAGTGTCTTCGTAAATATCTAAAACCACACCGGGCAACTCCCCGTCAGGCGCTTGAAAAGACACAACAAGCCCCGGCTCTAAACCGCCTTCGGAATCCATTTGTGCAAAGGTGGATTTGGCTAAGACCCGAATATTGGCCTCATTGCGATCACCAAATGCATCGGCAGCCAACACCGTTAACTGGGCATCGTCACCAGCCTGAAGGCCCTCTAACGCAGCCTCAAAACCTGGCAGCAAGTTGCCGTCTCCCAGCACTAATGATGCCGGAGAGCCGCGCCGTGTAGTGTCGATTTCCTCTCCACCTGGCATCAGTAAAGCAAAGTGCAATTGCACTGACGAGCCTTGTTGAATTTTCGGTTTTGAATTTTCAGATGACGCAATAATGTCGGACATTGTTATTCTCTTTCTCTCTTTCTCTTACTCTTTCTCTTACTCTTTCTCTTACTCTTACTCTTACTTTTACTCTTGCTCTTGCTTACTAAAGTTCATTGTATTTTCGTAAACCGCTTAATATCGTTACTGGAACAGTCATCAAGCAACGGGTGATTTTTGCGCCCTATACTCCTGAAAAATCAAGATCATCCACAAAGCCACGCCACAAAATAATGCCGAGTCCGCCACATTAAAGGCTGGAAAAATGTAGTTCTCGTAATGCACCAGAACAAAATCCACGACGTAACCTTCGACTATCCGACCCCACAGATTACCCAGCGCACCACCGAGAATCAGGGCATAGATACACGCCAACATTTTTTCGTTTTGGCGCAACCGAACGAACTCCCAGAACAAATAAATGCAAAAGCCGACTCCGAGTACGATAAAAAACCAACGTTGCCAACCACCGGCATCTGCCAAGAAGGAAAATGCCGCGCCAGGGTTATGCCACCTAACCCATGCAAAAAAAGGCAATATTTGAATACGATCGCCGTAAGCCATCTCGCTTACAACCACATATTTTGTCACGCGGTCTAGTATCAATACTAAAACACCAAGGCCCAGCCAGCGCCAATGCTGAAAAAACCGTGTAGCCTCGGTAGAGTCATTGACGGCAGATGTGTTGCTGGTTTCGGACATCGAGATCTCTTAAATTCTTTTCTTAGGAAAGGTCTAGCTACTGAGTAGCGCGCCAACATACCTCTTCAACTTGAGGCAAACCAAGCCTTTGCAGATTCAATATCTGCCTCAATCTGAGCTTTCAATTCATCAATTGATGCGAAAGTTTGCTCATCCCTAAGCTTCTTGTTAAAGGTCACCTGAATGAGCTGACCATAAATGTCGCCCGCAAAATCGAATAGATGGACCTCGAGTAACGGCTCTTTCCCGTCCACTGTAGGGCGCACACCAATGTTGGCAATACCGTCAAAAACCTTGCCACCCGGCAAGCCTTCTACCTGCACACAATAAACGCCCTCAAGGGCAGCGCGGTAACGCTGGAGGCGGATGTTAGCTGTGGGCACACCCAGCTGGCGACCTAGCTGGCGACCGTAAACTACACGCCCCATAATAAAATATTCATGGCCTAGCAATTCTTGAGCTTTTAAAAAGTTACCTTCGGACAAAGTCTCGCGCACCAACGTACTGCTAATACGCTCTTCACCTTCCAGTAGCGTGCTCAGCGAGGTGACCTCATAGCCGTATTTCTCACCGGCAGCTTGCAACATTGCAAAATCGCCCTCACGGCCACGACCAAAACGCCAATCGTCACCTACAACCACATGCCTTGCCCCTACCAGGTCAACCATGAAGTCTTTGACGAACCATTCGGCTGGGATATTTGATACTTTCTCGTTGAATGGCATGCAAAATAATCGATCTAACTCAGTGCGATTAAGCAGCAGCACTTTTTCCCTAAATCGAGTTAATCGAGCTGGTAACTTTTCGCCCGCAAAGAATTCACGCGGTTGTGGCTCAAAAGTCATAAGCATACTTGGTAGAGAGTGTTCTCTACCGGCCTGACAGAGTTTTTCAATAAGCCTCTGGTGGCCACGATGGACACCATCAAAATTGCCAATAGAGAGCACACAGCCATGATGCTGTGGGCGAATGTTGTGCAAGCCAGTGATAATTTCCATGAGCGAGAGTATATGCGGATTAACTTCAATAGTGGGAATTTCTATCTAGGGTTCCAACCTATTTCTAAGTCTGTTTATAAATCTATTATCCAACCTAGTACCATGATGCACCACGCTTGTCTGCGAACTTGCGCCCAGAGCCACTCCTGTTACCTACCCCAAGATGACTCCTTGAAAACACTCTCAGCACATTAAGTTTGAGCTTGAGCAAATATTACTTTTGCTTATCAGCCTCTACGTGTTGATGCTTAAAATCACTCGGCCGCATGCCTAGAAATAACAGCGCAAGGCCATAAACCCCAGCTCCCAAAAACATTACCCCAATAGTCCAACCTATCCTTGGTAAAGATTGCATATCTAACCAAACCTGAGCTTCGGGCAAAGAGTAGAGCAATCCCACTCCCAGAATGGCACTGGCGAACAACGTTTTCATAGTTACTAATGTGACTTTTCTATCTAATCGATAGTGTCCTTTTCGATGCAACCCGATATAGAGCAATGTGGCTTGTGTCCATGCAGACATTGCAGTGGCCATAGCAAGCCCGGTATGGCCCATAGTTTGAAAAGTAGCTAGGCTGACTACTAAGTTGACAGCAACGGCGATGGCCGCGTAATGAAACGGGGTCCGGGTATCTTGGTGGGCAAAATAGGCAGGCGATAGCACCTTGACCAGGACAAATCCGGGCAAAGCAATGGCGAACATTTCTAAAGCATAAGAAGACATCCGGATATCAAACGCAGTCATGGCCCCGCCTGACAAACTCATAAATAGTACTGCTAGGAGCGGCTGTGCAAAAAAGTACAGCGCAACGGCAGCTGGCAATGCCAGCATTAAGCCTAAACTAAGCCCCCAACTAATTGTCCCTCGAAAGGCATCTGAGTCCCCTCGAGCAACCATGGCCGACAAATGCGGCAGCATCACGGTGCCTAATGCTACCGCCACTAACCCAACGGGCAACTCCAACAACCGATCAGCATAATAAAGCCAAGCAATACTGCCACTGGTCAAAGTCGATGCGAGAATAGTGTTTACCAAGGCGTTGATTTGACCCACTGAGGCAGCTAACACAGCTGGGATCAATAACACACCAACTTTGCGTACCCCCTCATGCCGTGTGGAAATTTGTGGACGGACTAACAAACCCATGCGACTAAGTGCTGGTAATTGAATCCCTAACTGAACAATCCCCGCGGCCATAACGCCCCAAGCAACGATTACAACCGGCTGTAAGTTAAACCATCCTGTCAGCGCTAGCATGGCAGCGATCATCAAACATAAATTCAACATCACAGGCGTAAATGCGGGTAATGCAAATTGATTGTGGGCGTTGAGTAATGAGCCGGCGAACGCGGTAAGCGAGATAAAACCCAAATAGGGAAAAGTAATCCGGACTAATTCAGTGGTCGCTGAAAACTGCTCCGGTTGATCAATAAAACCAGGTGCGAATAAGGCAGTGAGCCCGCTTGCGAAAACTACCCCCAAAGCCACAAATCCCAACAGAACAATACCAAATAAGCCCGAGAGACCCGCCACAAAGTAAGTTAGCTCTTTATGCCCCTTAGCTTTGTATTGCATCAACACAGGCACAAAAGCCTGACTAAATGCACCCTCAGCGAATAAGCGGCGAAAGAAATTGGGAATACGAAAGGCCACAAAAAACATGTCCGCTACAGCTGATGCACCAAACAAATATGACAGTACAATATCGCGCATTAAGCCGCTTATTCGCGACAATAGTGTCATGCCCGCGACCACTCCACCTTGGCGAGTCAGGTTTTGAGCTTTCGACTCACTGGTGTTTTCTGCACCAAGCCCTGTAGTTTTCTCAGGTTCTGGCGGAATGGTTGTTGACATCTAGTCCCTCGGGCGGCATATTGCCCGCCTCAAATTTTTTGTCTCTTCAATTTTTTGTCTCTTTTAGGAGAATTCTTTGGCTAACAGTCCACAGGCGCGAAAGCGCGCAAGACAATCAGAAAAACGCCGCTCGCAAAATGCAAGCCACCGTTCAATGGTTAGAACCTACATCAAAAAGGTACTTGCTGCCGTTGAAGCTAAAGACGCTCCAACTGCGGGTACCGCATTGGTCACCGCTTTGCCAATCATAGACAAAATGGTTACCAAAGGCATAATGCACAAAAATCAGGCTGCTCGACACAAGTCTCGCCTGACCAAAAAGGTCAAAGGTCTAGCCGAAGCCAGCTAACCAGACCGTTGAAATGTCGACCGCTGGGCGATCGACATTTCAACAATGTGTACCTTGATCTAAAAATTAAACTACACTTTCTGCCCCGTCAGCCTTTCTATAGCTTACGCAGCGTGTAGTGCCCTCTAAGCGATTTCAGCGCCGCACATGCTACCCGTCTTCCAATAGCACTAGGTTGTCTCTGTGCAATACCTCAGGCTCTACAGGGTGGTCGATGACCTGACCGAACACCTCACTATTCAAGCCCTTAATTTTGTCTAATTCAGTACTCGAATAATTGGACAAACCTTGGGCAATTAATGAGCCTTGCGCGGAAACACAACGAACTACGTCGCCACGCAAAAACTCCCCTTCAACCCGCGTGACCCCAGCGGCGAGCAAACTTACGCCGCGATCACGCAGCGCAGACACCGCGCCGGCATCTAGACTCAATGTGCCTTTCGCACGCAAATGCCCAGCAATCCAGCGCTTACGCGCATTCAATGGACTAATTTGAGCGGTGAGTAGCGTACCCATATCCTCACCATCGATAACTCGAGTCAAAACCTCAGGCTCCTGCCCGGAGGCGATAATAGTATCGGCACCCGAGCGCGCAGCTAAGCGGCCTGCGCGAACCTTCGTCACCATGCCACCACGACCCAAAACACCAGCACCTTCACCAGGCATGCTATCTAACCTTGCATCTGTTGCCACCGCCGCGACTATGCGTTGAGCGTTAGCATTTACTCGAGGGTCAGCATCAAGTAGGCCTTCAACGTCCGTTAAGATGATCAGTAAATCCGCCTCTAAAAGATTCGCCACTAGCGCCGCTAACGTATCATTGTCACCAAAGCGAATTTCGTCAGTAGCGACCGTGTCATTCTCATTTATCACTGGCACAACACCCATGGATACGAGTGTATTCAAGGTACCTCTAGCGTTTAAATAACGCTGCCTGTCGGCCAAGTCGTCGTGGGTCAGCATAACGATGGCTGTTCCGCAGGAAAATCGACTCAGTGCTTCTTCGTAAGCTTGAACCAAACCCATTTGCCCCACTGCCGCGGCCGCCTGCAGTTGATGAATCAGCGTAGGCCTCTGCTGCCAACCTAGTCGCTTACAACCTTCCGCTACAGCGCCAGAGGAAACCAGCACTACCTCTTTGCCTTGGCCCACCAATGTACTAATTTGAGCGCAGTAGGAGTTGATCTTTTCATGCTCAATACCTGCCTCTTGACTGGTTAGCAAAGAACTACCTATCTTAATAACAATCCGTTTTGCAGCAGCAAGAGTCTCACGGGTATGAATTTGCTCAGAGTTAGTCACGGACATAGATCACCTCGGTCGCTTCACCGTCTTCGTCGTCTAGGTCCCAATCATCGTCAGCCTCAACCTCGGCTTCGGCATCACCCGCACGACGTCGACGCATACGCTCGGAATGATCCCAAACATCGGCAGAAATTCTAGCCTCTAACTCTTCCAAGTATTCAGCATGATTTTCATCTTCGCGAGCCAACAAATACTCTTCTGTCAAAAACGCCATTAAATCTCTGACCAGACCTTCTAGCCCAATATCACCCAAGGCAGATATGGCATATAAAGGCCTATCCGGGAACATTTCTGCAAAATCTGCCAACAGCTGATCAAGCTGAGACTGCTCCAATTGATCGACTTTGGACAACGCTAACCAAATAGGACGCTCCACTAGAGACTCACTGTACTCCGCAAGCTCACTCTCTATAGCCAGAGCATTATCAATTGGGTCGCTGCCGTCTTCTGGAGCCACGTCGACCAAATGTAATAACACTCGAGTACGAGACAAATGGCGTAAAAACTGGGCGCCTAGCCCCGCTCCTTCAGCGGCGCCAACAATCAGCCCTGGAATATCCGCCATGACAAAACTGGCATCCGCAGCCACCCGAACAACTCCCAAACTAGGCGCTAATGTTGTAAATGGATAATCGGCCACCTTGGGGTTCGCCGCAGAAACTTGACCTATGAGTGTGGATTTACCCGCATTTGGCAGACCCAGCAAGCCAACGTCAGCGAGTAGTTTCAGCTGTAGACGGAGTTTACGCACATCACCCAACTGCCCTGGCGTGGTTTTTCGAGGAGTTCTGTTGGTACTGGACTTAAATGCAGCATTACCTAGGCCACGGCCACCACCATTAGCCACAAGCAACGTCTGCCCTGACAAACTTAGATCGCCTACAACTTCCTGAGTTTCTTCATCGACAACAGTAGTGCCCACAGGCACTTTAACGTTAATTGATTCGCCAGCTGCGCCGGTCTTATTGCGACTGGCACCGCCATGACCGTTACGCGCTTGGTATGAGGGTTGATAGCGAAAATCGATAAGTGTGTTTAAGGATTCTTCAGCGACTAAAATAACATCACCGCCATCGCCGCCATTGCCACCATCAGGGCCACCGCGCTCAATATATTTTTCGCGACGGAAACTTAGGGTGCCATTCCCGCCTTTGCCGCCTTGAACACGAATCGTCGCTTCATCAATGAACTGCATGTTACCCCCTGGGTAAAAACAAAAAACCCCGCATTAGCGGGGTTTAGTATTATCAAACTGTGGTCTTGTTTAGCCCGAAATCTATTCCATCAATAGACTTTCTTGTCGTGTGAGTTGCATCATCCGACTCTGGCAAAACCCGCCCAGTTTTATGCCAGTAGCACCTTTTGTCAGTTAAGACAGGTCTACTGAGCCAGCGGCACAATGCTTACAGTCTTTCTGCGCAAAGGTCCCTTGACAGTAAATTCAACTTGACCATCAGCCTTAGCAAAAAGTGTGTGATCTCGACCACAACCAACGTTGACTCCAGGGTGGAACTTAGTACCACGCTGACGAACAATAATGTTGCCTGCAAGTACAACTTGACCGCCGAATTTCTTCACGCCCAATCGTTTCGATTCTGAATCGCGACCGTTTCTAGTACTGCCGCCTGCTTTTTTATGTGCCATGGATGCTTCTCTTTATTCCAATAAACTGCAAATTAGCTGCTACTGCTGATAGTTAGCTGCTAATGCCGGTAATTTTGACTTCGGTAAACCACTGACGGTGACCTTGCCTCTTCAAAAAATCTTTGCGTCGCTTGAACTTGATAATACGGATTTTCTTTCCGCGGTCTGTGCGCATAACTTCACCAGTCACGCGACCAGACTCGACGTAAGGTGCACCCACATTAACGTCGTCTCCATTGGAGACCAGTAAAACTTTATCAAATACTATTTCTTCGCCAGGTTCGGCGCTTAGCATTTCTAGCCTCACAACGTCACCTTCTGCGACGCGGTGTTGCTTACCGCCGCTCTGAAAAACCGCAAACATATCTCTACTCCTGGCGATCAGCTGGCTATCTTTCAAAACCCAGCTGTCATAAGTGTTGCTAAAAATTTTCTGTTTAAACACCGAAAAGGTGCTACAGAATAGGCCCTCCCTCTCGGAAAAGGCGCGCCATTCTATAAGCAAAACTCAGGGATTACAACGCTTGAGCGCAATCTGGACGCATAATGTTAAATTTCACTTTCGACACTCAATTGACTGCCGCCAACATTACGACAACGGCAACGCGGAACCTGATATTCAGAGCTCTTTCTGAGCATTTTGTGCCCCTTTTAACAGCTTTTTAAGAGCTGGAGCTATATTACCCATGTGCGAATTTAGATAAACTCTGCACCTTCGCAATCCTTAGTGAAGTCAGCTCGCTCAACATCCAATACATTTTGTGAGCGCTGACTATTAGCATTTCATGTCAGACCTCGGCTTTGCTGCGGTTCATTTGAGACAGGAGATAGGATTGCCTAGCGTACTTAATACAACTGGTGGCGATTCGTAATGGAAACCTCTACAGCT
>CAJJDH010000032.1 GCA_905182905.1 marine gamma proteobacterium HTCC2089 | reverse complement strand
GTAGCATCGTATGGCTGAATCGTTGTAGCAGGTACAAAGTTCTGCAAGTCTTCCTGATTTCTGATACCGAAATCATCAATGAAATCACCGGTGAATGCGGTGATAGAGATAGAAGTATCCTGAATCGACGCTTCTTGTCGTTCAGCGGTCACTATGACCTCTTCAATTTGTCTGCCTTCCGCCCAAAGTAGATTTGGTGCAAGTATTGCAGTTAAAGCAGCCCCGGAAATGAGGCGATTTCTTAGTTTCATCAATTTCCCTCCAGTTATTGAATTACCGCGAAGGGTTATACCGGATACCAAAAGTGCGCGCAAACATTTTCTGTTATTCACAGATTGATTGCGTTAGGGTTCGTGGAGCTTGTCCTGCAAAGCTTGACGATACCGTTAAGATAAGTCCAACTTTCTGTCTACAATTGCTATTCATATTTATCCACCAATAGTAGACAAGTTCGCGAATTGGAAACGAATTTACTTCATGCAAAACAGAGACTTAAGTACAATCACGCATATGGCTTGAGGGTTGTCGAAGGAAGGTCTGACCAAATCCATTATTGAACAGGACTTTTGTTCACCCACCCACCCATTACACTAACTAAGAAAAAATCCGTAACGGAGAAAAAAATGGAAATAGATGTATTTTGGTCGTTCCGCAGCCCATGGTCATACCTAGCAACGCCACGCCTCAGAAAGTGGCAAGAAAGCTATGATTTAACTGTCAATTTCCGCCCCGTATACCCCATAGCCATCCGCACGCCCGACTTCTTCCACAACGTACCAGCACAGTGGCAAAGTTACTTTATGACGGACCTACAACGTGTAGCAGAGTATTTGGAACTACCTCTGGTATGGCCTCAGCCAGACCCGGTAAACCAATCTAGGGACGATAACGGCAAACCCTACACTGAAGCGAGCCAACCACACATACATCGTCTCACCATGCTCGGAATCCTTGCTCAAGAGCAAGGTCAAGGCATTGAATTCGCCGATGAAATTTCATCTTTGATTTGGTCAGGTACGCAAAATTGGCATGAGGGAGAGCATTTAGCCCTTGCCGCACAACGCTGTAAGCTGGATCTAACATCAATGGATCAACAAATTGCTGTTGAGTCACAACGTTTAGAGGAAGCCATACAAGCCAACCAACAAGCACACGACAATGCAGGCCACTGGGGCGTACCTACATTCGCGTATAAGGGCAAAGCCTTCTTTGGTCAGGACCGCCTAGATGTATTGCTATGGGCGCTTAAAAAGGATGGTTTAAGCCAACGCTAACCAATAGGCCAAAAAGAAGTAGCAAAATTTTGTTTGAGACCAGCAAACTGCCAGTGGCGTTCCGACCTGCAAGACATACCAATTCCGCACGCAGCTTGGCATTAGCAACGCGGGGCAGAGCATTCGCTACCCTAATATGTTGCCCCTCCACGACAGCGAAATTTTATTTCTACGTTTTAGAGGCGAGCGAAAACGATACAGCGACGATGAAATGCCGAATGGCCAGCGTCGACGTCTAAATAGCCTACTGCTTGAACTCGCTCGTAAAATAACGAGAGTTGATCGCAAAAAAAACGCCCCGGCGGTTTTTTTGTCTCTGCAACGCAAACACCCAAGACCTTAAGTGATGCGGCAGGTTACAACGCTTGAATTCGACTCACGTATACGCGATCTTACGTTCACTCTTAGTCGAAGGATTCTCATGACCATACCAAGGATTTTCAGCAAAGAAGCTGTGGCTCATGCCTCCAAGGATGTGCAGGCGCCCTATCAAGACTTCGTGCACTCCCAGGAGCCCTATCGCTCTTTACTCAAAGCAAATCCATGGTTAGCTGTACCGAAAAGCGGGGAATCACTGACTTGGGGCAAGGCTCACTATTACGACACCACTGTCGCGCGAAAACATCCAGACTGGCAATATGCGGAACTACCTCAGCCCAGCCAAGAAATGGATACGCTGCGGCGTGATTTCTACCACTGGGGTTACTGCCTAATTCAAGACGGGTTGTCTCCAGCACAAACCGAGACAATCCGCACGCGGGTAGTCGAACAATCTACGGCTGAAAGACAGCTAGGCATCGCTTACTTGGCGCAGGCACAACAACATGTCTGGTCCCTAGTGAATAAGGGAGAAGTTTTTGTGCAATGCATGAGTCATGAACCAGAGAGCATTCAGGCCGGACCCATGATCGAGCAGTTACTCGACGAAGCATTGGGACGCGGCTGGCACCACCTCAGTTACATTGCAAACATTGCCTATCCAGGCTGCCACCCTCAGGGTATGCATCAAGATCAAAGTCTCGCTGCCCCCTACCATTTCTTAGAGGCACCCGTGCTCGTCAACACGGTTTACATCCTCCAAGACGTCAACGAGAATAATGGCGGCACGCTGATCATACCGGGCTCGCACAAGCTGTATTGCGAGGGAGGAGGCACTTTTGGTGAGGTGCCCCGCCCTATCAATCTCGAGGCTCCAGCAGGCACCATCATGTTGATGGACGGCCGAATACTGCACGGGGGCGCGGTAAATCACACGGATGAACTGCGCTACATTATTACGAACTCCTTAGTACGGCCCTTTATTCGCCAGCAAGAGTCTTTTCACCTGACGATCAGACCAGACATTCTTCAACGAGCCAGCGACAAGTTTTTGTGGCGCTGTGGCTTCCAAGCAACCGGAGCACGAAGCACGGTTGAAGGCTATGGCTACTTTGGCAGCGGAGGGCTAGGCGATGCTAATGGCGCCCTGGTGCATATGCGAAACGCCATGGATGCAGGAGTCTACCAATACATTGGCGAGCTACGCCCGGGTGACTCCCTGCAGAATCAATCCTTGCCAGACATTCAAAAATCCCACGAGACTCTGCGTGACCGAGCGCAAGCTATGATGCAACAGATCGAAAGCAGCATTGGATAGCGTGCTATAATATGAGAGCGGGAAACGAGACTCGAACTCGCAAGTTTCACCTTCGTAGGTTGGTCCTCTATTCAAAAAAACTATTAAGGGCCTCGTGAGTGATGCGGCCCCTTACAATGAGATTTGCGAGGTTACCGAGGGACATGGCAATTTACCCCCAAACGCCCCGCTCATACCAGATAAAAGGCCTGCTTGAGTCGAATAAAAGCCCACAACTTATGGGCTTCCATTTCTTTGGACTTTGACCATAACGGTTAGTCTAAAGTCACTCCAAAACGAGCATATAGCTGTCTTCCATAAGGATTATGGAGTCGAGCTAAATACGCGTATGGAATGGTTGGCGGCATTTCGTCTGTGACGTTTTGCGCCCCTATCGTGAAGGTATAGTCTGCAGCCTCGCCAAAACGATAGCTGTATTGAATATCTACTTCAGTCATAGAATCAATGTCAGATAGAGGAGAGGGCCGACCAGCAATGTCGTCCTGCAAAGAAGAGACGTGGCGCGTCGTCAGATTATAATTATGATCGCCTTTCATAAAGTTCAAGATCAGATTAGTACGCAACTCTGGCACAGGGATACGCGGACCAAAGTTTCTCCAACCAGCGCCATCTGTAATTGGTCCTCCATCAAGGGTCTGAACGTCATATTCCATCATGTAAGTTGCAACCCAGTTAGCAGTGAATTCACCACCGAATACGTCCATGCCGTATTTGAGGTTGGCGTCTATTCCGCTCACCGCGGTCGAACCACTGTTGAAGTATCCAATATTTACAATGGTTACAGGACCGACTATCGAAGGACAGTTCGGGAATTGATCTAGATTCTGAGCATTGGGAATCGTACTTGTGGTGTCTCTCGTGATG
>CAJJDH010000031.1 GCA_905182905.1 marine gamma proteobacterium HTCC2089 | reverse complement strand
CTGGGTTTTTTCATATCCGAGGCTCCGTGGAAATGTTCACTTTAGCGCGGTCTTTTGTGGTTTTAACGCAGCTTGAACAGACTTGCTCAAGAGCAAGGCTGTTTAGGTTCTAGTTCTCTACCGAGTTTTTGCTGCTTTGTTGCGGTCCATCCAGTTATCAAACTTAATCAGTAGTGGCGGCAAAAAGAAAAGGTCTAAAGCCCATGCAACTATGATGATTGGGGTGAGTAGTGACGCCACACTTTGGAAGTATGGTGTAGATGAAAAAACTAAAATAAAGGTGCCTAGAGCAAGACTTAGCGTGGTGATAGTGATGGCTGAACCAGCTCTATCTAATGAGTAAACAGAGGCACTTTCTGGCGACATGCCGTCTTTTTTGCCACTGATGTATTTGCTTAGTATGTGTACTGAATCATCCACAACTAAACCTATGCTGATAGAAAATAGCATTAGAATGTAGGGGCTGAGCTCGCCAACAAATACTGCCCAAACGCCAAATACAATAGTGGCTGGGAAGAGATTGGGCATTATGCTTAACAGTCCATAACGCCAACTTTGCAAGCCAATGATCATGGTGATGGTGATAAAGAAAAAGCTCAACATAAAGCCATACATTAGTTCCATCGTAATGAGTCTATCTAGGCGCACATAAAGAATACTGTTATCACCATGCAGCACCTTATATTTTTTCTGCACGTTCTCAGCGATCCAGTCGTCAATACGATCATTAAAATCGAGCAGCTCTTTGTTGGATAAATTAGACGTTGCAATAACTAACCTTACGGCTGAATAGTCAGCGTTAAAGATGGGCTGCAAACTAGGCTCCATTTCCTGTACCAACTGATAACCCACTAGATAATCGATAATTTGTAGTTGGTCTTCGGGCAGTATGTCGTAGGCCTCGTCATCGTCGTTGTCTGACTTATTTCGAGAGCGCAGGTAGTCGGTATAGCTGGTTACAAAGCTGGACTCTGGCTGCGCCTCTAACCAAATGGACAAGGTTTCTACCTGTTGCAGGAATTCTGGTTGCGTGATGCCATAGTATTCGCCGCTATCTATGCTGTAGGCCAGAGCCTGATCGTTGCCGATTTTTTCGCTTAATGCTGTGAGTACATGGTGAGCATCTGAGTCTTCGTCGACAAAGGTGAAGCGATCGAAATCTAGTTTGTTAAGAGGCAGTAAGCCCAGTGTAACTACGATGATTGCAGCGCTGGCCCAAAAAAGTACATTGCCTCTAGTGGTGACGAGCTTAATCACGGCGCGGATGAATCCAGCAATACCCAAAGGCTTAGGTACTTTGTTTGTTGGCAGGAGCAATACTAAAGCTGGAAGAATGGCTAGGGTCACTATGTACGCCCAAACTACCCCGATAGCGATAATATTACCGAATCCGTAAATGCCAGGAGAGGAGCTGTAGTTAAGGCTAAGAAAACCCATGGCAGTGGTCACTGTTGCCAGTGTGATGGGCTGAATGTTGACCCGCAAGCTCTCTCTCATAGCGTCAATCTTATTCATGTCTTTATGCAGGCCTTGGGCGTAAATAGACAACACATGAATACCATCTGCTATAGCGATAACAATAACCACCAGTGGTCCGAGGGTGGAGATTTGATTGAATGCGATATTCAACCAGCCATAGGTGCCCATAGTTGCGGTAAAAGATAGAGCGGCCATAGCCATTAGGGAGATGGAAAAGGGTAGTGAGCGTAAGCAAAACCAAAGCAGCAATATGCCAATGGTCAGTACCAAGGGGAGTAGCACTTGGTTGTCCTTAGTCCGGGCATTTATACCGTCTAGCTCAAACATCAGTCCGCCTAGGACATAAATATCTACGCTGGGGAATTCGCTGCGCAGGGAATCTCTGAGAGCTATTACTGAGCGTGCAATTTCTAAGCGTGTTGCTTGGTCGTCTTCAGCATTCTTATAGCGAATTTGCGCCAACGCCATGTCGCCGGTTTTTGACAGCGAGTTCTTCACAATATCTTCGTCGTTTAACGCTATTTCTCTGACCTTTGCGGTGTCGCTGGCGGTTAAACCGTCAAGTTCGGGTATCAGGTAATCTCGTCCATAGATTTTTTGGTCGGAGTCATTAAAGCGTCGATTTAGAAGGGAATTTACTGCAATTGCTGATTTTACCTCCGAGTAACGCTGGGTTAGTGCGTCCATTGCTTGCAACGATTCTAGGGCGAAAATGTCGTCTGCTTCGAATGCAAACAGCACTCCGGTAGTGGGAGGAAAGTCCTCTTGAGCCATCTCGACTTCTAGTTTGAAAGGGTCGCTATCGCTCAGTAGTGACTTGCTGGTGGCCTCCATACGAGTGTCGCCAATCCCCACCGCGACGAAGAGGCTGAAGGCTAAAGTTACAAGCGCCAGAACATTACGTTTTTCTAGCAACAGATCTATGATGAACTTCATTTTTTTTGTGACTACCGACGAATTATTCTTAATTGAGGCGTATGCTACGGGAGTCGGAAGATATTTACACACGGTAATAAAATGAAAATTAGAAGAACTTTTATGCTCGCACCTCGTAGGTTATCTCTTAAGCTAGTTTTGAGCCTCATTACGGGCGTCTTTATAAGCCTTGCCGCGAACGCAGGAATAGCTTCCAGCGGCGACAGAGTAGGCGACTTCGCGCTTTTAGATCACAGTGGAAAATTCCATCAGTTAAGCTACTACGGCGACTACAAGGCCGTCGTTATTTCTGCCCAAGGCCTCAGTGGTGCTGGGCTGGCTACAGACGCAGCAAACCTCACTGCTGTGAAAAGTACGCTGGGTAAGCAGGATGCTAAATTCTTTATCCTTAACGCACTGCCTGCAGATGGGCGAGATAGTGTCGCTGCAAAAGCCAATGAATTGAATCTTGATATCGCGATTCTACTAGACCCTTCCCAATTGGTTGCTGAAACGCTCGGCGTTACTCGTTTAGGCGAGTCGGTGATTATCAATGCAGACAATATGTCGGTGCTATATAGAGGCGACACGGACTCAGTTGCACAGGTACTGCCTAGTCTTATAGCTGGTGGGGGTGCCGCAGTTGCCAGCGCCAAGCCCACAGGTCAGCTTATTGATTTTGCTGCGAAGACGGCTCATCAACAAGCATCGGTTTCGTATACGGATGATATTGTGCCCATTCTTCAAGAGAATTGTGTTTCCTGTCACCACGACGGTGCCATTGGCCCTTGGTCAATGTCTAGTCATGCAATGGTCAGAGGCTGGTCGCCGATGATGCGAGAAGTGGTGATGACTCGGCGTATGCCTCCTGGTCAGATTGATGGACATGTCGGCAAGAAAATTGCGGAAGTTGCTGGTCTTAGCATTGAAGAAAAGCAAAAACTTATACATTGGATCGATGCAGGTGCACCTATGGGTGAGGGCGTTGATCCCTTGCCACAGATGACCTTTACTGACGGTAGATTTATTTTGGGCGAGCCGGACATGGTGTTTAAGGTTCCTGCTCAGAGTATTCCAGCCACAGGGATTGTTGATTATCGATATGTGCCAGTTGAGCTGAACTTAGATCGTGATGTTTGGATTCGCGCTATGGAATTTGTACCGGGCGACAGAGAAGTTTTGCACCACGTAATTACTTACTTATCTAGCCCGGCGGACAAGTCTGGTAGTGAGCAAAATAAAGCTGCTGAACGTGGCGACAACATTGGTGGTTTTGCGCCAGGTAGACAACCAGATCAGTTCCGCGATAACAGCGGGCGCTTTATTCCTAAGGGTTCCAACTTATTGTTGCAGATGCACTACACAACCTCTGGTCGTGAGACAGTGGATGAAACTGAAGTGGGATTGTTTATTTACGATAAGCCACCGGCTTTCGTAATGTCTGGTGGTGTAGCCGGTCAACGTCGTTTCTTAGTGCCTCCCGGCGCCAAGGAGCACATGTTGCGTGGTGAGCAATTGGTAGAGCGTGATGCCTACCTTTATGAGATGACACCTCATATGCACTTTCGTGGTAAGCACATGAGCTACAGTGTTGAATACCCCAACGGAAAGACTGAGCAGCTATTGTCTGTGCCGAAGTACGATTTCAACTGGCAGTTCAACTATCGCTTAGAAGAACCATTGTTCTTGCCAGCAGGCAGCAAACTAATTGCTACCGGTGCCATGGACAACTCAGACCGCAACCCCGGCAACCCAGATCCAACCAAGCCAGTGTTCTTTGGCCTACAAACCATGCACGAAATGTTCTTTGGCTTCACTACCCTGCGATATGCAGGCGATACCCCTGATGGTGTGGCACAAGTGCAATCTGTAACGGAAGTGGCCGATGATTCCGTTGCTGGATTTGAATAGCTCCTGATTAGATCTCGCTTGAAAGCGACCAGTCTGGTGGGTACTTGCCCACTAGACTGCTTTAAGAAGTTTTAGCTGGCTTTTTTAACTTATTAACTTATTAACTTAGAACTTTTGAGCTTTCGACTATTTTGGATATTTGTTAGGCCCAGTGTTCTCTCTTACCCTGCCCAGCACTTTGCGTGCTAGCTTTTGTACAAGCTGATGGGTAACCCACGTTCGTAACGCCCGAAGTCCTTATCAGTTGTAAAAATTTCAACCTTAAGTCGCGCAGCAACTGCGCAGATTAAAAAATCTGTATGTGAGCCTTAAATGCCCTTGGCGCGGCAGCGATTAGAAAATTCTGCTGCGGTTATATAATCGTCTCTCTCTATAGCTTCGTCCGGAAAATACTCCAACTGGGTTTTTAGTTTTAAGAGCTGCTCGCTGTCACTGTACCCAGAAAGTAGTTCTTGCCTTATAGGCCCAATTATTTGTGCGTCGCCACGGTTAATAACGCTCGTCAATTTTGCCGTTACAATTTTATCTCTAGGTGTTTTGCGGCGCAGTGCCAACGACCAAATACACCTATCAATTAACACCTTACTTACACACGAGCCTTTTTGTAATCGTAGTCTTCATCTCCGGGCATAGAGCCAAAGAGTGTAATAATGTCCTTCTGCTTTCTGCGCTCGACATACTCTTTTAGGGCAGCGTTTACGGTGTCCTTTTTGGTTTTTAGACCGCCAATTTTCAATGCCGCCTCCAGTAAGCTGTTATCTAAAGCTAGGTTTGTAGCCATGTGATTCATCTTATGTTTGTTTACTTCCTTTGGGTTTTACGCATAGCTCTACACAGTAATCCACACATAAATATGCCCTTTGATCTCCACCTTTATTTATCTTTGTTTATGTCTCTTTATCCCTCTTTATCTCTCGGTATCTCTCCATCTTTTTCTTTATGGGGGTGGCTGTCTTTATACATTAGCCGTAATTGAAGAGGCTTTTTGCGCCGCATGACTATTTGTTTCATAGGGGGAAGCGTCTCACTTTGGTGCGAGATATTCGTGAGCCTTCATTGATATGGGGTGTAGGCGAGCAGCCCTGATGATGGGAGCCTGGAACGCTAATGCCACAGTTGGCGAAAAGTGATTGCCATAAGTTATTGCGACAAGCTATTGCAGCAAGCTATCGGTAGGGGTTGGTTGTCAAACCTTACTGTAACGCTTAGTGATGTGGAGGCGGTTTTGACATCGGTTAGCAACGGCATCGCGCAAGTCAGCGGCCCAATATCAGCCCTATAGTGTCCCAGTAGAAGTAGCTGTGAGTATCCGCGTTGTCCTGCAATACAAATAGACTTGCAGCCACCTCATTGCCCTCTGGTCCAAATAGAGCGCCTCGTAAATAGCCTTCACCACTAATGGTGCCGTTGGATGTAACCACTACTGAGGTATCTAATGTGGCCATAATTTGGCTTCCATCTAATGTACCGTTAACCATGGTCATGGTAATGCTGGGTATTCCTGCAACTTGGCTGTACGTGCTACTACCACTCAACACCTGCGCATAGTCGTAGAAGGTATCAAGTAGTATAGAGCCGGAAACCATGCTACTTGCGTAATCTATGGTTAGCGTGCCCGATCCTTTGGCCGCTAATGTGGTTGATACGCTTCGGTCGTTTTCCCAATACTCGAATAGCATATCCGGTGTTATGGCAAAGTCTTGGGTGCCGGTGGTTTTGATGTCACCGCTTTCGGTGAAGTCACCGTAAATGATTGGCAGGGTATGAATGGGGTCGTCGCCATTGTATGTCACCTGTGCCGCAGCGCCTGCTACATACTCTACCCCTTGTGAGGCCAGCCAAGTGGTGTCGTCGATGCTTACCCTCAGTGTTCCGTCGGACAGTGTTTGTTGATAATTATTTGCCACCTGAAATCCACTGGAGTCAAAAATGGCGACCTGAGTGTCTGTGCCGTCAGTATTTATGTTCCAGTTGTAGTCTAGATTGATATTGCCGTTGCTCTGGCCTGTTGCAGTTATGTTATAGCTTTGTCCATTTTCGGTTAGCGAGGTGGTCATATCCTGAATATACTCGCCGTTTAGCGATGAGCTGCTATCAAGAATTTTAGCCAACGCTAGTACATCCCATTGCTGAGCTGGGTATTCACCCAATATTTTGTCGTAGGAGAAAGTAGGTGTGGTGGTGTTTTGAGTGGGTGAGGCGTCTGCTGGCGTTGCGGGCAGAGTGGCTGCTGCAGGCGTACTATTGCCGCCGCCGCCGCAGGCAGAAAGTCCTGATAGAAGTGCTAAAGTAGCTAGGGTGAGCTGTTGTTTAATCAAGAAAATCGCCTTTAGAAAGGGTAAGCATGAACACTATTAGTTAACAGCTTGTGAAAGCAAGTGTTAGCCAACTCTGTTTTGGCGATGGCCTGCTGTGTAAACTGCGAGAAAGGCCGACGGCATACGCTTAGGGTTGGGTGGTTGAGCCGAGCGATTACTATGTAGGTCTTGTTTGCACGCGAAAAAAGTAAGGATTGAGTATGTCGGCTACATCGAAAGCACTGTCAAAGAAGCCTTTTCTGCAAAGAGCTTGGGTGAAAGTCGTAGGTGTATTTTTTGCTCTAGTGTTTTTTTTTCTCGTTTTGGCATATGCCAACGGCTCTAGGATCATTGTTCTAGTTGACGAGCACTTTTACGAAGAAACTTTGGTGGTCTGTGTGAATGTGATGAGTTGGATTGCTCCTGATCGACTCAAGTTAGAATTACAAACGTTTTGTAATGTCTCCATGTTCACTATAGCGGCGGAGCACCAAAAGGCCCAGCACAGCCAAGACTAGTTTGAATTTACGTACCCTTTCGTTAGCTGAACCTCTGCACAATAGCGTGGGCCAACTTTGAGCCGCTGATAAAGGCGTCCTCTGCGTTGTTACCTGTACACCAATCACCTGCGGCAGCTATGCCCGTTTCTTTATCCCAAAGATAAGGTTTCCCAAGTGGAGTCAAAATTCCTCCGTGCAACCATCTGTGTATTTGCTTGTGCACGATGACGGGTAGGGGGCCGTACAGGTCGTGCAATTGCGCTAACAGCTTTTGTGTAATGGCTGCGGGGTCATCCGCTACATGTAGTTGGCTGAATTCGGTGCTGGCTTGAATCACATACTGACCCTGCTTAGTGGCGCTCGTCCTTCGTCCAGGTTTGCTGTGCTCTGCAATGACTCTGGCAATATTGTGGTTGGGCTTGCTGACTAAATCGGGTATGGGTAACTCAGTCTCAGTCACCAACATTAACGCCCATGTGCAACGGGTTTGCAGGGTTGCGAGGCGCTGGCTCACGGGGCTTTCGGTAGGTGCTAGAATTTGCACTGCTTGGGGTGGTGGTGCTGTGCTAATGACTAAGTCAAAGGGGCCGTAGGTTTCCCCCGTTTGAGCGTTGAGTAGCCATCGACTATTAGCCTCTTTTTCGACACTTTTAATGGCTGTGCCAAGTTGTGCGGTGAGCTTCTGGCTGACCGCTGCGAAAAGACTTTTCGCTAACTCATTACTGCCAGTAGCGCCTGCATACATTTGCTCTCCTGATTCCGTGGGCAGCCATGGCTGTAGTATTTGCATAGCGGCGAAGAAGTCTGGGTCTGTAGCTGTGAAGTATCCTGCCCCGTGGTCAAAGCGCCATTGCTCTGCCCGTCGAGTTGAGGTTCGACCGCCAACGCCGCGGCTTTTGTCGAATAAAGTACAGTCAAAGCCATTGTCACTTAGTAGGTTGGCACAACGCAGGCCACAAATTCCCGCTCCGATGATGGCAATGCTCGGTCGCGCATTTGTTTGGCGCATTGATGATGGTTGTGAGAATGCAGTAGAGGTCAAAATTCAATCCTTTGTAAGCGTTTCAGCGTCGCCACGATACTAATTTTGTTCAAGTTTTGCTCTAACAACTTAGACAAAAAGGCAAATAATGTGACTAAAAAGGCGATATTTCCCTAATATCCTGAGATGTCGAATTTTTGTAGAGTTTGTATTTAGATATTATGTTGACGGGATTGGGGGTGAGCCTTAAGGTAGGGTCATGGAATCAAGTAAGCAAAACAGTTTAAGAAACCCCCAAGCCATAGCGATGACTCGGGTGAAAAGAATAGATTTGATGCCAACGTTTAATATGTTGTCACTCAGCTTAGTTGCTGCGTCTACAGCCTTCTTCATGTTGATGTTGGGTTTGTAATGGTCCCTCGAGCGCCTGCCTCTCTTCTCCCCTCTCCTCCCTCGGATGGGGCGGGCGCTTCTCTTTTTTTATTTCTAATTGCTGGCAGTAATTAGGATGGAGCTTAATACCTTTGGCTCGCCTGTCTTCATTCAGGGTATTGCTGCAGACCTCCCCGCGGTAAATCGAGTAATCACGTCAGCCGTGCAAATGTGGCCCACCTCAGAGCGTTTGAAGCGCCTTGCTCTAACGGCATTACACTATTCAAATGAGGATGTTCAAGATTTTGAATTCCTGTTGTGTTATAAAGCGCACGCTTGTTTAGGTGTTGCCGTTTGGGAGCCTGAGAATGTGAGCTTAGTCAGCAAAGATTCTTCGATTGCTTTACTGCACGGGCTGTATGTTGCACAACAGCATCAGCACTGCGGAGTGGGTAAATTGCTTCTCAATGAAGTGCATCGCAGAGCAGAAAATCGTGATGTTGCTGGCATTTATGTTAGAGCTGAGCGCTTTTCCGCAAGTTACTTTGATCATGTGGGTTATCACCAATTGGCTGATAATCAGGGACCGGGCGCATCAGATTGTGCTTATCCTCACAGATTTATGCGTGATTTAGCGGCTCGTCACTCTAATGCTGCATAGCATCGGAAGACGCCTTAACTAGCAGTAACAAAAAATCGAGTGGTTAAAGGAAAGCGGGAAATGCTTAAACGAGTCCTGGGAAGACGAATTCTGTCGGGTCTATGCCTCCTATTTGGAGCGGCGCTGACAAGTACAACAACATTTGCAGCCGATGAGGGCGCAGATTTGGCTTGGAAATACCATTGCACTACGTGCCATGGGGTTACTGGTAAATCGAATACGCAGAGATATCCGAATCTCGCGGGTCAAAACAGCATCTACTTGGTTAGTCGACTCAAGTATTTTCGCGATGGTGTTGAGCCGGGTAATCAGATGAACGCTCAAGCGGCTCCGCTGAGTGACGAGACAATCGAAATTTTGGCTGAGTACTTCAGTCGCCAATCCAACTGAGGTCTAGGCAAATGAAAACAACTTTGATGATCTCAAAATGGATTGCACTTTCACTTGTAATGACATTTGCAGCCTGTGGCGGTGAGGCACCCCTTGATGGCGCAGCACTAGTGGTTGAGAAAGGCTGCGTGGCTTGCCACGGAGAGAAGGGTGGTGCGATTGCGCCAATATATCCAAATCTCAATGGTCAGTACGAAACCTACTTGCGCCTTCAGTTGGTGGCATACAAGTCAGGCAAGCGTGTTAATGCTGTTATGAATGGCATGGCAGCAAGCTTAAGTGACGAAGAAATCACGGCTTTGGCTGCGCACTACGGCAAATAATGCTATCCGCCTAATGTTAGGTAGTTGGATGAATGAATGTTTATCTTGGAGCGGTCTTGTCTAAAAGACTGCTGCAAGGTGAATTGCGCGTAGTTGTGTAGTACAAAAGCCAGATGAAATTCCTCTCGTTGCAAACTCATAGTCAACTCCTTGCCCTATGCGGCTGCTTATTGTTTTGCGGGTGTGCGGAGGAGCGGGTTGTCTCTGGGGGCTGGGTAAAAACGCAGTCTAGTTCCATTTCCAAGAATAGTGACGAGACTGATTTAGCCCCCGAAGCGGGATCTGATGGCCCAGGGTTAAAATACTCTGACTCTAGCCAACTCCACCAATCTTATTCAATTTCCAACTATATAGGTTCTGCTGCTTGTGCTGACTGTCATCAGCAAGCCTATGCAAGTTGGCAGGGGTCACACCACCAATTGGCTATGGCGGAGCCATCTGTCGATACCGTGATTGGAGATTTTGCTAATCAACAAATCACCGTGGCTGGCGTTACCACCAAATTTCTGCAAAAGAACAGTGGCTACTCTGTGGTGACTGATGGCCCTGACAATAAACTCACTGAATATTCCATCCGCTATACATTTGGTATTTCGCCACTACAACAATACCTTGTGGATATTGGTGGAGGTCGTATGCAAGCTCTGCCAACGGTTTGGGACGGGCGCAAGCTTGGTGGTGAGTCTTTAGGGTGGTACCACCTTAACCCTGTAAGTTCAGGGGTGGCTGAAGATGTCACGCATTGGACTAAGGGCGGACAAAATTGGAACCACATGTGCGCTGACTGTCACTCCACTGGCGTGACTAAGGGCTATGATGCGTCATCTGATACCTTTAACACACAGTTTGCCGAAGTCAGCGTGGGTTGCGAGGCATGTCATGGGCCGGGTTCGTTGCATAGCAATGCGCCCGGTGATGTATATCCGATGTTGCCCGGCAGCAATAATTTTGCCGGCTCTGAGCAGAATGCTTGCGCGGCATGTCATAGTCGACGCCACCAACTTGGTGAAGGCTTTACTCCCCAACAATCATTTTTCGACTTTTATCAACCGGCTTTATTGGATCAAGGCCTATATTATCCAGATGGTCAAATTTTGGATGAGGTATACGTGTACGGGTCTTTTGCCCAGAGTAAAATGCATGCTCAGGGTGTCACTTGTAGCAACTGCCACGACTCTCACTCTGCGCAGTTAAAATTTGAGGGTAATGGGTTATGTACTCAATGTCATAACTCGGTTGGGCGGGCAGAGTTTCCAACGCTGAAGAAGGCTGTTTACGACTCTCCCCGTCACCACTTCCATAAACCCGCGAATGCTGAAAGTGCTTCAAGTGGCAGTGCATGTGTTAATTGCCATATGCCTAGTCGTGTTTATATGGGGGTTGATGATCGCCATGACCATAGTTTTCGTATTCCGCGTCCTGATCTGAGTGCCAAAATTGGTGTGCCTAACGCTTGCGCTAGTTGTCACGAGGATGACCAAGGGAGCAATGTTAACCAGTGGGCCGAAGCAGTTATCGCCAGACACTTCAAGCATTCGCAAAGAAAGCAAAAGCCAGCGCATTATGGCGAGGCACTATTTGCTGCAAGGCTTGGTAGAAAGTTCGCAGAAACTCCGCTGATAGCTGTTGCCACCAACGCTCAGTTGCCAGCAATTGTTCGTGGTACGGCGCTGTCGCTACTTAGAAGCTATACTTTAAGTGGAGGTTCTCGTGCCATTGAACAAGGGCTTAATGCAGCGGATCCGCTGGTCCGCATAGGCGCTATTAGAGGCTCTCAGCGCTGGCCTGCACAGCGCCAGTGGCGTGCGCTTAAACCATTGTTGAATGATCCGTTGTTGGCTATTCGCTCCGAAGTGGTAGCCACAATTGCAGGTCTTTATCAGAGCTTGCCCGCTGATGAGAAGGATGTTTTGTTTAAAGCCATTCAGACTTATATCCAGACTCAAAGGGTCAGTGCAGACCGGCCTGAGTCGCTGTCGAATATAGCCACCATGTACCTAAATATTGGCGACGTTGTGGCTGCGGAAGGTAGCCTCAATACTGCGCTGGAGTTAAATCCTCAGTGGGTGCCGGCTTTGATCAATTTGGCCGATATTTATCGCGGCACTGGACGCGACGAGCAAGGTGGACTGCTGTTAGATAGGGCTCTCGAGTTGACCCCAAATGCTGCTGATGTTTTGTTGGCTAAGGCGCTTTGGTGGGTTCGTCAAGGTGATCGCGCCAGAGCGATTGCGTTATTAGAGCAAGGCTATGATGTCAATTCTGCTTCGTCGCTAAACTACATTTATGCTGTGGCCTTACACTCTGATGGTCAAACTGCTAAGGCTTTAGACATAGTAGACGCGGCAATGGAGGCGCAACTGCTAGCCAGCCAATTGGTGCAGTTAGGCTTAACCATTAGTCGCGATACAGCTGACCCAGAGCGAGCTCGGCGTTATCAAGCTTATCTAGATCTTTAGTGGTGTTTGTAGTTCACCACTGTCTAATCTTGCTTTGCTAGGGCTGGTTCGTCTTTAGCGAAATAAAGTTTTAGCGCCTTAAGGGGCTGTTTGTTGAGGATGGCCAACAGTAGATGCATTTTGCGGTAGCTGAATCTTCCTTGTTGAAATAAAACAATGCCACGCAACGGCATATGGTTAGCCATTTCTTCGAACATTTTGCGAATGGTAGCGTCATTGTTACCTAGGCCCATGCCGCCCAAAAAGCCCTCAACAGCTTTTTCTTTTACTTTTGCACCCAGCCAAGTTGTGCCGATTTCCGCTAACGATGAATTAGCGTGGAAGGGGCGAGATGGTTCTCCCTCAGGCGTATTTTTCCCCAGCATTTGAGCAAATGTCTCATCTGTTACTTGGATTTCTCTGGAGCCGCTCTGGTCGTGTATTAATGGCCCCGTACAGGACAGTGCTTGGCTGCTGG
>CAJJDH010000030.1 GCA_905182905.1 marine gamma proteobacterium HTCC2089 | reverse complement strand
GTGGCGGGTCTAATTACCTGTGTCGTGCTAGAGCAAATAAAAATTCTGGGCTATGGTACCCAGCTACCCGAACGTGTTCGCGGCATCCTCACGGACTTTGACGTAGCCGAAAGCGCTCGCAGAACTGACCGAGACAACGCAAGACTCATCATTCAAGCCATCTCTGGTCTGATTTTGATATGGGCATTAGCTAATCACGTTGCCGAAGTCGGCCTCATTGGCCTAAGCATTATCGTGCTACAAACTGCGTTTAACGGCGTTATTGAAGAGCATGACTTAGGCCACGCATTTGAAGAGGCACTGCCTTTTACAGCCTTGCTTGTCGTCTTCTTTGGTGTGGTTGGTGTTATCCACGATCAGCATCTGTTTTCGCCAGTAATAGCCTATGTACTGAGCCTGCCGTTGGATGTGCAGCCTGGCATGTTCTACATCGCTAACGGATTGCTATCAGCGATCAGTGATAACGTATTTGTGGCGACAGTCTACATTGGCGAAGTGAAAGCTGCCTTGGACAATGGCTCTATCACTAGAGACCAATTTGATTTGCTGGCAATTGCCATCAACACAGGAACCAATATCCCAAGCGTGGCAACACCAAATGGACAGGCAGCATTCTTGTTTTTGCTCACTTCATCCATCGCTCCGCTCATCAGACTAAGCTATATGCGCATGGTAACCATGGCTCTGCCGTACACTATTGTAATGGGTGTAACTGGTTGGGCATGTGTTAACTACATACTGTAGAACTTATTGAACCGCTTTGTAACGCCCTTTTGCTCGTCAGCGAGTAGAAGGGCTTGCTTCAGTTAGGTAGCTATCGCCGCAGTTCTGGGCTAACGCTCGCGCCGCCAAACAGGTCCACCATCGCTATTCTGTGCAATCAAATCTAATAACGCCTCATGTGCAGCCATGTCTTCAACACTGGCCATTACTTGGCGTAGAGGAGGAATATCCCAACTGTGGTCTATCTGGCTCTCATTTTGGCCTGAGGAATCATCGTTAGAGTTGTTCCCCGTCCCAAATAAATTGGTTTGACCACCCGTCATCAGCAGATAAACATCTGCCAAAATCTCAGCGTCCAAGAGCGCTCCATGTAACTCGCGCTGAGAGTTATCTACCGCATAACGGCGGCATAACGCATCAAGGTTTAACTTTTGCCCAGGATGCTTTTTTCTAGCGATCGCCAATGAATCAATTACGCCACAAAAATCTTCGATTTTGCGCTGTGGTGCCAAACCTTGACGCACTAGGGCGCGAATTTCGCTATCGAGAAAAGAAATATCAAAGACCGCGTTGTGAATAATCAACTCAGCGCCATCTAAAAAACGTTCAAGTTCCTCCCAAATATCTGCAAATTTGGGTTTGTCGGCGAGAAACGCTTCAGTGATACCGTGCACTTCTTTCGCGCCGTCATCAATCTCACGTTCAGGGTTTAGGTACTTATGAAAATGCCGCCCGGTAAATTTGCGGTCTATCATTTCGATAGCACCGATCTCAATAATCTTATGACCCAGCGCAACCTCAAGCCCGGTAGTTTCCGTATCTAATACAATCTGTCTCATTATTGTGCCTGCATAATATCAATGGCGTCATTTGCCGCTTGGTCGACCATTTCATTTTCTCTGTGTCCGCTGTGACCTTTTACCCAAAGCCACTCAACTTGATGCTCGGCTACTGCTGCATCTAAACGCTGCCACAACTCCCGGTTCTTGACCGGTTTTTTTTGCGATGTCATCCAACCATTGCGCTTCCAGCCTTCAATCCACTGGGTAATCCCCTGCCTCACGTATTGTGAATCCGTGGTAAGGGTCACACGCACTGGTTTTTTCAATTGTTCCAAACCTTGAATGGCAGCCATAAGTTCCATCTGGTTGTTGGTAGAAATTTCCTCAGCCCCAGATATCATCTTTTCAGTAGTGCCTTTACGCAACAAGGCCGCCCAGCCTCCAGGACCAGGGTTGCCCCTACAGGCTCCATCAGTAAATATTTCGACGGACATTTAGCTCTCTTATTCCTTATTAACGCCAATTTTGTGCAGTACAGCAGGCCTAAGAGCACGCTTCTTGCTCATGCCGACCTTCTTATCAATGATCTGCATATTAGTTGAAGCCGCCTGTTTAGTGGCACTGATTATCAACAATCCACCAAACGGTAATTTAGTACTCGCGACAAATTCTCTCAATCTACCCGCAGCATTTACTAGCCACGGCGTGCTAGCCAATTTGGGATCCAGCCACTTGCGCCCTCGAAGCTGGTTCTGCAGCCAAGTCAGAGGGCTTTGACTAACAGGAAGGCTGTATTCAAAGTATTTCGGTGGGCGGTCAAGTTGCAAATCGAGTAATGCAAGCCAGTCAAATAAGCGCATTGGATTGACCAAGTTGTGGGTACTCATGGGATCCGCAAAAACTGCTGCGTATAAACGGCGCAGTCCATACAAACTAAAAGGGTTAAAACCACAGATAAGCAGTTTGCCGCCAGGCACTAAAACTCTCTCTACTTCTTTCATGGCGGCGCGTGGGTCACTTACTAACTCCAAGCTATGATGTAGCACCAAGCCATCTAGACTACCCGTAGGAAAAGGCAAGTTTTGTAAGTCAATCCGTAACATAGACTGCGGCCGGGTCGGGCCAGTTGTCTGAGCTTGAGACGCGAAAATCGTATGGCGAATCATGCAACCTTGCAAGGCGACCCCTGCATCTGGACAATCGCCAATCCAGAGAACCACATCCCCATGCATAAGGCGAGTAAGGGGTGCGATCTCTGGCATTTGTAGCGAACATGTCTTTTTACCTAACGCACTGGACCATAAACCCGCAGATTTGGACGTATTCATTGAGCGACTAAATCTGTTCATGTAGCGAACACTTCGGTTAATATCCGCCGCCAGTTTATGACGTTTAAAGCTAGAGCAACAATCATTTTGGCAAAATCAAATAGAACCGGTTGGATAAAAGAACTTTCTTGCAGTTGCCTGGCGCTGCTCGCGCTTACGGGCTGTCAAAACCAGCTTAGTCAACAAGGTATTCCCACACAAACGACAGCGCCTGACACTGCTGAAGATATAGGCCTCCCAGTGGCAATGCCAAGTGGCCTATCTGCTATAGAGATTAAAGAAGGTTCAACAGAAACTGAAACCACACCAGAAATAGGCCTGTATGACGATCTGTGGGCAGAATTGCGCGGCGGCCTTGTGTTGGATCACCAGCTAGACCGGCGTGCTGTACAACAAGAAATACGTTGGTTTGAAAACAATCCAAAATATTGGCGGCGTTTAGAAAGTCGCATACAAAACTATTTACCATATATCCTGGAGCAAATCCTTGAGAAGGATTTACCGGCTGAATTAGCGTTATTGCCGATTATTGAGAGTGCACTGGACCCCTATGCATTTTCACCCTATGGCGCGAATGGTCTGTGGCAATTTATGGCGCCTACAGCGAAGCAATATGGCCTACAAATCAATGCCAATTATGATGGGCGCCGAGATCTAATTACCTCAACTGACGCAGCCCTTACCTACTTGACCCGCTTGAACAAACGTTTCGATAATTGGCTTTTAGCGGTAGCGGCCTATAACGCTGGTGGAGGCACTGTATCCAAGGCTATTCGCCGAGGCGACAGCAAGGACTTTTTTGCCTTAAAGCTGCCAAGGGAGACCCGGGCCTATGTGCCCCGCCTCTTAGCTATGGCGGCAATTGTGAAAAACCCTGCTAAGTACAATGTGCAGCTACCTAACGTGGTAATGCAAAAGAACTTCTTTATTTTGAGCCTACCGGGCCAGTTTGATGTCGCCAAACTGGTAGAGCTGAGCAATGTGCCCAGTGCAACGCTATATCGCTGGAATCCAGCGCTAAAACGCAGTCAGACCCCCAGTAACGGCCCAAACCACCTAATCCTCCCCTATACGGCAATGAGTCCAGACGAGCCGATCATGGACGAGACAAGAGCTGCACGTGCTATTGCACTGCAGCAAACTCTAAATTCGGTACCGGAGGGTGAGCGACTTTCCTGGCTAGATATTAAAGTCAGTTCTGGCCAAACTCTAAGTGTGCTAGCTCAACGTTATAAGACCGAAGTGAGTACACTCAGGCGAATCAACGGCTTAAAGAGCAATCGAATTTTCATTGGTGATAACTTAAGAGTGCCACTTTCACAAAGAGCGGTTACCAAGAAGGCTAGCGCTCATACCATTACCCATAAGGTTCGCAGCGGCGATTCGCTCTGGCGCATTGCTAAACAGTACCAAGTAACTATTGCCGCTTTGGTCAAGGAAAACGAAATTGGCCGCAGGGCAACATTACGCATAGGCCAGAATATTGTGGTGCCTAATGCGAATCTTAGTCACTCATTTACAGGTGTTGATGAGCCGCCCAAGGTAATGCGCAAGATACGTTATAGGGTTCGCAATGGAGATTCTTTGAGTAGGATTGCCAGCAAGTTCAAAACGAACGTACCGGCAATTAGCAACTGGAACGGCATAGACCCAAAACAGTATCTACAGCCAGGACAACATCTGACTCTTTACATAGACACTGTTGGCGGCCGCTAAGAGCGCTTCGAGACTAAACAGTAAGCCTCACATTTTACCGCCATCTAATTGAGCTTTATTCAGGCCGTACAACGCCTACTGAGTTTTCTGCTGCTTGGAAGAAAGCGATAAACTCGGCACGCTCCACTCTTGAATCTATGATCTGGTTAAACTGTTCCACTTGGGCATCAGTCGTAGCATTTACGTCTCCGGGGGAAACCTGGGTCACAATCACGAGCGCGCTACCTAGCTCGTAATCCGCAGAACCAATAGATTTTCCGCCAGCACTGGGCCTTGGTAGCCTAAAAGCTTCCTGCAAAATTTCTACGGGAACTTCTTGTACGCCTTTAATACGCCCAACGCTTTCTAGAGTGACCCAACGTTCACCTAGAGAAGTAGCAACCTCGCTGACGCCAGTACCCGCCTCTAGCGCGGTTATGGCATCTAGTTTAGCTTCCTCTATAGCAGCTAAACCTCTTTCGCTGCGCAATTCAGCCTCAATATCCTGCGCAACATCTTCTAATGCGATCTCGGTCGGCTCGTATTGCTGAGCTACTCTTACCACTACAGCTTCGGTATCACTAACTTGAATCATTTGGCTATTCTCGCCAGCCAATACCTCTTCACTAAATAGTGCTTCCAGAACGTCTGGATTGTTGACCAAAGCGTTAGCATCACCCTCTTCACCAGAGGCCATAGAACTTTCCGTAATACCAGAAATTTGAGCGACTGACAGGCCCAATGCGTTGGCAGTTTCTGCTAGCGAGTAACGCTCATCGTAAGCACTGCGCTCAAGTTGGTCTAATTGTTCTGAATATTGCTCTTCAGCCAGCTCAACTTTTACCCGTTCTTTCAATAGGGGTAATTCTTCGGCAAATGAGGGATATTGAGTCGCAATAATATTGTTGAGTTGTATCAGGTGATAGCCGAAGTCTGTTCTAACGGGTTTAGATACTTGCCCAACTGTGGTCAACGCCCATAAAGCTTCTTCGAAAGAGGCTTCAAAAACACCCTTTCCGGCTGAACCTAGAGCGCCACCCTGCTCGGCTGAACCAAGATCTTCTGAGGCTTCCTTAGCAACATCTGCAAAACTTTCGCCATTGTTTATACGTTGGGCGATTTCGTTGATTCTTTGCAGCGCAGTTGCGTCATCAATAGCATCGTTAACTTGAATGAGAATATGCGAGCTATCGCGCTCATCTGCGGAAGACGCCGCTGCTCGATCCACTTCATACATGGCTAGCAATTCGTCTTCACTCACTTCGCTTTCTAACCCAACGGCTAAATCTGCGACAGCTAAGCTGATGTATTCAATGTCCACGGTTAAAGGCGTCATATACAGATCTTGGTCTTGAGCATAACGTGCCTGGACCTCCTCAGAACCAACCTCAGCCGCTGCTGAGTACACTGCAAGGTCTAGTGGCAAATAAGCAAAGTCTCGACGCTGCTCTAGTACTTTAACCGCTTCAGCGATTTCCCAATCAAGCACTAGGGTGCCATCCACTACACCGCCGCGTAATTGCTCTACGCTCAATGCGCCAGCGTATTCGTTTAAAAATTCTACTGGTTGATAACCCATCACTTGCAGCTGCTGACGATAAATGGCCTCGTTAAATTCGCCACCAACCTGATAAACCGGGCTTGCCAAAAGCTGTTTGTTGACTTCTTTCTGGGAAACTTTAATGCCTAGGTCAGCCGCCGTTTGATACAACACTTGACGATTGATAAGCTGGTTAAGAGCAGATTGCTGTAACTGCAGTCTGTCAATATCGTTCGGATCAAAGTCCGGTCCTACCTGAGAAAGAATTCGTCGCTTTTCGCGCTCTGTCTCAACATTCAACACATTTTCAGTGATGTCAAAATCACCGACTTGAGCAACCTTAGGGTCACCTCCAAGAAAGACGTTAGTAGCACCAAATCCAAATAGCGTGAGGACCAATATGATGGCCACTACTAATATTTTGAAGCCGGTTGATTGAGTTTGATCTCGTAGTTGCTGCAACATGCTAGCCACACCTTAAACGTAAAAATAGTAAGACTTAAAAAGATAAAGAAATAAAAAAGGGCGCTTTATCGGCGCCCTTCTTTTTCACCCATTGGCCGCTAGTTTAAAGCGTCCTTGAGCGCCTTGCCCGGCTTAAAAGCAGGAACTTTGGCAGCAGAAATTTGAATCGTTTCGCCAGTCTTTGGGTTACGACCAGGACGTGCCGCACGGTCACGTACCAGGAATGTTCCAAATCCAACTAACGCAACTGATTCACCGTCCTTTAAGGAGCCGGTTATTGCTTCTAATGTTGACTCTAAAGCTCTGCTTGCAGCAGTCTTTGAAATATCTGCTGATTCAGATATGTGGTCTACCAATTCGCTCTTATTCATACTTGCCCCTCATAAATACGCCTATCGATAGAATAGCTGGTGGGATGAGGAGCAAAACTCACATCCAATACGGCTTATTTTCTCTATGCGTTTACAGTTAATTTTAGACCCCTTTCGGGATCTTCATTTTATACCAACACAGCTAGGCTGGCGCAAGCTAATGCGCGCAAGACTTTGCTAGTGAGGGCTTATACCAGAAGGCGTCTCCGCCGTGCCAGAATCCTTTTTTGTCTCGGAGCTTACATCTTCGCTTGCACCATCATGCAGTATTTTCGGTTCAGGCATGCTCTCAAGTGCTATTTCTAGCACCTCGTCTATCCACTTAACCGCATGAATTTCTAAATTACTTTTCACATTATCCGGTATTTCTATCAGATCTTTCTCATTTTCGTGAGGAATGACAACGTGTTTGATGCCACCGCGATGTGCTGCGAGCAACTTCTCTTTTAGTCCACCAATGGGTAACACTTGGCCGCGCAACGTAATTTCACCGGTCATTGCAACATTAGCCTTTACTGGAATACCAGTTAATACCGAGATCATCGCAGTACACATACCAATGCCTGCACTTGGACCATCTTTTGGAGTTGCGCCTTCTGGGACGTGAATGTGTAAATCGCTTTTTTCATGGAAGTCGTCAGCGAGCCCCAAAGATTGTCCGCGACTGCGTACAACTGTCAACGCTGCTTGGATAGATTCCTGCATTACGTCGCCTAATGAGCCTGTTTTGATCTGCCGTCCTTTACCCGGCACTGCAACAGCTTCAATACTCAACAGCTCACCACCAACCTGTGTCCAAGCCAAACCTGTAACAATACCGACTTGGCTTTCTTCTTCTGCCAAACCATAACTAAACTTACGCACACCAGAATATTTTTCCAGCTCCGGTCCATCGACAACCGTCTTGGGGAAAGACTTCTTAGTTGCCGTTTGATCCAGAGACTGTTCTTTTACGACTTTACGCGCCACTTTCGAGATTTCTCTTTCTAAACCGCGCACACCCGCTTCACGGGTATAGTAACGAATAAGATCTACGAGAGCTGCGTCAGTAATTTCTAACTCGCTACCTTTCAGGCCATTATTCTTAATTTGCTTGGGTACCAAGTAGCGACGAGCAATACCCAATTTCTCGTCCTCGGTGTATCCGGGCAGGCGGATTACTTCCATACGATCCAACAAAGGCGCAGGAATATTCATTGAATTTGAAGTACACACAAAGAATACGTTAGATAAATCGTAATCCACCTCCAAATAATGGTCGTTGAACGTGCTATTTTGCTCTGGATCAAGAACTTCTAGCAGGGCACTGGCTGGATCGCCGCGCATATCCATGCCCATCTTGTCGATTTCATCAAGCAAGAATAGTGGGTTTACCACTCCTGTTTTGCTCATCTTTTGGATGACTTTACCCGGCAAAGATCCAATATAAGTGCGCCTGTGGCCTCTTATCTCGGCCTCATCACGAACGCCGCCTAGCGCCATCCGTACAAACTTTCGGTTGGTAGCGCGAGCAATACTCTCACCTAAACTTGTTTTACCCACCCCTGGAGGACCCACTAAACATAACACTGGGCTCTTTGACTTGCTGGTGCGATTTTGCACCGCTAGATACTCTACGATGCGCTCTTTGACCTCGGTTAAACCAAAGTGATCTTCATCAAGTATCTTTTGCGCCGCCTGTAAATCTTTGCGGACGCGGCTTTTCTTACTCCAAGGAATACTTACCATCCAATCAATAAAGCTTCTGACTACCGTTGCCTCTGCGGACATTGGTGCCATATTTTTCAGTTTATTGAGCTCGGATTGAGTTTTTTCCTTAGCCTCAGTAGGCATTCCTAAGGCATCAATTTTTTCCTGCAGCTCGTCAGTTTCATTTGCTGAATCGTCACCCATTTCTTTTTGAATAGCTTTCATTTGCTCATTCAAATAGTAATCGCGCTGACTTTGTTCCATCTGCTTCTTTACGCGCCCACGAACCTGCTTTTCGACTTGAATCAAGGCTAAACCTGCATCCATCATGCCCAGCAGCAGCTCAGTACGTTCGCTAATATCCACCGTTTCGAGGATATTTTGCCGATCCTTAATGTCCAATGACATTTGCGCCGCCATTGTATCCATAAGACGCGAGGGATCATCGATCCCAGATAATGACGCCAGCACTTCCTGTGGAATTTTTTTACCGCTTTGGGCAAAGCCTTCAAACTGGGCAAGTAGAGTTTTATTCAGTGCATCGGCTTCCCTGCGCTCTACTTCCGGCTCAGGGCGTACCTCTACTTCCGCGCGGATATAATCCACCTCAAAATCTAAGCCTTTGACCTCAGCTCTCTGACCACCTTCAACCAAGACTTTAACTGTACCATCAGGGAGCTTGAGTAATTGTAATATGCTGGCAACGGTACCCATGGCATATAAATCACCGTCTTCCACTTCGGCTTTATCTGGATCTATCTTCGCTACAAGGAAAATTTGTTTATCGTCCGCCATTGCGGCGTCGAGTGCTTGAATGGAACTTTCTGTGCCAACAAATAATGGGTGCACACCGTGGGGATATACCACCATATCTCTTAATGGTAGAACCGGAAGAAACTCAATAGCGTCATTCGACATAATTTCTCTCTAAATACTCAATAGGCTAGGTATTACAATGCGGACGATAAGCTAAACCTCAAGGGCTTTCGCCCTTAAAATATACACTTTTGCTGATGAATTATTATGGTTGGTGTTAACCAAAAAGAAGACAGACTACGCCGCTCGCTAAACACGCGAGCGGCGTGGCCTAATGAACGACAATGCAGGCTCTTAGTCTTCAGGTGCGACTTTCGCTTGATCTAGATTTTCGTAGATCAACATTGGCTCACTCTCACCTTTGATCACACTTTCATCAATGACTACTTTGCTGACTGATTCAGACGCAGGCAGTTCATACATTGTGTCTAACAACACCGCTTCAAGTATCGAACGCAGTCCACGCGCGCCAGTTTTGCGCTCTGTGGCCTTATTCGCTATGGCGTGCAATGCATCATCACGGAAGTCTACGTCCACTCCTTCCATCTCAAACAACTTGGTGTATTGCTTGGTCAGAGAGTTTTTCGGTTCTGTAAGAATTCGGATCAGGGCATCGTTGTCTAACTCACCCAATGTTGCGACAACTGGCAACCGCCCAACAAATTCTGGGATAAGGCCATAGCGAACTAAATCTTCAGGTTCCACGGAGCGCAGTGTCTCGCCAATACTCGTGCGATCAGAATCGCCCTTGACCTGTGCGCCAAACCCGATACCAGACTTGTCTGAACGGTCAGAAATCACTCGATCTAGGCCAGCAAAGGCACCACCGCAGATAAATAGGATCTTAGAGGTATCTACCTGCAAAAATTCTTGCTGAGGATGCTTTCGACCACCTTGAGGAGGAACAGAGGCAACCGTGCCCTCGATGAGCTTCAATAAGGCCTGTTGAACGCCCTCGCCTGAAACATCCCGAGTGATGGATGGATTATCTGACTTTCTTGAAATTTTGTCGATTTCATCGATATAGACTATGCCTACCTGAGCGCGCTCCACATCATAATCACACTTTTGCAGCAGCTTTTGGATTATGTTTTCTACGTCCTCACCAACATACCCAGCTTCTGTGAGCGTTGTGGCATCAGCAATAGTAAAGGGTACATCAAGCATCCTAGCTAATGTTTCAGCTAGCAAGGTTTTACCGCAACCCGTCGGGCCAATGAGCAAAATATTCGATTTTGACAACTCAACGTCGTCTTTTTTTGCTGCGTAATTTAGACGCTTGTAATGATTGTAGACGGCAACAGAAAGCACCTTCTTCGCGTGCTCCTGACCAATTACATATTCGTCTAGGGTTTTATTAATCTCGGTGGGCACCGGAAGTTTACTGGCTTCACTTGATTGAGCAGCTTCTGAAACTTCTTCTCTGATGATGTCATTACACAATTCGACACATTCATCACAGATAAATACTGAAGGTCCCGCAATTAGCTTGCGAACCTCATGTTGGCTCTTGCCACAAAACGAACAGTACAATAACTTGCCTGAATCGTCCCCACTGCCATTTTCTTCCGACATAGCTTCGATATCCCATTACTCTTGCCAAGTATCCGCTGCTAATTTGCACAACACTTGGCTTTCACATTCCATTCTCGCGTCCTAACATCGCAGTAAAACTGCAACACGAGACTTTTCAATCCTGATTACATTGCTTGCTCAGGAGCTTTAATGCAAGCCCACGGGCCTGCTGAAAATAACCTAATCTTTAGCTGACTCGGCGCGATCTGTTCGGCTCAACTGCACTTCATCGACAAGACCATACTCTTTCGCTGCATCAGGACTCATCCAAAAGTCCCTATCGGTATCTTTTGCCACGGTTTCTACATCTTGACCAGTATGCTTGGCAATAATATTGTTTAACTGCTCGCGCATTAACAAGATCTCTTGCGCTTGAATTTCAATATCTGACGCCACTCCGCGCGAACCACCTGACGGTTGATGCAACATCATGCGCGAGTTGGGCAGCGCATAGCGCTTACCAGGAGCACCAGCAGCTAACAAAAATGCCCCCATGCTAGCGGCCTGTCCCACACATAAAGTGCTCACATTAGGCTTAACAAACTGCATTGTGTCGTAAATAGACAGCCCAGCCGTCACCGAGCCACCCGGGGAGTTGATGTAAAGATTGATGTCTTTATCTGGATTTTCAGATTCCAAGAACAACATCTGAGCAACTACAAGGTTTGCCATGTGATCTTCTACGGGACCCACCAAAAAGATGATACGGTCCTTCAATAGTCTGGAATAGATGTCGTAAGCACGTTCGCCACGAGCGGTTTGCTCTACAACCATTGGGACCATACCTAACCCTTGCGCTGGCTGGGTTAATCGATCTCGAATATCTGACATTTTTTTCTCCAAGTCTGCCGACCTCAGCCGGCAAGTACTGCGCTTATCTAATAATCTCTATTGTTTTTCAGTAACCTACTTTTCGGCTCCAGCGTCTTCATCACTGGACTCTTCAGGCTCTGCAATAGCTGCTCCACTGATCACATCAGTATAGGTAGACACTACTTCTTCTACCGTGGCTTGTTCCATTATGAGGTCGACTACTTGATCTTCAAGTACGGCCATTTCAATATTGTTCATTTGCTCCGGATTACTTCGATACCATTCAATCACTTGATCTGGCTCACCGTAAGGTGCTGCAATTTCCTGCAAGCGTGCATCTATCTTTTCTGGGTCTGCGGCCATAGCTTTGCTAGTCATGATTTCGTTCACAACAAGGCCAACTTTGACACGTTTTTCTGCCTGGTCTTGAAATAACGCATCTGGCAAATCGAGCTGTTGAGCTTGACCAGGAGGCATCTGAAACTGACTCATCATTTGATCTTTGAGCACGTGAATTTCACGGTGTACCACATCATGAGGTAGCGCAAAATCATGGATCTCGCCTAATCCGTCCATCGCCTGCTGCTTAACTTGATTCTTAATTGCTGAATCTAGTTCTCGAGTCATATTAGCTTTCACTTCAGTGCGAAACGCTTCTTCGGTAGTTTCATCAATACCGAACTTCTTGAAGAACTCTTCATTCAACTCTGGCAGCTGCGTTTCTTTAACATCAATCACTTTGACGCTGAATTGAACAGTTTTTCCCTGCATATCCTCAGCTTGATAATCATCTGGGAATACTGCGTCAAATGTTGATTCTTCACCGGCAGATAACCCGATAACGCCTTTATCAAAGTCTTCAATCATCTGGCCTTTGCCAATATTAAAAGACATCCCTTCGCCGCATGCTGATTCAACACGCTCACCGTCTAATGTGCCTTCAAAGTCTACGGTAATGTTATCTCCATCGGCTGACGGGCGTTCGACTACTTCTTGTGTAGCATTCTGTTCACGTAACTTGGCAACCATATCTTCTAAATCAGAGTCGGCGATTTCCGCGCTAGGTCGCTTAACAGCAATCTTGTCAAAGTTAGCGAGTTCTACCGATGGAAAAACCTCGAAGGTTGCAGTGAATTCAAAATCTATACCTGGATCCATTTTGATTACGTCTAACTTAGGCGATCCAGCCGGTGTTAAGGATTCTTGCTGAACTGCTTGAGCAAAACTGCTTTGCATCAACTCGCCAGCTACTTCAGCGCGAATAGCGCTACCGTAACGGCGTCTAACTTCCTTTAAAGGTACCTTGCCCGCTCTAAAACCTGGCAACTTCACTTTGCCGCGCGCGTCTTCTAATCTTAATGCTATCTGGTCTTCAAACTGATTGCTGTCGATGGCTATGGTTAATCGCCGTTCAAGGCCCGTCATTGTTTCAATAGATACGTTCATTCTCTAATTCATTTGAGGTGGATACAAAAGAAATGGGTTAGCTAAGAGATTCATTCCCTCTTAACTATTAAGTGCAAAATGTTGCACCCCCTACCAAAATTCGTTGTGACTTACGAAACCGCATAGGTCAAATCGCCGACTATCTTACACCACGATTCACGCAAATGTTTTAGAAATGTTCACCTTTCTCTCGAAGCGTCGAGTCAGGGGCGACAGTGTCTAACGTTGGTCCCAATTTCGAATTTTCTGGCCCCAAGGGGCCACCTACAAGGATGCTGTAACCACCTACTAAACAACTTCCTAGATGGGTGATGTCTATGCGCGAGTGAGCCTAATCACCCATTATTCTCTGCATTTTTTCCGTGGCGGCTAAGAAGTCTTGCATGAACTCGTACATAACTGTTTTGCACGACTGCACTTCATTCATCAGACCCACTCCCTGGCCCACCCAATAAGTAGCCAGTTGCCTAGCCCCCGGGTGCCCGCCCTCTGCCATTTTGGTAATTTTGCTCAATGCTGGCTCGCTAACCAAGGGTTGTAGCGGCATGGGTAATGGATCCGGCGCATGCTCATCTTCCCAGGCATCCGTCCAAGGCGAGCGCATTTGTCGTGAATACTTGCCCGTACGACTGCGTGAACGAACTGTATCTCTGGAATTAGTAGAGAGCATTTTTTCTTTAATCACTTGGGAAGTAGAGGCTTCAGATGTGGTTAACCACATAGAACCGGTCCATGCACCATGAGCGCCCATGGTCATTGCAGCAGCCATTTGCCTGCCCAAGATAATGCCTCCCGCAGCAAGCACAGAAATATTCTTAAATTCCTTTATAGCTTCACAAACCTCAGGCACTAGCACCATGGTCGATACTTCACCACAATGGCCACCGGCTTCTGTGCCTTGTACGACGATAACATCGACTCCAGCTTCTGCTTGCTTTACGGCATGTTCTTTAGCACCAACCAAAGCTGCTACCGCAACATTATTAGCCTTACCCAGCTCCAACATGTAACGCGGTGGCACTCCAAGTGCATTGGCAATCATTTTGATCGGGTGGGAAAACGCCACATCCATCAACGCCGCAGCCTTGCTCTCACCTAAAAATGCGTCACTGGTACTTGCGCTAAAGTCGTATATTCCGCCGCTATCGAGACCATGCTGGGCCAGCACCGATGCGGCAAAATTTCTATGCTCATCAGGCACCAGTGCACTAATATCTGTTGGCACTTCATTGTCTTGAGCCGCCATTGTGGTCGGTACAATGATGTCTACACCATAAGGTTTGCCGTCAATGTGATCATCAATCCACTTTAACTCGATTTCTAAAGCTTCAGGCGAAAGCCCGGCAGCGCCAAGAATCCCCATGCCTCCGGCTTTAGATACTTCAACGATTACGTCACGACAGTGATTAAAGGCAAATATTGGAAACTCTATGCCAAGCTTTTCACACAATTCAGATTTCATACTCTGCTCCCCAGCAAAAATTTGATGCCCAAAACTTAGCATATGCCAGAAACGATTTATGCTAATTATTCGCACCGAAATTTTTAGGGCGAAGCGCGCTGAAAACTAACGACAAGAGGCGCGAAAAAGATTTACCAAAACAGACTCCCAAAATGCCCTACCCTGTTTAGTAAATGCAGGCGCTCTCCACCAACAACAATTGCACCTTGCGGGGTGAAGGTATAAAACTATTAGCAAATATTCACTATCAACAACCTGAAACCGAGGATTACCTACAATGTTGAAGTTACATTTTGCTCCAAATTCCCGTGCCGGAAGAATTGTTTGGCTATTAGAAGAACTAGACTTACCTTATGAAATCAACAAAATGGCCTTTCACCCCAAAGACCTAAAGTCCGACGAACATAGGGCACGGCACCCTCTTGGGCGTGTACCCGTTTTGGATGATGGCGATATATCCATCTTTGAATCTGGCGCAATTGTTGAATATGTTATCGCAAGGCATAAAAATGGCGGACTCAAACCAGACGAAAACTCCACCCTATTCCCAGACTACCTACAATGGTTTCACTATTGCGAGGGAATGGTCATGCCACCAGTTAACACTATTGTTGTGCAAACTATCCTGCTACCCCCTGAACGAAGAGACGAGAAAGCACTAGGCCAAGCTCAGCGATTACTCAGCAAAGCATTGGAACCTGTAAACGATGCTCTGGCTGGAAAAGATTACCTAATTGGTGATTTTTCTGCCGCTGACATAATGTTGGGTCATGCATGCTTTATGGGTAATAGGCTTGGCTGTGTAAACGAAGATATGCCCCACCTAAAAGCTTATGTGGAGCGTGTAGCAAATCGGCCAGCGTTTAAGGTCGCCATTGAAATGACCTAGCCGAAATCAAGCCGCGTCAAACAGGAAAAACCACACAGGTGAAATCACTTTCCTTGCAAGCCATTTACATAATGGCTTGTCGCGTGTGATGTTACATCTACTTTTGAACAACCAAGGGTCTGCGTTCGGTTCGTATACTTCACTAGGAGCATTTATGCGGACTAACAAAAGAGCAGAGTAAGTCCTTACCCTTTTGGGGTATCTATCTTCTCTGAGGTCTTTGTCGTCTTGAGGGAGAAATAATGCCCTTGCTGCCCGTGAAACTTGATGAACATGTGCAACAAAAACTGAATTGGGGTGGACGATGGGGTTTGAACCCACGACCGCCGGAATCACAATCCGGAGCTCTACCAACTGAGCTACGCCCACCACAGCAGCGGGAATTATAGGGGTGAGTTGATCAGGACGCCAGAGGTTTTCGGTGTTCTCTTAGAATAGATTGGGCATTAACGGTACAAATTGGCAAAGATCCGATTAACCTAGTGCTCTTGGGGATTTTTGACGGTTCTTGCGGGGAAAAATGACCATCGCTTGGCAGAAGAAGCAGGCGTTGTGACTAACTTATATCTAGGGGCACAGGGAGTCGAACCCCGAACCTACGCCTTAGAAGGGCGTTGCTCTATCCAGTTGAGCTATACCCCCAGATATAAGTCACCTCTTCAATCTATAGATGTAAGTAATTTGCAGTGGATTGAAGAACTTTTTGGGTAAGCGCTGAAAGGTGCTTCCAGTCGCCGATAAAAAATGGTCGGGGTAGAGAGATTCGAACTCCCGACATCCTGCTCCCAAAGCAGGCGCGCTACCAGACTGCGCTATACCCCGATTTACTGAGTCAACTTCACTACAGTGCGGTGCGCATCATACTGATCAAAAAAATAGTGGTCAAACTACTTCGGCGCTTTTTAGCCAATATTAGCTCTCTGAGGCCATAAACTTGCCTTAACAGACCCAACGGGGAAAAAAATTTAGCTTGAAAGTTAGTGAAAGGTCTAACTGAGTAGTAAACTGTCGTTTTAGGAGGATACATGACCGCGCAGATACTCGATGGCAACGCGTTAGCCAAATCTATACGCAGTGATCTCAAAACTGATATAGCACAATGGCAGAAAGACGGATTTCGTGCCCCAGGTCTTGCGGTGA
>CAJJDH010000029.1 GCA_905182905.1 marine gamma proteobacterium HTCC2089 | reverse complement strand
CCACCCAACACGCCTACACCAACGGCAGCCCCTACAGCGCCTAGTCCCATCATTAGACCACCAGCGATAAACAATAGTCCTGTAAGTTCCATTTCTACTCCAATTTACAATTTAAATTTAGCGGCTTAGCCGCACTCAGCCTTCTTCCAGAGGCTTACTTATCAATGCTCATCCGCATCATGCGCCTGTGCTAGGTACACAATAGTCAAAACAGAGAAAATGAATGCTTGCAGGGTTATCACGAGAACGTGGAAAACCGCCCATACCCACTGCAAAGCACCACCGAAAATAAAGAATACTACGCCACCGCCAAACATCAGCGCGATCAGGATAAATATCATTTCACCAGCATACATGTTGCCGAATAAGCGCAGACCTAGTGATAGAGGCTTGGCAATCAATGAAACAAATTCCAGCAAAAAGTTTACGGGAATTGCGAACACCGAAGGGAAAGGGTGCAAGGTCAGTTCTTTGAGGAAGCCCATACCGCCCTTACACTTAATGCTGTAATAAATAATCAACACGAATACCGATAGCGCCATGGACATGGTGATGTTCGGATCTGTTGATGGAACTACCTTCATGTGAGAAATACCAGCTAATGTTGCCAGCTCAGGAATCCAATCGACAGGGACAAGGTCCATTGCGTTCATTAGAAAGACCCAAACGAATATGGTCATAGCAAGTGGGGCTATAAGGTCATTCTTGTACTGGAAAATACTCTGAGTGGTGTCTTCGATGAATTCGACGACCATTTCAACGAAATTTTGCAACCCACCGGGGACCCCGGCAGTGGCATTAACGGCTGCTTTGCGAAATAGCACACAAAACACTAAACCTAAGAATATGGACCAAACCATTGAGTCAACGTTTATTGACCAAAACCCCATTTGCGCAGCTTCGGCAGCACTATGGGCAAAACCCCAAGTGCCATCGGTGTGCTGACCGTAAGTTAGGTTAGTCAAGTGATGCTGAATGTATTCAGCTGTCGTCTTAGCTTCGCTGCTCATTAATCTTCGACCTTTTGGCTACACAGTGTACGTGCGCGGCTTTTATAATTTATGCGTTCTTACTTTTCGTCTGTTTACGTAACGCTATTTTTACCGTTACTTATTGAATCACTATGCTCAACTTTGCATCTCTAGCTTGTTAGCTAACTTGCCTCTTCCACTTGATCAGCTTTAAGCAGGGGCGCTAAAGCCAGCAAGTAGCTCGTTTGCACCAGCACTAAGCTAGTAAAATAACCAAGCGGCTCTACCTTTAAGTAGGCCAAGCTCCCTACCATCAACAAGCAGGTAGTCACTGTCTTAACCACCCCTTGCGCCAAAATACGCACCGGGTTATTTGTTCGGCTATTACTCCATGCCATATAGGTGCTTGGCAAAGTTATTGTTAAAGCGCCGATCAATGCGGCATAACTTTGTCGAGCGTCATAAACCAACAGCCCTAAACAAATCGAAACACCTATCACAACCTGCAATCTGAGCACTAAATAATGTTGCTCGTGACCGACTATGAGACGTTTCGCGGCGCGTAGTATAGGGATGGCGGCGCTTCCATTCAATTACAATTCACCTAAATATCAATCGGATAGATGAAAGTGGGCCAAAACGCCGTCCAATTCTTCTAATGTGGAGTACTTGATCACTAACTCACCCCGACCACTGGAGCCGTGCTTGATGTTCACTTGGGCACCTAAATGATCCATCAGCTTACGTTCTAGGCGCTGAGTGTCGGCATCTTTCGCCGGTTTAGCCTTCACTTCGTTAGGACTACTTTGCTCTTGAAGTAATTTCCTTACCAATGCTTCGGTTTCTCGCACTGACAGCTGGCCGTCTGCTACTTTGAGAGCCGCTTGGTCTTGAGCTGAGCCAGATAAACCAAGCAGTGCTCGGCTATGCCCCATATCCAACTTTCCATCTTCCAATAATTCACGTGCCACCGGACCCAAGCTTAGAAGACGCAAGCTATTGGCAATAGCTGCCCTAGACTTACCTACTACATCTGCGACTTCTTGTTGCGTCAGCTCAAATTCATTACGCAAGCGCTCCAGGCCAACAGCCTCCTCCAGCGCATTAAGGTCTTCACGCTGAATATTTTCAACCAACGCTATGGCAGAGGCTTCGCGGTCGGTAACTTGTTTGTTTATCGCTGGTATTTTGCTGAGTCCAGCAAGTTGGGCAGCACGCCAACGACGCTCGCCAGCAATTAGTTCATAGCCTCCCTGAGCAAGGGAGCGAACCACAACAGGTTGGAGCAGGCCTTGGTTTTTTATTGATTGCGCCAGATCTTGCAGTGCAATTGGTTCAAACCACTTACGCGGCTGATATGGGCTTGCCTTAATTTGCTCTACATCAATTTCCAGACCAGCGGCAGAACCAGAGCTAGAAGGGCCTGTATTTCCAGAAGCCATGGCACCGGTTTTTACCCCATCCGATAAAAGCGCGCTTAAACCTTTACCTAAACGTTTTTTACTCATTGTTCTTCCGAAGACCCTGATCAGTGTTGTTATTCGGTGTTGTCATTAGGTGGGCTGCACATCGTGTCTTTTGCGCAACTCACCAGCCAATGCTTGGTAAGCCAAAGAACCCCTAGAAGACTTATCATATATCAGTACTGGCAACCCGTGGCTGGGTGCCTCCGCCAAACGCACATTACGTGGAACTACTGTGCGAAAGACTTTTTCACCAAAAAATTGGATTAGTTGCCGCGAAACATCTCTCGTTAAACTATTGCGCGGATCGTACATAGTTCGCAACAGTCCATCTATTTGCAAGGTTGGATTAGCATGGCTGCGGATGCCCTCAACTGTATCTAGCAGTGCCGATAGCCCCTCAAGGGCATAGTACTCACACTGCATTGGGATCAACACACCGGTTGCTGAGATCAACGCATTAACTGTAAGAATATTAAGGGAAGGAGGGCAATCGATTATGACGTAGTCGTAGTTGTAGCAGTCTAGTCCAATGCGCTCTTTCAGCAGAAACTCGCGACTGTCCATTTGCAGCAAGGCCACTTCTGCTGCCGTTAACTCTATGTTTGCCGGCATAACATCATACAGGGCGGTAGAGGCTTGCTTGATTTGCGCAAAGTCCGCCGACTGCATAAGCCAATCATAAATACTGACTTCTAACTCTTGCTTTTCCACACCGCTACCCATGGTGGCATTACCTTGTGGATCCAGATCGACAAGTAGAACCTTACAACCCTGCGCTGCTAGTGATGCGCTTAGATTGACGCTGGTCGTTGTTTTACCAACACCACCTTTTTGGTTCGCTATAGCAATAACTTTGTTCATCAGTTCTCTAATCTGCCACGTCGCGCTGCAATATGCACAAGTAGTGCGGATGTTCTAAGCCTGGGATAAGACACTTTTTCTTTTCAGTCTTGAAGCCTAACTCAGTTTCGTCCACAACCTCTTTTTCTATTTCTTCTTCTAGAAACGTATCTGCTTGAGCGCTTTCAAAAACAATTACCCTGCCACCTTGTTCTAGATAGGGCTCAACCATTGGCCAAAGTTCTGGGCCAGGAGTAACTCCGCGAGCAAGAATGGTACTAAAGCGTTGCTCTGTGAAAGGATCTTTGGCGAGGTTTCGCTCCTCAAGTTCAACGTTGGTCGTTTGCAACTCCCGCGTGGCCATATATAGGAACCTAATTCTCTTAGCCATTCGATCACATAATGTAAATGTTCTTTCTGGGTCAACAATAGCCAATGGCATACCGGGCAAACCCGGACCGGTCCCTACGTCTAATACGCGGTCGCCGTGAAGATAAGGTAGGACACTCAGGCTATCTAAAAGGTGACGTGGCAACAGACGATTTATATCGCGGCGGGAAATCAAGTTCATGCCCTTGTTCCACCGCAAAAGCAGGGCCGCAAAGTCATTAAGCTTAGACAAACGGTCTGCATCAATGGTCAAACCAAGGCCATTAACTCCAGCGACAATATCCTCTAATTTAGTATTCAGAGTGTTGACGCCTTAGCGGCGTTTTTTGCCAGTGCTTTGGCGTGTATCAATAAAATTGATAACGCCGCAGGAGTCATTCCCGGTATTCGTGCGGCTCTAGCCAAAGAGTCGGGTTTATGGTGCTCGAGTTTCTGCTTTAGTTCGTTTGATAAACCTTCGAGTTGCGCAAAATCCATCGTTGCCGGTAGCAACATGCCTTCATGCCGGCGGATTTTTAAAATCTCTTCGTCTTGGCGCTTTATATAACCTGCATACTTGGTTTCAATTTCTAGCTGCTTAACCGCGAGTGCATCTATATGAGCATCGCCGTTTGAATCGGTTTCAGTAAGAGCTAATGCCACTGATATCTTTTGACTATTAATCTCCGGTCTACGCAGCGCTTCTTCCAATGTTGTTTCTTTGCGTAAATTCAGCGCTAACTTCTGATCTAAGTCGCTGCTAGGCAAAATGCACGTGGCTTTAAATTGTTTTCTAAACTCATCAACTCTACGCAACTTTTCTTCAAAGTAGCTGCGCCTCTCATGGCCCACCAAACCAAAATCGATACCCATTGGTGTTAAGCGTTGGTCGGCATTATCTTCTCTCAAACGCAGTCGAAACTCCGCACGGCTGGTGAACATTCGATAGGGCTCGGTTGTACCCAAATTAATTAGGTCGTCAACTAAAACGCCTATATACGCTTCGTCGCGACGGGGCTCCCAAGGCGTTTTGTCTTGGCATTTTCGAGCCGCATTGATGCCGGCGAGTAGGCCTTGAGCACCGGCTTCTTCGTAGCCTGTAGTGCCGTTAATTTGCCCAGCAAAAAATAACCCTGCTATGGCCTTTGTTTCCAACGAGTGCTGTAGGTCTCGCGGGTCGAAATAGTCGTATTCAATTGCATATCCAGGCCGTGAGATATGTGCATTAGCAAAACCCTGCATGGAGCGCACAAACTGAAGTTGCACATCAAAGGGCAGGCTAGTGGATATACCATTAGGGTAAAGTTCTGTTGTATTTAGCCCCTCTGGTTCGATAAATATCTGGTGACTCGACTTGTCTGCAAAACGCACTACTTTATCTTCAATGCTTGGACAGTACCTTGGACCAACCCCTTCAATAGCTCCGCTATACATAGCGGACCGATCTAAGTTGTCGGTAATTATCTGGTGGGTATCTGCATTGGTATACGTGATGTGGCAGCTAATTTGCTGAGGGTGGTCACTGCGCTTACCCATGGACGACATCACTGGGCGTGGGTCATCGCCAAGTTGGCTTTCTAAAACGCTAAAATCAACACTGCGCCCATCGATTCTTGGCGGTGTACCTGTCTTCAGGCGACCCACTCGAAACGGTAATGCGCGCAACCGCTCGGCTAGTGCTATTGACGGTGGATCTCCAGCTCGCCCACCGGATTGCTGTTGATCACCAATATGAATTTTGCCGCCCAAAAACGTGCCAGTAGTCAAAACAACGGTTTTGGCACAAAAAGTTAGGCCCATTTGTGTTTCACAGCCCACCACCGTGTCATTTTCTACCACTAAGTCGACAACAGATTGCTGGAATATTTGTAGGTTTTCTTGGTGTTCAAGAATGTCTCTAACCGCATTTTTATACAAAGTGCGATCTGCCTGAGCCCGTGTGGCTCTGACAGCTGGCCCCTTGCTGGAATTAAGTACTCTAAAATGGATGCCCGCTTGGTCAGTTGCCTTAGCCATAACGCCATCTAGCGCGTCTATTTCCGCAACCAAGTGGCTCTTGCCTATGCCTCCAATTGCAGGGTTACATGACATTTGACCCAGAGTTTCTATGCTTTGGGTAAGCAATAGGGTTTTTGCGCCCATGCGGGCCGATGCCGCAGCGGCTTCTGTTCCAGCGTGGCCACCGCCAATTACGATGACATCAAATTGTTCTGGGTATTGCATACCTATGAGTACTCATGGCTGCTAGGGGCGCAGTAGTATAGTGCTTAGTCTAAATATTGGAAGATTTTGTTATCGACAATTATTTGTCCAAAGTTACTTACCAATGCAAAACTCCGAAAAGATTTTGCCCAATAAATCGTCAGGTGTAACCGTGCCGGTTATCTCTCCGAGGCGCTGGTGAGCAATATAGAGTTCCTCTGCAACAAACTCTGCTCCTTGATTTTGCGTTAGCGCCTGAGCTGCCGCATTGACCTTTACCAGGGTGTCCTTAATGATTTGGATGTGCCTTTGACGGGCTGCAAAGGGTACATTTTCCTGACCAAAACCTACGCTTTCTTGAATAGCTTTTTTAAGTAAATCTAATCCCTCACCCGTTTTCGCAGACACGCTGACGCTGGCAATATCTTTGGGTAGATTGCGCATCGCACCAAGGTCGGATTTATTCACAACCAGCAAGATATTATTGGGCTGGCTATCACTTTCTTGAATCAGCTCTATATTTCCAACTAGCTCACTCGATGCTAAACCTTCCTCAAGCGTATCTGCTGCGGCAACGTACAGAGTTAAGTCAGCTTCCGCTGCCTGTGCAATGGCCCGCGCTATACCAATTTTTTCTACTTCATCACTACTTTCACGCAGACCTGCCGTGTCGACCAACCGTATAGGCAACCCACCAATGACAAGATCGATTTTCAGTAAATCTCTAGTGGTGCCAGGTATATTCGTCACAATAGCAGCTTCTTCCCCAGCCAAAGCGTTTAACAAACTTGATTTGCCCACATTTGGTTGACCAATAAGCGCTACTGAAATTCCAGAATTGATAAGCCTGCCCTGATTAGCCTGTTCTAATATTGCTTCCAAAGCGGTTACGGTCCTGGCTATATCCTCTGCCACCTTTGCTTCTTGAAGAATTTCTATGTCTTCTTCGGGAAAATCTATTGCTGCTTCTACCCGCACGCGCATATTGGCTATATCCAATGCGATAGCGGAAATCATTTCAGAAAAAGCACCCTTTAAGGTATTCAGAGCGGCTTTGGAGGCAGCAATTGAAGATGAAGCTATTAAGTCTGCAACTGCTTCGGCTTGGGCAAGATCTAGCTTGCCGTTCATAAAGGCGCGTTCGCTGAATTCCCCAGGGCGGGCTAGCCGAGCACCACGTTGACATAAAGCATTTAATATACGGTGCTGAATTACCGGCCCGCCGTGACCTTGGAGTTCAACGACATCTTCACCAGTAAACGAATTTGGTCCCGGAAACCACAGAGCTAAGCCATTATCCAATAGCTCTTGGGCGTCAAAAAAGTCGGTATAGACCGCGGTTCTTGATTGCAGTGGTTTAGCGCATAACTGGGCCGCAACTTCGCCGGCGCCCTTACCTGATAGTCGCACAATGCCTACGCCACCCTGACCAGGAGGCGTAGCAATTGCGCAAATTAAGTCGTTGTTTAACGCTTGGTTTGCTTCCACAACAGCGTTAGCAAATGTCTTTTTGCCGCGAGGCGATTTTCATAATGCACCCTAGCGTAAACGTCGCACTCTTAGGCACGTTCATTTTCTACCTTGCGGTAAATATACGTTTGTTGGGCTATGGACAGTAAGTTATTTACTAGCCAGTACAGAACTAATCCGGCCGGGAAAAATAAGAATAAAACGGTAAACATGATCGGCATCAGTTTCATTATCTTAACTTGCATCGGATCGCCCACTTGCGGATTTAGCGACTGCATTAGGTAAGTGCTCGCACCCATCAATAACGGCAGAATGAAATAGGGGTCCATCGCCGATAAATCTTCTATCCAAAACATGAATGGGGCTTGGCGCAATTCAACAGATTCTAGTAGCACCCAATATAATGCTAGGAAAATTGGCATAGGCGCTAACATGGGCAAGCAACCGCCTAACGGATTAGCTCCTTCCTTTTTGTACAAAGCCATCATCTCTTTAGATAACTTTTCTCTATCATTTGCGTAGCGTTCTTGCAGTTTCTTCATTGCCGGAGCTACTCTGCGCATGTTTGCCATTGATCTATAACCCTTGGCTGATACCCAACCCAAGGCTACTTTAACGGCTAACGTAAGTAGAATAATGGCAACTCCCCAGTTTCCAACTAAGTCATGAAAGAAGGTCAAGGCTTTGAACAGCGGTATGGCTATCCACCAAAGAAAACCATAGTCGACCGTCAAGTTGAGGTGTTCTGATATTTCCTCTAGCTCGATCTGATCCTTTGGACCCGCATAAAAGTCAGCACTCCAAACCCCAATATCACCTGGTTGGATTACTTTTGCTGGACCGGTAAAACCAAATAGATACTTGTTATCACTGGTAGGTCGAGCGTAGTAACGGATTTGTTGTTCTTCAGGAGCGACCCAGGCTGACAGAAAATAGTGCTGCAAAAAGGCCACCCAACCACCGTTGTTTTCGGCCTGAAATGCATCATCATCTAGGTCATCAAATTCCAGCTTTTGATACGGTTCCTCAATAGTCGTGAGCGCGCCACCTAGATATGGGTCTGGCGCTAGGGAAAACGACTCGTCCGTTAATACTTTCTTTCTGTCACGCTTGATCTGCGTAAACATTCCAGCAGTAAATGCACTGTCACTGGTGTTAGTCAGTCGATAACTTACTGACAATAGATACTTATCTGCTGTAAAGGAAAAAACCTTTTCAACCTTAATGCCATCAGCTTGAGTGGTTAAAACTAGGTCATCCTGGTTATCTATTGTCAATGCTCTTACGGAGGATGAATAACGAGGTCTCTGACCATTTTTATCCACGCCGTTAGGACCGATAAGTCCACTTTGCGCGATATAGGTTTGGTTTTGGTTTTGTTCGAGCAACAAAAAAGGAGTGTCTTGCCTGTCCAATGCTACCGGATATTTTGGCAACTGTACTCTAACAATGTCGCCCCCAAGTAAATCAACCCAGACCTTCAACTTTGGCGTCGTAACAACTACTAATCTACTCTCGGGTGTTTGCTCTACATTTTCGTTGTATCTGTTTTGATCAATTAGGGTTGGAATCTCTTCATTACTGAGAAGACTTACGTCAGGGATATCCGAATCTGATGTACTTTGATCAACCACACTCGGCCTGATTGCAGTGGTGTCTATGGCGTTAGTTTGCTCGTTAGTAACTAAAGGAGCTTCGCTATAGGAAACACTCGACCTATCAGCCTGCATATCCTCGTTCCAAGCTAAAATAAGCAAATAGGAAGTTGCCGCTAGACCAATTAACAGAATAATGCGTTGTATTTCTGGAGGTAACATAGATCTAAATCTCTTTATTTGCTTTTTTCAGTTTCGGGAACGTTGTCTATGCCCCCTTCGTTAAAGGGATGGCATCTACCGATGCGCTTCACCCCTAACCACAAACCCTTAACAGCACCGTGCAGGTTGAGTGCTTGAATCATATAGCTCGAACAAGTTGGGTGGAATCGGCAACTCGGGGCAAAAAACGGGCTTATGCTCTTTTGATAGACTTTCACGCCGCCTATTAACGTTTTCTGCAGCACTTTACTGAACGTAGGCCCTACTAACCTTAGATTATCTTTTAACTCAGTGATCACTTTGTCTTAGATCCTTTTTGCCCTCGAGAACCGCAAATTGTCGTTCCAGCAATCGGTGTAGCCGCGCGTCTTCCACTTCGGCAAAAAGCTGAATAACTAGGTCTACTGGCGGCAATGTGTTCAATTGTACGCGGAAACTGTTGCGGATTATTCGCTTAATCCTGTTCCGTCTCACTGCTTTGGAGAACACTCTTTTTGCAATGACAAGACCTAGCCTAGAGTGACCTATTGTATTCATTTTGACCCGAATACGCAGAGGCCCATCTGAAAGTACTAAGTCAGATTGCTTGAAAACATCAGTATATTGGTGAGCACTTAACAGCCGAGCTCGCCTTGGGAAAGCGTAGCTGATCAAGTTCAGAAAAGGCTTAATCAGACGGTAAGACGCTTACGTCCCTTTGCTCTTCTGGCGTTTAATACTTTGCGACCAGCTTTGGTAGCCATACGAGCACGGAAACCATGAGTCCTGGCGCGCTTGAGGTTGCTTGGTTGAAACGTTCTTTTCATATCAGACTCTAAAGCTCAGTAATTTGGATACTTAGGGAAAATTCTATTCCACACTGCCTAAACCATTTCTAGGGTCCAGTGAAACAGGGTGGGCGATTCTATGAACAGTAGAGAGAAGAGTCAATTTATTTGATTTATATATATAAGATTTTATTGTTGTTTGTTATTAAGGGGAGAATTCTGCGGTATAAGTGCGTTAGTACCTTGATTGTATTAGCTTTTGCTCACCTCAAAGGTTGTGGGTAAATGGTGTTTGGAATATGTATAGGTAGGATGGCTTTTATGTATAAAAAGTTATCCACAGGTTCTTAAACATTTTGCGCACAAGTTACGCAACAGGTATCCTCCATTTTTACTTTTTAAGTGTCTTCTAAGTAGTTGATATAAAAAGATAAGATATAACGTTTCTACTTTTTTTTCTGATTGCATAGTACTTACCCTTTGCATCGGCATAGAATTGCACACACGACGGAAAGATGACCAAGGTACGATACTTCTGGGAAGGGGGTAATCGGTCGGCCGTAAGAACAATGAACCCAGAGGATGCTCGTAGGTGGCAAAAACTATTTGGCAAAAGTGCTTGGGACAGCTCGAATCAGAGCTGGCTAATGAGCAATTCGATACCTATATCCGACCGTTGCATGCGGAGTACGATGAGGGCCGTTTGACACTTTTAGCACCCAATATTTATGTGGAAGAAAAAGTCCGCGCAAGTTACCTAGAGCGAATAAGCGAATATTTTGATGGCGCACTGGATAATTCAGAAGTGAATTTGTCGGTAGGGGGGGTTAAAGAAGCCCAACCCCTACGCACCGAGACCGATACATCGAGCAAGCCAACTTCTCGAATCACAGGCCATAATCTGAATAGAGAATTTACCTTTGACACCTTTGTTGAAGGTAAGTCGAATGAGATGGCAAAAGCGGCCGCATCTCAGGTTGCTAATAATTCAGGTAGATCGTACAACCCATTACTAATGTATGGCGGCGTTGGTTTAGGTAAGACACACCTTATGCAAGCGGTAGGCAATGAGATTTTGCGACTTAAGCCCGATGCCAATGTGCTTTATCTACATTCGCAACGCTTTGTGCAAGATATGGTCAAAGCTCTGCAATCCGGCACCATGCAAGATTTTATGCAGTATTACCGATCTATCGATGCTCTACTAATTGATGACATTCAGTTTTTTGCCAAAAAGCTGCGCTCTCAAGAAGAATTCTTCCACTTGTTTAACTCACTACTTGAGCGCGGTGCTCAAATGATTTTGACCAGTGACAAATATCCTCGCGAAATTGATGGGTTAGAAGATCGACTAAAATCCCGTTTTGTATGGGGTCTGACCGTAGAGGTGGAGGCTCCGGATCTAGAAACCCGTGTTGCTATTTTGATGAAGAAAGCAGAAGCAGAAGAAGTAGCCTTAGACCATGAAGTGGCTTTCTTTATTGCAGAACGGATTCGCTCTAATGTTCGTGAATTAGAAGGTGCTTTGCGCCGGGTTATTGCAAACGCTAGGTTTACCGGTAGTAGAATTTCTATTGAACAAGTACGTCGCGCCTTACGTGATTTGTTTGCTATACAAGATAGGCAGATATCAATTGATAATATTCAGCGCACGACGGCCGAGTACTTCAACATAAAAATTGGTGACTTACTTTCAAAGCGCCGCAATAGATCAATAGCTAGACCAAGACAACTAGCTATGGCTTTAGCAAAGGAATTGACTAATCATTCGCTGCCAGAAATCGGCGATGCATTTGGTGGTAGAGACCACACAACGGTTTTGCACGCATGCAGAAAAGTTGTAGAGCTTAGAGGCACTTCATTAGATATAGCTGAAGATTACAAAAATTTGTCACGACTTTTGTCGGGCTAGTGAGGCAAAAATGAAATTCACATTACAAAGAGAACAGTTGCTAAAGCCATTGCAGCTGGTGACAGGTGTAGTAGAGCGCCGTCAAACGTTACCGGTATTATCTAACTTGTTGGTTCAGGCCAGCGAGAAAGGAATTTCATTAACAGGTACGGATTTAGAAGTTGAGATGGTCGCGCACTGCGCAGTTGAAGTTCAAGAGGCTGGCGAAGTAACTATTCCCGCCAGAAAGCTAGCGGACATTTGGCGCTCATTACCTGAAGGGGCAGACGTATCGCTGTCAGTAGAGGGCGAACGAGTGACTATTCGCAGTGGCAGGAGCCGATTTACTTTGGCCACCTTACCCGCCAGCGATTTCCCTAAAGTAGAGGGCGGGGACGCAGATATCCTCGTGCCATTGGAGCCTACGGCACTTGCTGGACTTATTGATCAAGTATCTTTTGCCATGGCACAGCAGGACGTAAGGGTTTTCTTGAATGGCATGTTGCTTGAAATTGGTAGTGACTATATCCGCGCCGTTGCTACAGATGGTCACCGGATGGCTATGTCCACAAAGCCATGCACACCAGAAACCCCTATGGATTCGCGTAAGCAAGCGATTGTCCCAAGGAAGGCGGTATTAGAGCTAGGCCGCCTGCTTGATGAAGAAGATGAAGAGCTCAAACTACAGTTGGGTACAAATCACCTGAGAGTTAGTAAGGGCGCGTTCACTCTGACAACTAAATTGGTAGATGGTCAATTCCCAGATTACGACAAGGTGGTCCCAAAAGACGCATCTAGAGCAATTTCAGGAGATAGAAATACGCTGCGCCAGGGTTTTCAGCGTGCGTCGATACTTTCGAATGAAAAATATCGCGGCGTAAGGTTAGCCATTGCAGAGGACCAAATGACTATTAAAGCTAATAACCCAGAACAAGACGAGGCAGAGGAAACGGTGCCAGTACAGTTCAATGGGGAGCAGTTGGAGATAGGCTTTAATGTCAGTTATCTATTAGATGTACTTAGCGTACTTTCCGGAGATGAGGTGCAGATTAGCGTTTCAGATGCAAATAGCTCAGCTCTGCTTGAAGACCCTGCTAAGGAAGGCGCGGTATACGTTGTCATGCCAATGAGACTCTAAGTACCTGCAGGGTATTAGGATTCTTTTTTGCGTCTAGTTAGCCTTAGCGCCAGTGCATTCCGTAATATTGACCAAATCACACTGGAGCTAGGTTCCGGTTTTAATCTTATTCACGGCGATAATGGCGCAGGCAAGACTGCGCTACTTGAGGCAATCTTTCTGATTGCCCGCAGCCGCTCTTTTCGCACTACTAAAATAAGGAACATTGTTAAGTCTGACGCGAAAGAGACCTTTGTCAGGGCAGGTGTTGCCACTGAATCTGGGCAAGTACATGCGTTGGCGGTTGGCAAGTCGTTAAAAGGCACTTCTGAACTTAGAGTTGATGGAGATAGTGTTAAAAGATCTTCAGACCTGGCGAGATATTTACCCGTTCAGGTTTTGCTTCCGGGCGTGATCGATCTAGTGCTAGATGGACCAAACGCTCGTCGGGAATTTCTAGATTGGGGTTTGTTTCACGTGGAACAAGGGTTTCTTGAGGCGTCCAAGCGATACCGTCGAGTCTTAAGCCAGCGAGCCGCATGGATGAAGATAAACCAACAGAGCAGTTTTGCAGATGACCCTTGGGTAGATCAGCTGGTAGATGGCGGTGTGCAGATCGGAAAATGGCGAAACGCGTTTCTTCTAGAAATGAACGATTATTTTCAGAATATGTTGAGATTGCTTGATCCAAGCCTTTCTTGTTCTCTCGCTTATATAGACGGCGGATACCCTTCAAGTGAGCTAGAAGCCAAGGAAAAGCTTTCAAGTAGTTTTGCTCGCGATCTAAAGTTCGGCGTAAGTCACTATGGGCCGCACCGGGCGGACTTAGAGTTTAGGTTTAATGGTTCTACTGCAAGGGACATCGCCTCACGCGGGCAAGCCAAGGTCATTGCTAGCGCGGTAACATTGGCTCACGCGGCATTGCTTGCGAATGCGTACGATAAAAAACCTGTCATTCTTATTGATGATTTTGGCGCAGAACTAGATGAAGAGCGTAGGCAGAGTTTTCTCACTGCGTTAATGTCTTTAGATTGCCAGGTTGTTGCCACCTCTACCGAAGCGCCAGCAGGGTTGTTGGAAAATACCGCACAGGGACAAATTAGCGTGTTCCACGTGAAACAAGGCAAATTAACCTTAGATTAACCCTAATTCATAGCAATCATTACTAGTCCGATACATACACAACGCCCCTAATCGACTAAAATGAGGGCGCTGTAACAGTTACGTAATTCCCAACGAAGGGGGAGACATGTCCGAAGAGAATAGTTACGACTCAGGCAGTATCAAAGTATTAAAAGGCCTTGATGCAGTCCGAAAACGACCAGGTATGTATATTGGTGATACCGAAGACG
>CAJJDH010000028.1 GCA_905182905.1 marine gamma proteobacterium HTCC2089 | reverse complement strand
CAAGCCCGTTTGGACATTTATCATTACTGGGAGCAAAAATAGTGACTGGGGATTTTGGGAAGGCGAGCGCTTCACACCACATGAAGCTTGGTTAACTGAAAGAGAAAACGACTAAGCGCGACAAACCCTTAGCGTATAAACCTGTAGCTCTAAGCCGCCAACTCTCGGCGGCTATCAAAGTAGTTCTTAGCAAACACTAGCGCTGCCAGACCAAGGCCAAACATCTGACTCAGATCATTGGGATAAACCAACAACCCCGCCACAACTAAAGATGCCCAGCGCGATTGTTTCGACACCTGAGCAAACAAGTAACCCTCTACGCAAACCGCTACGGCAACAATCATAGTCATTGTGATCACAGCCGCGCCCAGTACGGCAGACCAACCTAACTCCGAGGTTAAGAGCAGAGGCGAGTAAGCCATCATCAAAGGTATAACAAATAGCCCATTTGCCAATTTGAACGCTTCCACTGCCGAGCGCATAGGCGCAGCGCCAGCAATTCCCGCGCCAGCAAAGGCGGCCAAAGCAATAGGCGGGGTTACGTTAGAGCTCTGCGAGAGCCAAAAAATAATCATATGCGCGGTTATCAACGCCAAACCCAATTCCTGCAAAGCAGGCCCTGTCATCACGGCCAAAACAATATAAGCCGCCGTCGCTGGCAGCCCCATCCCTAAGACCAATGCGGCAATAGCCACTAGTAATAAGGCCAACCACAATTGACCGCCACTCAGTGAAACCACTGACTCGGTAAATTGTAAGCCGACCCCTGTTTGACCAATCACTCCGACCACAATTCCAGCCACAGCACAGGCAATTGAAATTGAAATGGCTAGCATTGCACCTTGCTTTAGCCCTTCGACCAATTGAGCTAATCCAATGCGAGTATGTTTGCGCATAAGGCTGGCTACCACTACCGCAGCGGTGCCGGCGACACCAACCAGTACCGGTGAGTAGTTCCACAACAGTAACGCTGTGATCAAACCGAGTGGCAACATGAAGTGCAAGCCATTGAGAAATACGCCCCAAGCACCGGGCTGACCCTGCATGCCTTTGAAGCCAGCTTTTGCCGCCATCAAATGCACGTATAAGAGCACCGAAGCAAAATATAAAATCGCTGGAACCAAGGCGATCCAAACAATTTCACCGTAGGGTGTTTTAGTGAACTCGGCCATTACAAAGGCCCCGGCCCCCATAATTGGCGGCATAATCTGCCCGCCAGTAGATGCTGCTGCCTCTATTCCCGCAGCCTGCTCTGGTTTATAGCCCAGCTTCTTCATCATGGGGATGGTTAAAGAGCCAGTGGTCACCGTATTGGCAATAGCACTGCCGGATATCGACCCCATGGCCGCTGAAGCCAACACCGACGCTTTCGCGGGCCCGCCACGGTACTTACCCGCGGCGGCAAAAGACAAATCAATTAAAAATTGGCCTGCACCGGTAACCTGTAAGAAGGCACCAAACAAGACAAAACTAAATACCGCGCCTGCAGCAATTCCGATAGGCGCACCGTACAAGCCAGCTCCGGTAAATACTTGAAAACGAATAATTCGCTCAATGCTAAAGCCCTTGGTTGCTAGTACATCCGGAAGCACATTGCCAAACGCGCTGTAGACTAGAAAGACTAAACCCACCACCGTCATCACCACGCCAACAGAACGCCTAGCCATTTCAAGAGTGGCTACAACAATGACCAAACCTGCCGCAAAATCCTCAGTACTCAACCCATTCAGTAGGTGTTCTATAGAACGATAATCAAAATTTAATATTCTTGCGCTGGCCCAAATTACCGCAACGATTGAGGCAAAATCGACCCAGCGCAGCAATGCAACTTTATTACTCAGGGGATAAACAAGGAAACCTAGGCACAAAATCCAGCACAAGTGAATGGGCCTAAAATAGGTTGCAGGCTGTAACCCTAAAATCGATTCAAAGGGCAAAAAACCCGCGGGAAAAAAGCCAGCTAGTGGCTGCCACAGCTGAAAAATAGACAAACTAACAGCGGCTATTAACGCTAACTTACCGATCAGCCAGTGGTCTTGATGACGCTCACCCAACATAATTTACTATCCTAGTTAGATTCGCGGGCTACTCTGGAGCCGGTTTCGTTACAGGCGGCGGTGGGGTCTTCGAGGTACCGTTGTGTGCCTGGGTGCAATGGTACAGCCGCCAGTTTATGAATATTGGCTACTGTCATGGCTTTAGCCACTTGCGAGACCTTAAGCAATTTGTCTCTGCGCTGATAGAGCTTGCAGGTTAAAGCGAAGCCCAGCTGTTCGGGCATGTCCTCATGCACCACAATGGCGCTCCAAATACCCAACCCTGTAGTGTCTGTATCAATGCCTGCATAGGTTCCTGCAGGAATGACATAGCCTGCATAAGCTGGAAATTGTTCTGACAAGGTTTGTAGCTGTACTTCACTGAGGCTGATCAATTTAAGATCGCGGGTAACGGCAAGTTCGGTCACAGCAGCCAAGCCAAGCCCGCCCACAACAAAGCCAGCGTCAATGGTGCCGTCTTTTAGTGCCGAAGTAGATTCACCGAAACTCAAATAACGTACGGCAATCTCATCCATGCCAATACCCAGTCCAGTCAATACATTTTCTGCAGCCACAGCTGTACCCGAACCTTGAGCGCCAACAGATATACGTTTACTACGCATATCTTCAAGGCTCTCTATGCCGTTATCGGCCAAGGTTAAGATATGCACAATGTTCGGGTATGCGGTAAAGAGCACATTAAGCGGCAGTGGCTGAGGAAATCGCCCCTGCCCTCTATAAGCATCAGTAACAACGTCTGCCATAGCTATACCCATATCACTTTCATGGCGAGCCACCTGAATAACATTGATCACAGAACCGCCAGTGACCTCTGCTTTAACATTCACTGTGTCTAGTTCAGCCGACCAGATGGATGCCATGCCTCCGCCAATAGGGTAATAGAGTCCTGCAGGTCCACCCGTAGCAATTGACAAGGTCTCCTGCTTGCCCCCACACCCCCAGAGCAAAAACGGCAGTAGAAAAATAAGATATACAGCAGGTTTCATAAACTTCTTTATTCAGACTATCAAATGACTACTTTGCATGTTCACCAGAACCCTTGTGCACGCCCTTACGCAAAGATCCGTACATCAGCTCCTCCACGAATTCCACACACTTAAATTGTTGGATTTGAGCATCACTACCCACTCGGCGGTATAGTGTCATCTGCATCTGCCAGGGTGCTGTGAAGGTTTTGTCGTCTTCAACAGTAACTTGGTAGTCCATCGTATGGGCACTTGTAGGGGTATAACGCTCGGTGACTTGCATTACATCACTGTGATGGTTACCTGCTCGGTCGAACCAAGTTCGATCATTTTGTCCTGTCACTTCGATAACTAGTGTATCGCCCTCCCAATAGCCGTAAGACTGCCCCATCCACGAATCAACAGGCGCTTCACCCGGGTCTGAGAGATGAATATTGCGCACTGCACCAGCGTATTCATAAGAGAAGAATATGGCGCTTTCACTGTGTAAAATTTGGAACGGATAAGGCATGTAATTAGCGCGGGGAATACCGGGCAAATAGCACTTAATTTCAGGATCACTGGTTAACCAAGCAGCTTGGTTGTCTTGCTTTTTGCTCAAGCCTGCTTCGCGATAAGGAATTTTACCGCCGACCACCACACCCAACCCAGCAGGCACAGACCCAAGGGAGCCAATTGCCACAATTGAAGGCGCAGGTACTGGACCTAAGTCTCCTTCGACCATCGCCAGCGAAGCACGGGCAGCATGAGGCTCTATGTCATAGTTGGCGCGATTAAAAACCTGCCAAACACCATTTAAATCTGGTTTGCCAGCTGGCCCTCGCGGGGCAACGTAATCGCCTGCCACCACAGTGTTGAGCAAACTCATTAGCAGTAAGCCTGACAAAATACGTCCTAATATAATCATCCAAATCCCCACTTAATCTTTTACTGGATCTCTCATGCCCTATACAACGAAGGCAAACGACAATGTGACAGTGTTCGCTCAGCAAAAAAGGCAGCACCACAAATCGCAGAGTCTTCATCTAAAATAGCTGTACGCACCTTAACTGGTATCAGCCCAAGGGCCAACCAGCCAACACAATTTGGCCTAAAAATAGGCTCTGGAAAGAGGCGCGCGATGATTCATGCAGGCCAAACAGACCCTAATAGCTTGCATTGACGAGCCAGCGTAGGCCTGCATCGTCCAAATACACATCAAGGGCCTTTAGCCTTCGATCGGCGCTGAGAAACCCGCTCCATAACTCACCCCAGCAGGAAAGCACCAGAGCCTTATCTGCATCTTCTAGTCCGCGCACTATACGCAGCCCTCTGTGTTGCAAAATCACGCCTGAACCGCCTTGGTCATCGGCGTTAACCTCAACCTCGTCACCCATCGCCCTAAATAGCCGCGCTAATATCATAGCCGCTCGAGCTAAATCTTCTTCCGTTGATGCCCACTCATCTTCAGGCATCTCCAAAAGATCAGCTGTTTCTCGGGCGTATTGCAAACCGATAAGCCGTGCTGCTAATTCCCCATGACGCTGGGCTTCCTCAGGGCCAATAACTCCCGCCAGTTCGATCAAACCATTCCGCAGATATTCCATTGGGTAATTGCGTTGAGCTTTCAAAAGTCGCTCTTCATCCCACTGAGCTAATGGTGCAATGGGCTGTTCCCCGGACTTAAATTCCGGCGGTCGCTCATCACGCGCATAAGAAAGACGTTGGTTGGCTGTAAGGTCGTGGTCGAACAGTTTGAAATAACCGCAAAGACCAAATTCTCCGGTCATATCTTCAGAGACACAAACAAAGCCCAGCCGAGGGTTATTCAGTGACACACCATTATGCCCATACCAACCCTGTAAGAAGCCCCGACTCACCGCATCGGTAACACCACATATGGTAGGGCCGGCATACATCCAACGCGGGTAGCGAAAACGCACCCAAGCCTTGGTGTCACTTTCATACATATACTCCACCGGCACACCGCCCATGCCATTAGATAGGGTGTGATATTGTGCACAGGCAACCGCTGGAGGAAGATGATCCAAGCCTAGTTTGCTAAAACTCGCTAAAAACTTGTCTTCATGCTGGCGGCGGAAGAGCCGGAACATCCACTGTTCCATGACCTTTTCGCCCAAGCGTGTGGAAACCATTAGCTGCAAACCAAGGAAATAGGCATGATATAGATTAGCTAAAGCCGCTAAGCCTTGTGTATCTAAGGGTAGGTTCGGCGATTGGTCTTTGGCATGCATAGAGTGGGCAATCCTTGGATATGTGCGTTACGGCCGATGCGCCTCAATATAACCTGCCTATCCGTATAATTCATAACTGGAAGTATTTTATAGGAAGCAGCAGGCCCACGGATGAATCTAAAGACAGACGGCTTCACAGCTTACAACGATTGATGGAAAAATTGACTTACTTGATGCAAATCCTGATGTTCAAACAGTGCGAATGGCGCAGCATCAATTTCTTGCGCACTTGGGTAGGTAAAATAATTGCCCGAGCCCTCTTGAGGATGGCTATCTAAATCTGCGCCCTTATCGATGGCAACAATTGCAGCATCCACATTAAGACAGCCTTCACGATAAATATTCAACACGTTCCATAGGTATGATTTATCAAAGCGCGTTGACGTTTGAGATCGCGCAATAATCGCCCCAGCGTCTATCTGAGCATCTTCTATGCGATGCAATGTTGTGCCAATAACCGCATCGCCATTGCACATGGCTCTGAACGTGGACATAACTCCTTGGTAGGTTGGCAAAAGCCCGGAATGTAAGTTGATTACCCCAAATCTGGGCACCTCAATTACCGGCCCACGCAGTATCGACATATGCCTAATACTGACCAC
>CAJJDH010000027.1 GCA_905182905.1 marine gamma proteobacterium HTCC2089 | reverse complement strand
CCGGTCTGCACCGCGACGATCCTGCCAGACAATGGCGTTATAAAGGCACTCACCAGTCTGTCGATCCCAAAGTAAGGTAGTCTCGCGCTGATTAGTAATGCCAATGGCTTTTACTTGGGCTGGCTCTATAGAGGCCGCAGCTATGGCTTGCCGGCCCACCTGCAAAATAGACTGCCATAAAGTGTCAGGATCCTGCTCCACCCATCCGTCGTGCGGATATATCGAATCAAAGGTCTGTTGGGCAGTACCCACTACTTCGCCCTGACTATTATAAATTATTGCCCTGCTGCTCGAAGTACCCTGGTCTAGGGCCATCACGTATGTCATTGATCATTCCTTAACGGCTGCCACTATCTTAACAGCAAGCTTAGCAGCAAGATTCAGCGCTTTGCGCTATGCCGACATTGCATTAGCTTTTTCTTTTCAGCTTTCGACTTGTAGCTGCCAATCTTTTTCTTCGACTTTTCTTCTACCTTCGCAGATTCATACAGTTTTCCAGTGGCGGCTTAGCTAACGCGCTGCAATGTGTCACTCACATACATAAATCACCGGATTATGCGGCTGAAAAACCCGCCAGTGGATAAAATTGCGCCCGCTTTTTAGATAACGAAATAGAGAATTAGATACGACTCCAAAAAAATTCAAATGACATTAAAAAAGGGGTCAAAAAGTAGCAAATTGATGTTCAATTTTGGTGCAAATTTGACCTATTTGAAGAAAAGCGCACTACATTGAGTTCATCACAAGGTTACCCCTTAATACACACAGGTTATCCACAGACTTTTCCTTGCAAAGATATTATTAACCCATTATCTTGTGTTTGCGATGCCGTAAAACTCTATATGTGGGATTTATAAACTTTGACTCGATCAACTTTTATACACAGTAAATAGAGAGAAGTCCGCGCAAAAAGGCGATTTGGCCTGGATTTTGACCTTGTACGAGAAGATATAGAGATTTTTATAGCAGTTAATTCAACATGTTAAGAGGACAACCTCAAAATATGATGATTTTGTCTATTTTCGCGACGAAGTAATACGAAATTCAACACCCAAAAAACGCTGAGTCAGTACAAGCTGCCTTAAGGCATAGCTTTTGCTGACTAAAAGCGCTGACTAAAAGCGCTGACTAAAAGCAAAGGCAAAAAGGGATACAAGGGAAAGGAAAAGGTTTTAAACATATGCAAACAGAAACACCAATAGGTTCCGCGACCGAGCAGCCACTATTACAGCCTAATCAACCACTATCGCCGTCTCTGACTGCGACAGCGCCAGGGCAACTAAAAATCATCAAACGTAACGGCACAGTAGTGCCTTATACCTCTGATAAAATCGCAGTGGCAATGACTAAGGCGTTCTTAGCCGTAGAAGGCGGTACCGCAGCGGCTTCACCGCGTATTAGAGAAACGGTAACGGCGCTAACGGAACAAATGACAGCGACATTTATGCGTCGCCTGCCTTCTGGTGGCACATTACATATTGAAGAAATTCAAGACCAAGTTGAACTAGCCATGATGCGTGCTGGTGAACAACAGATCGCCCGCGCTTATGTTTTATATCGCGAACAGCGCACACAAGAGCGACAAGCTGAAAATGATCTCAACGTGCCGCCACAAGCTGCAGCCATCAATGTTGTACATGCTGACGGTAGCAGTCACCCGTTAGACATAGCGCGCATTCAAACTATTGTAAATGAAGCCTGTGAAGGCCTCAGCGATGTAGATCCACAGCGTATTATCGATGACGCCATGGCTAACATGTACGACGGCATCTCTGTGACCGACGTTGCTACCTCTATATTGATCACAGCGCGCACATTGGTAGAAGAAGAGCCTAATTACACTTACGCCAGCGCCCGCCTATTGTTGGATGAGCTGCGCACAGAAGCCTTAACGTTCTTAGATGTCACTGGTTCTGGAGGCTTGCAGACCGCTACTCAGACCCAGATGACCGAATTTTATCCGTTGGCACTGAAGGGCTTTATTGATCGCGGTGTAGAGTTAGACCTGATCAGCCCCAAGCTCCAAGAGTATGATTTTGCACAACTGGGTGCAGCCATGCGTCCGGAGCGCGACCACCTGTTCACCTACTTAGGTCTACAGACTTTATATGACCGTTACTTCATTCATTGGAATGAAACACGTATTGAATTACCTCAGGTGTTCTTCATGCGTGTTGCTATGGGCTTGGCTGCAGAAGAAGCAGACGCCAATGGTCGAGCAATAGAGTTTTATAACCTCTTAAGCTCTTTTGACTACATGAGCTCTACACCAACACTGTTTAACGCAGGCACACTGCGACCACAGTTGTCCTCGTGCTTCTTGACCACAGTGCCAGATAACCTTCACGGTATTTATGGCGCTATTCAAGATAACGCCATGTTGTCTAAGTGGGCTGGTGGATTAGGTAACGACTGGACCTCAGTACGTGCTTTGGGTTCGTACATTAAAGGCACCAATGGTAAGTCTCAGGGCGTTGTACCTTTCCTTAAGGTAGTGAACGACACAGCAGTTGCCGTAAACCAAGGCGGCAAGCGTAAGGGTGCGGTTTGCGCCTACCTAGAAAGCTGGCACCTAGACATTGAAGAATTCCTAGAGCTACGTAAGAACACTGGTGATGATCGTCGTCGTACCCACGACATGAACACCGCCAACTGGATTCCTGATCTGTTTATGAAGCGTGTTGCAGAAGACGGAGAGTGGACACTGTTCTCACCCGCTGATGCAGAAGACCTACACGATCTGTATGGCCGCGCATTTGAAGCACGCTACTGTGCCTACGAAGAGCAAACACGTAACGGTGAACTAAAACTGTTTAAGCGCATTAAGGCTGCCGACCTATGGCGCAAAATGCTTTCCATGCTGTTTGAAACAGGCCACCCGTGGATTACCTTCAAAGACACCTGCAACGTTCGCTCGCCACAACAACACGTTGGTGTAGTGCACTCTTCTAATCTGTGTACAGAAATTACTTTGAACACATCTGCTGAAGAAATTGCAGTATGTAACTTGGGCTCCATTAACCTGCCACAACACGTAGAAGATGGCGTGCTGAATATGCAGAAGTTAGAACAAACTATTCGCACAGCAGTACGCATGTTGGATAACGTTATTGATATTAACTACTACTCTGTAGAACAAGCACGCACCTCAAACATGCGTCACCGTCCAGTAGGTTTGGGCATCATGGGTTTCCAAGATGCGCTGTACAAGCTAGGTATCGCTTACAGCTCACAGCAAGCGGTAGATTTTGCCGATAACTCAATGGAAGCCATTAGCTACTACGCCATTGATGCATCAAGCAACTTGGCAGAAGAGCGCGGCTCGTACGCTAGCTTCTCTGGCTCTTTATGGAGCAGAGGCATTTTGCCTATCGACTCGCTGAAGATGCTACAGCAAGAGCGCGGCGAGCAGTTCCTAGAAGTAGATATGTCTGCCAAGTTGGACTGGAGCGCCCTACGCGCCAAGGTACAAATTAAAGGCATGCGTAACTCTAATGTAATGGCCATTGCGCCAACGGCGACCATTGCCAACATTACAGGGGTTTCACAGTCTATTGAGCCGACTTATCAAAACCTTTATGTGAAATCTAATTTGTCTGGTGAGTTCACAGTTGTTAACCCTTTCATGGTCAAGGATTTAAAAGCCCTAGGGTTATGGGATAAGGTAATGGTCAATGACATCAAGTACTACGATGGTAGCTTGCAGTCTATTGAACGTATTCCAGCGGACTTAAAGCAAAAGTACGCCACCGCGTTTGAAATAGAACCGCGCTGGTTAGTAGATGCAGCAAGCCGCAGGCAAAAGTGGATTGACCAAGCTCAGTCATTGAACCTGTACATAGGTAATGCGTCAGGTAAGAAACTGGACATCACTTATAGAATGGCATGGCTCAGAGGTCTAAAGACCACTTATTACTTACGTGCGTTAAGCGCCACCAGCACGGAGAAATCTACACTGGACCGCGGCACGTTAAACGCAGTGTCGTCATCGGCAGCAGAAACTGTTGCGGCGGCTCCAGCAGCACCGGTAGTGCCAGAGGTAGCAGCACCTGAACCCGTGGTTCAAGCAGCACCGGCAGCATTAGATATAGATTTGGACTTGAGCAACGCTGCACCTGTCCCGTTGGCTTGTTCTCTGGATGATCCAGATTGCGAAGCCTGCCAATAAATAGCTTATAAGATTGTAAAAAGAAACATTCAAAGGAGTACTCAATGCTAAGTTGGGATGATTACGAAGAAGCACCCAGCAATGACCAAGCGGTTATTGCCGAGGCTGCCACACAGAAAGTAGCCGCTGAGGATCAAGCAGCGCTAGAAACTAGAGTGGAAGCTAAAATAGAAAGCGCAGTAGAAATTGCAGCGCCACAGTACACTGCTCCACCAGTGGCACAAGCACCAGCTGCGCCTGCAGTAGCAGCACCGGTGGTTGAAGCTCCAGTTGCAGCAACACCTGCAGCGCCAGTTGCCGAAGTATCAACGGAAAGTGCAGAGCGCGTTACCGTTGATCAAAAAGCAATGATTAACTGCCGCGCAGACCTTAACCAACTAGTGCCCTTCAAATATGAATGGGCATGGCAAAAATACTTAGACGGCTGCGCCAACCATTGGATGCCCCAAGAAGTAAACATGACCGCTGACATAGCATTGTGGAAGTCAGACGAAGGCCTAAGCGACGATGAGCGCACAATCATCAAACGTAGCCTAGGTTTCTTCTCAACAGCAGATTCATTGGTTGCCAACAACTTGGTATTAGCAATTTATCGCCTAATCACCAATCCAGAGTGCCGCCAGTACTTATTGCGCCAAGCGTTTGAAGAAGCCATTCACACCCACGCGTATCAATACTGCATTGAATCGTTGGGCATGGACGAAGGCGAAATCTTCAACATGTATCACGAAGTACCATCGGTAGCGACCAAGGCAAGTTGGGCGATTAAATACACCAAGGAAATAAATGAGCCAGGGTTCACAACCGGCACATTAGAAACCGATAAAGCATTGCTGAAAAACCTAATAGCCTACTACTGTGTATTAGAAGGCATCTTCTTCTACTGCGGTTTCACCCAGATACTTTCAATGGGTCGCCGAAACAAGATGACGGGTACATCAGAGCAGTTTCAATACATACTGCGCGATGAGTCAATGCACGTGAACTTTGGTATTGATGTAATTAACCAGATCAAGTTAGAGAACCCACAGCTGTGGGATCAAGAGATGCAAGAGTCTGCACGCAACATGATCTTGGAAGGCACAACACACGAAGTAGCCTACGCACGCGACACAATGCCACGCGGTGTATTGGGTATGAACGCCAACATGATGGAAGAGTACTTACAGTTCATTGCTAATAGACGCTTAGCGCAAATTGGACTAGCGGAGCAATTCCCAGGCGTGAAGAACCCATTCCCATGGATGTCTGAAATAATGGACTTAAAGAAAGAGAAGAACTTCTTTGAAACCAGAGTAACGGATTACCAAACAGGTGGCGCACTGACTTGGGATTAAGCCTCAGATTGAGCTAGCCTCTCAAATACAAAGCCCTCAAGGATATTCCTGTGAGGGCTTTTTTTTGGTCCTTATAGCCACTGCTTTTTCGCCTTCCTGTAGCGTTGCTCCACGATACCCTCTTATCGCCATCACCCAGATGGCGGTTAAAGTAAGAAGCGCTGGGTCATAAAGCAAAAATATAGAGTAAACATTAGCGCTAAAACCATATGATTTCGCTGCAGCGGAGATCAAAAGTAATACACCAGTCGAGCCGCCTGCGGCTAAGCCAATAAACTCCGTACGTTTTAATCTAAAAATTTCTTTTTCAATCACATTTATTTCGTCACTCCTAGTTATAGAGATAAGAATTCCGAAAGGACTCCTAATATCTGGTTCAAATGCATAAGCACCCAACCTATATCTAACTGTTGAATAGTAGATTAAGAGAGTGAAAGAGCTGAATCGGTGCCAGCGACATGGGTTGTGCGACACGAAGACTGATGTTTGGGCCACTATTTAGAGGCGGCGTAACACGTCACTTAACCTCCTTAAAATTCTCTATCACCGCTTTTTCAATGACTAAGTCAATCTCTCCTGCCTTAATCCTTATCTAATATTTTTTGCCCGATCTTTGGTTTTATGAGCGCTAAACGAGGCCTAGGCTCGAGTGGGTTGCCGAGACATCATTTAGCTTTTCATAAGTCGAAACCCTTCAGACATTAGATAAATTCTAGATCCACTCAACTTGTTCACACCCAACGGTAATAGTCACCTGATTAGCGGCCCAGCTGGAGATCGCGGTCTATTAACCGTCTATAAAGATCGCCAACCTCCTGCACTATTTTGCTACCATCTACCCCTCTAAATAGTCACTTGGTCTGGAGAGTCCCATGGGTCGTATTATCAATAACTTTGTTTTATGCCTTTTGCTGGTAGGCGCTAGCTTCACGGCGTTTGCCGAACAAACGAACCCTTTAGCCGCTGATGCAACCTACAAGGTCGCTGGGCTTGCGCTACCTGCTGAGATTATTGTGGATGAATGGGGCGTGCCGCATATCTACGCTAACGATCACTACGATGTGTTTTTTACTCAGGGCTTTAATGCTGCGCGGGATCGTCTTTGGCAGATTGATACTTGGCGTCGTCGTGGTTTGGGTCAGTTGTCGGAAGTCTTAGGTGCTGACTATGTGGCGCAAGATAAAGCTGCGCGTATGTTTCTTTACCGCAAGGACATGTACAGCGAGTGGCTGGCTTATGGCAACGATGCCAAGCGTATTACTCAATCTTTTGTTGCGGGTATAAACGCCTTTGTTAAGGTGGCCCAACAAAACCCTGATCTGATGCCTCCTGAATTTGCATTACTAGGTTATGCCCCGTCTATTTGGCAGCCTGAGGACGTTGTGCGTATTCGCAGTAACGGTTTGTGGCGCAATGTGGTTACTGAAGTTTGGCGCGCCAGACTCGCATGCAAAGATCAATTGGAAGAAGCGGCTCAATGGAAGGTATTGGAGCCGTCTTGGGAAGCTAAGGTGCCTAAGGGTTTGGATCCTTGTGTGATTCCTGATGATGTTTTAGACAACTACTTACTGGCTAAAGCGCCAGTTAAATTTCAGGCTAACCCTAAACGCCAAACCTTAGCCCAAGCTGTAGTAGATGCGCATAGGTTAGACGTTGGCAGTAACAACTGGGTGGTTGCTGGCGATCGCACCACCACTGGCAGACCTATATTGGCAGACGACCCTCACCGTGGACACGCTGTGCCGTCTCTACGTTATATTGCCCACCTTAATGGCCCCGGCATTGATGTGATTGGTGCCGGTGAACCTGCCCTGCCCGGCATATCTATTGGTCACAATGAACGCATTGCTTTTGGCTTAACCATTTTCCCCATCGACCAAGAGGACCTTTACGTTTATCGCAAGGCGAAAAAAGGTTATCGCTACCAAAACAACATCGAGCCTTTCACCCGCATCCAAGAGGAGATAAAGGTTAAGGGTGCGCCAAGCCAAATGGTTGAACTGCTCTTCAGCCGCCATGGGCCTATTATCAGTGAAACCAAGAAACATGCTTTCGCGGTAAGAGCCGCTTGGTTAGAGCCGGGTATGTCGCCCTACTTTGGCAGCATTGAATATATGCGCGCACAGAACTTCCGCGAATTTGTTGGGGCGCTGAACCGCTGGGGCGCACCCTCTGAAAATCAGGTCTATGCAGACACTGACGGCAATATTGGTTACAAGCCTGCGGGCAGATTTCCTAAGCGCGACAATTGGGACGGCTTGCTGCCGGTTCCCGGTGACGGTAGCTATGAGTGGGACGGCTACTTCGACATGGATGTACTGCCTGAAGAATATAACCCTGAACGTGGTTTTAGCGGCACCGCTAACGCCATGAGTCTACCCGACGACTACCCTATTGAAACCTACAAGGTTGGTTTTGAATGGTCTGCACCATGGCGCTACCGCCGCTTATGGGAAGCGCTGGAAACAGACGAAGTGCATTCCATGGAAGACTCTTTAGCTCTGCAAAGAGACTACGAATCGGTTTTTGCCAGATCAGTACTTCAGCGCCTGCCTACTTTACTTGCACAAGAGGTTGCACCCGCACAATTGTTAGCCGGCTGGGATCATAAACTCACCACAGACAGCGCCGCCGCCGCGCTCTGGAATGTTTGGTACTACCGTCACTTAGGTCCAGCGCTGGGCAAAACCATATCTAACGACAGCAGTGCTGCCAGCCCCACCATAGATACTCAAACCGCGTTAAAACTGTTGGAAACAGCGCAGGGGAAAAACATAGCTTCAAGCACGCTTGCGGCGGCGTGGGATGAAAGTACAGTTCTGTTAGGTAACGAACCTAGCCAATGGCAATGGGGTGATTTACACAAAATCAAGTTCTCTCACCCGTTATTGGCTATGGCAAGCGGTGAGCTACAAGCGCAAATGACTATTCCTGAGTATCCTCGTGGCGGCAGTGAAAACACCACCAACAATACCGGCTACAACCCTGCCAACTTCTTAGTCAGAAGCGGGGCTTCTTTTAGAATGGTGGTAGATGTGGGTAATTGGGATGAGGCGAAAATGACTAATGCGCCAGGGCAGTCTGGCAACCCCAGCTCGCCCTACTACGCCAACTTGCTAAAGAACTGGGCCACTGACAGTCACCTGCCAATGGTTTATTCAAGAGCAAGAGTAGAAGCTCATAAGGCCTTTACTATTACCCTTGAGCCGCAAAAGTAGTATTTGGAATATCCCAGCTAGAAAGTCGACTAGCCCCAGAGTCACATTTGACTGGGGCTTGCTGCCTTACTTTAGTACGTGGGCATAGCAGCGACAAAGCAAATACTAGGGTTTGGCCCCAAGCTCCGCGCAAATCTCACCCAACGCGTCGACAAAGGCCAAAGGCTGATCCAAGAATAAGTGATGCTGGGCATCAGCTATTTCCCGCACAGGAAAGTCTTGAGGAATAATCTCCTGCATATAGGCCAAAGTTTGCCTGGTAAATAGCTCACTCTGAGCACCGTAGATGAGTGCTAGTGGTACAGTAATGGCCTGAAAATCTTCTGGCTTACGCTCTACATCGGTGAGGGTGGTAAGTAGATCTTCATCAAACTTCCACGCCCAACCATCTTCGTCGCGCATCAATGAATTCTTCGCAATGTACTGCAATATATATTCATTGGCGCAAGGCTGAGGGGGTTGCAACCGAAAGCGCATTAACGCGGACTCACGGTCTGGGTAGACCTTACCTGTGGCACCACCCATTTTAGGCGGATCTGGAATGGGCTCGTCAGGATGGCGGATACCAGAATCTACCAACACTAGCCCACCAAAACGCTCTGGATACAAGTTAACGGCCTTCACCGACATGTAGCCGCCAAAACTGTGGGCGACAATCAGGGCATTGGAATCAAAGCCAGCATCGTCCATTACAGCAACTATTTCTTTGGCATAGGTTGAACTGGAATATTCGTAGCGATAGTCAGAGTCGCCCATGCCGGTTAAATCCATGGCGGCAACTTGATATCGGTCGAGGAGTTGTGGGGCGATAAAATCCCACCATCTGGAGTGAGCATTCATGCCGTGTATCAGCAGGAGGCCTGGCTTACCCGGAGATGGGTAAAAACGGTAGGCTACATCGCACTCTTCTACTTCAACGGTTCGGGACTCTGCCTCTGTGTCGACAGCGGCCCAGAACCAATCAGGGATAGTCGGCCCTTCATTCTTATCCCAACGTGCCATATGCCCCCCTCATATTTCGCTTTAGCCTTTACTGGCTTTTTACTTTTTACTTTTTACTTTTTACTTTTTAGCTTCTAGCTTTAGCAAATAGCTCTTCCTAAAAAGCACTTTGCTAAAACTCTTCTTTTTAACTCTTGGTTAAGTCTTCGTTAAGTCTTTTCGCCTAAGACTTGGTTCTAAGCTGATAGCAGCCCCTCGCCGCTGACTTTTTCTTTTAATCTCAGATCAATTTCAGATCAATTTCAGATCAATCTCAGATCAAACTTCGATCAAACTTCGATCAAACTTCCAGAGCGCTGCTAGCTCTTGGCTAGCAGCTCACTGAGTAGAAGTTATAGGCTACCAAAACGCTTCAAGTGGAAATCGACATTGCCGAATAGTGTTTCGATAATGGTCAATCGCTTGAAGTAATGTCCAATATTCAGCTCTTCTGTCATACCCATGCCACCGTGCAACTGCACTGCGTTTTGGCCAACAAATTTGCCAGACTTACCAATTTGAACCTTAAACGCACTGATCGCTTTTTGCGCTTCTGGACCATAGCCTTCATCAATACGCATGCCCGCCATGAACATAAGCGACTTAGATTGTTCGTGCTCCATGAACATATCGACCATACGGTGCTGTAGTACTTGGAATTTACCAATGGCCTGACCGAACTGCTCGCGCTGCTTACAGTATTCAACAGTCTCTTTATATAGTTTTTCCATGCAGCCAACTGCTTCTGCACCTACTGCAAGAATACCGTCGTCAATTGCATGCTCTAAAATCGCAAAGCCTTGGCCTACTTCACCAACAACACTGTCAGCACCCACTTTGACATTATCAAAAGTGATTTCAGATGCGCGGAACGCATCAACTGTAGGATAGTCACGACGCGAAAGACCTGCTGTTTTTGTATCTACCACAAATAAGGTAATACCGTCTTGGTCACGCTGACCACCTGAGGTGCGAGCACTAACCACTACAAAATCTGCACTTGGACCATTAAGTACTACTGCTTTATGACCGTTAAGCACATAGCCATCACCATCTGCTGCTGCAGTGGTGGTTACATCAGCTAGATTAAAGCGTGCTTGGGGTTCTGCATAAGCCAACGCGCCTTGTGCGCTGCCATCAATGATGCTGGGCAAATATTTTGCTTTCAGTGCCTCGCTGCCACCGTGCTTTATAGCACCGCCCGCGAGAATTACGGTGCCAAGCATTGGCTCAATGACCAAGCCATAACCAAACTGCTCCATCATCACCATAGACTCAATAGCGCCGCCGCCAAAGCCGCCGTCAGCTTCGCTGAAACCGACGCCTAACCAGCCTAGCTCTGCAAAAGTCTGCCAGTTTTGCTCGCTGTAACCTTGCTCAGAACCAGCGGCTTTTTGACGATCGTCAAAGCTGTAATCGTTCTGAATAAAGCGTTCAATACTTTCTTGTAACAGTGTCTGTTCTTCTGTGAAGGAAAAATCCATCAACCTACCCCTTTTGTTTTTAGCAAAACTATTTATGTTACGAACCTAGAGGCGCATTACCTCTTAAGTTCCATTTGTTTATGATCCAAATACCCACTAAGCGTGCTATCTGAATCCATGAAGCACAGCACAATTCCTGCCCTTCATCATCACCGGCTCGATTAAATGAGCGCCGATGGCTACGTCCTACAACAATCGTCATAGACCAGAGATCTAAGATTACCTGTTTTCTCCGGATGTGTCGTTCAATCCCAGTTCACTACCCGCCAAAGTGTCCTTCAACTCAAACTCATCTCGATCACCACCTATACTCGCCAACCCCTGTCCAACATGACTTGAGGCATTTTGTTCATAGATGTGAGCTTGAGGATTGAGTGGACCCTCATTATCGAACAAGCGAGCATCAAAATCCGGGAGAGCATAATACCCGAAGCTTGCTACTTGTAGAGCACCTAATTTCGCTCTAATTTTCCTTGCGGCAATTTGTGCTACGAGTGGGGAAAGCCTTGGTGCGGCAGATTCAGCCTCCGCCAAAATACGCATCTCTAGCGCATGAAGAGTGGCTAGATCTACCCCTAACTCATTGATTTCCTGACCCAATTCTTCATCGTCAATATAACCCTGCGCATCAATATATCCTTGTATATCAGTCAATTGGCGCTGCAAAGCTGGCGCCACCAAATGTATTGCAACAGCCACGTCTTTCGCCTGGGCCTCCACCGGACCCGTAGATAACCCGCTATATTGCTCCGAATTAGAGGAGCGCTGCGCAATACGTTGCACAAATGACTGACCTGAAACGGGCAGAATCTCCGCCGAGTTGACCACAACATCTGTAAAAGTAACGGTTCCAAACTGGCTTTGAGCGGCACTAGATGAGCGCACATCTACGCCAGGGGCGTGTAGATCAACAATACACAGCCCACATTCCATATCATGATGTGTGACGGCATCGGAGCTAGGGTTTATAGGCTGGTATCCAACTAATATCCACTTGGCACCCAGCACACCCAAAACCGCACGCTTTTCGCCGCTTAGAACGTATGTATTAGTTTGTGCCGCGTCATTATTCGCCTCAGTTAGAGTGGTCTGCATGCGTTCGCTCAGGTCTGGCCATTGCGCCTCCATCCAACCCAAACACCAGCCTGCAGAAAAGTCTCGTATTGCAGTTAAATACTTTGCGAATAATTCTTCGGGCAAGCATTCAGTCAACAATGGGCCCACATGTTCCGTGGCAAATGTTCTAGTGGGCGGTGCGTTGGCGGTCATACAACGGCTATGCCAGATATAATGTTGAACTGGCGACCACTGGGCGCCGCCAAATTTCACCGGCCAGTGGGGTACACTCCAACCCGCATCAGCAACAGCCTTATACCAAGCCTGAACATGTACTGCGCCACGGGCGCCAATAACTTGGCTTTCAGCGGGCCAATACTGTGCGATAAACCCATCAACTTGAGCGCAAAAATCTTGTTCTTTTTGAGAAAATTGAATTTGCACCGAGCGTCTCTTTACCTTGTTCGTTGACGTTTAGTTTACCCAGTCTTTTACTGACCGTGAGAGATTTAACCACCTCTTGATCACTGACGCACTTCTGCGCGCCCCTTGCCTACAATCAGCGTTCATCATCCGCATCAATAGCATGGATAAAACTGCCCAAAATAGGCACCATTAGATTAATGTAGAAATAGAATTATAAGGGAGAGAAGATGAGTTACAGCACCATTCTTTACGAAGTTGAAGACAGCATCCTGACCATTACTTTAAATCGGCCAGAAGCTTTAAATGCATTCAACAACGAAATGCTTTTTGAACTGATGGACGCCTGCGACAAAGCCGACGCAGATGATGATGTGAAAGCCATCATTGTCACCGGCGCAGGCCGAGGCTTTTGCGCTGGAGCCGATTTATCCGGCGGCGGTAATGCCTTTGACTACGACTCTCGAGCTGACAAAGAGAGTGGCTTAAGTCGCGATGGTGGCGGTCGTTTAACTCTTAGACTGTACGAGCTGAATAAACCTATTATCGCCGCCATTAACGGCCCAGCTGTGGGTGTGGGTGTGACCATGACTCTGCCCATGGATATTCGCCTTGCCTCTACAGGTGCAAAGTTCGGTTTTGTCTTTGCGCGCAGAGGCATTGTGCCGGAGGCTTGCTCCAGCTACTTCCTGCCCAGAGTTGTAGGTATCAGCAAAGCTCTGGAGTGGTGTTATTCAGGCAAGGTCTTTCCTGCAAGCGAGGCCATGGAGGGCGGGCTGTTGAGAAGTTTGCATGAACCGGAAGATTTACTCATAGAAGCGAAAAAAATAGCCGCTGAGATCAGAGACAACACTTCAGCCGTATCTATTACCCTAGTACGCCACATGATGTGGAAAATGCTGGGCGCCGATCATCCGATGGAGGCGCATAAAATTGATTCCCGTGGCATTTACCACAGAGGTAAATCACCTGATTCTAAAGAAGGTGTCGTATCTTTCTTGGAAAAACGGCCCGCTGAATTCCCCGGCAAAGTATCTAAGGACATGCCTGAATTCTTCCCTTGGTGGGAAGGTCGCGAGTTTTCCTAAACACCATCAATAGGTCTATTTATAGGCCTTTTATTGCTGCACGCGAAGGCCTAGTATCCGCTGCAGCTGCTAACTTTTTCTCGTTACAAATAAGGAATGAATGTGAGTAATCCTGTCATAGCACAAAAATCTCCGTACCCGGTCGACGTGGTTGAAGGCAAAAAGTACTTCTGGTGTTCTTGTGGAAAAAGCGCAAGGCAACCACTTTGCGATGGTTCGCATGAAGGCACCGACTTTCTCCCCATGACCTATACCGCAGAAAAAACTAAGACTATGTTTTTCTGTGGCTGCAAGCACACTAAAGGCGCACCTCTTTGTGACGGCGCCCACAACGCACTACCCCAGGATTAACGAATTTATGTTTAAGCGTCTGTTTAACTCTGACGAAAAGTCAGCGAAAAAATTGGTAGCCCAACTAGAATCTAGCAATGATCAGCAAAAGGTAGAAATACTTAGATCTATCGCTAGAGAAAAAGCTTCTATTGATCAAGAACAGCCGCTTCAGCAAACTATAGTTAGCCTATTGCAGTCATCAGCTTCAATCGACGTACAAACAGCAGCCATGCAATTGATCGATGATGTTGTTTTGTTAGAGCCTCTCCTTAATAATCCAGACCTGACATCCGCTGCGGCTTCGAAAATTGTTCGACTACTCGATCAAGATCGGGGCAATCCACTATGGGTGGATTCAAGAATACTAGACGCGCGTATTGCCAATGCATCGGCTGAGGAAGTAGAGGCTCTAATCGAACATGCGAGTTCTGCAGAACAACTCTGCCAATTAGCAATGCGCAGCAGTGAAGCAACATTGCAGCAAATACTCTGTAACACTGAAATGCGTAGCGAAGCTGCGCTTACTCAGCTGGAAAAAATCTCTCGAGGCCACGACAAAACTACAAATCGCTTGGCGCGAACACAGCTCGAGACTGTTAAGAACGCGAAGGCCACCAAAGCCGCAAGTGTAGAAAGCCTGAATGCAGTTGATGAGAACATCTGTAAAACTCTTAAAGTAAAAGCCGGCAACCTAGATGCGCTTATCGTTCAGCGTAAAAAGCTCAACTTACTGAGTGACAAACGTTGCGAAGCTGTGAACGCCATTGCTGGGTCCGAAGCGGTCCTCAATACCCTTATAGAAGGCCAGGCAACTTATTCACCACAAGTCAGCCCCCTTGCGAATGTTGATATTTCCGTACCAGACGCCGCAAGCAACCCCTATCCAGAACTTATAAAGCAATTAGAACAAATTGAAGCATCTACTCAGGCAGACAATGCGTTAGAGAACATATCCCAGCTCATCGCGGAAAAACTTCAAATATCTCAAAGATGGTCTGTCGCCTCAGAACAGTTTCCACCGAGTCAAAACCAAGAGGACACTTATAGGCGCGCCAGCGCAAAGGTACAACGCCTTGCAGACGCGGCGGATCGATTAGCAAAAATCCCAACACACCTTTTGCAACCCTTTACCCCTTCGGCTGAGAAAAATCTCAAACGTGCACTTGAAGCAAATAAAAAGTGGATTGCGAAAGCAGAAAAAACTCTGACCCAAGTTGCTTGGCCAAAGGAATTTGCTGAGCCGGCAATTCTCAGTGTGCTGACAAACTCTATACAATCCTGCGCAGCCACCAACACTGAGTTAGCCACTGAACAGAAAAAACTCTTCGCTGAATTACAGAACCTTGTAAAGAACATCAAAGAAGCCGCCGACGGCGGCAGCTTGAAACAGGCAAGCCAAGGTCTAAGCCGCGCACGCAACATCCAAAAGCGCGGTATCACGGGCTTTGAAAAAGACATCAACGGCTTAAGTGCCCAAGTGGGCGAAATGCGCGACTGGCAAGACTTTGCTACCCACCCAAAGCGCGACCAATTGATCGCAGATCTTGAGCAATTAGCCACCAACCCACTAGACCCAGTTAATCAAGCAGACCGGCTTAAGGATTTGCGCAGCCAGTGGAATGCCCTTGGCATTTTGCGTCGTGAAGAGGCGCAGTTGCAGACTCGATTCGACACTTTGGCTGAACAAGCTTTTACTGTGTGCAAAACCCACTACGCAGAACAAGATGCTGTTAAGAGTGAGAATTTAGCCCGCCGCAAAGCACTGTGCGCAGAAGTAAAAGATTATCTAACTAATACAGACTGGGGGAAACCAGATCTACAAGTAGTTGAAGGCATCATGCGCGCCGCAAGAGCGGAATGGAAAACCTACCACCCCTGCGACATCAAAACGCTAAAGCCTGTAGAAAAAGAATTTGAAGCCGCCCAAGCCCAACTTTATCAACACATAAAAGATGGTAGGGATAAAAATATTATTGCCAAAGAAACCATTGTTGCAGAAGCCAAGGCCTTACTTGAATTGGACGATATTCAAGCACAGACCTCTCAAGCAAAAGAACTACAAGCTCGCTGGAAGACCATAGGCAGCACACCGCGTGGTATCGACCAGCGCTTGTGGCGAGAGTTTCGCAGTGCATGTGATGAAGTTTTCAAACGCCTTGACACTTCTAGAAACGCTGCTGCTAACGCAGCCAAAGAGCAGCAAAAGGTATTGGATAACGCAATTGCAGCATTCAATACTAAACAAGCTGATCCAAGCGTATTTAGAGCCGAATTCGAAGCGTTAGCGGAAATAGCCGACAACACAGATTTAACACCAACCCAGATCAAACAACTTAAGGGTTTGCGCAAAATGCTGGATGAGCTACAGCTCACCGCTAAAAACACAAAAGTGAAGGCTCGCCTGCAACAATGGAATGATTGGGACATTGCAGTGAGCGAAGGCGAACAACAAAAAGAACCCGTTGCATCACCCCATAGTGTTTTTGTGGAGCGCATCAATGGTATTTCGGCAAATGAAGACCTAGAACGACTAACCCTTGAGGCTGAGATTGCAGCCAACCTGCCTAGCCCTGCAAAGGATCAGGCCTTAAGAATGACTCTTCAGGTTGAACTAATGAACGCGGGACGGCGTAATATGCATCTTGTAGATAATCAGGAATTTATCGAGCGCTGGTGTGCCACTGGTGGAAAACTGAAAAAGCATAACGCTTTACGCAAACGTTTCTTCAAGGCACTGGAACAAAGGCTGGGTTAGAGCAAACCCAAGCCTAGAGGTCTAACCAATGGCCTTTATCCCTTGAGTGGGAAGAAGAGACTGATTTTTGCGCCACCCATATTGCTGTCAGCAATAGTTAAGGCGCCTTGGTACAAAGTAACCAACTCTTTAGCCACAGCCAGACCAATACCCTGACCCGACTGCTGAGTGTCCAAACGTGAACCACGATCTAAAACTTCTTCGCGCATGGCTTGGGGAATACCTTGGCCGTCGTCTTCAACGCTGATTTCAATACCCCGCCCCAGCAAACTGGTATTTGCAGCCTGATCAACAATTATACGCACTGAGTATTTTCCATACTTACAGGCGTTTTCCATAACGTTACCCAGAACCTCCAACAAATCACCCTCATCGATAAGAAGCTGCGCTTGTGTGTGTGCTTCAAACAGCAGGTCAATGTTGGGAAACGCCACCTCTAGGGTGCGGGCTATTTTCCTCACAACCAGACTCACATCTACCTGAGTATTAGGTATTGTTGGCGCAGTTACTACTACTCGGGCTAATTGACGATTCACGGTGTCTTGCATTAGATCGATTTGGTTAGCCAGCAAATTCTTATCCACTACGCTCTCTAAAGCTGCATTACGTAACACGGTCAATGGTGTTTTTAAACTATGGGCCAAATTATCTAAACTTTGCCGGTAGCGCGAACGCTGTGACTGTTCATGGGTAACATAGCGTTGTAGATTTTCCGCTAAGCGAGATAATTCTATAGGGTAAGCACGGCTCAGTTCACGCCTAGTACCCTGCTCCAGTTGTCGGACCTCTAGCTGCATTGCCAGCAGGGGTCTAAGGCCCCACCTCAGTGCCAACAACTGAGCCAAAACAAAAAACACCGTTGCACCACCTAAACCTAGCCAAAGGTTCTGCCGAAAATCATCAATGGCCTCTAGGTAAGGTGCTTGATCGACAATGGCCGTAAACGTAACTTTGCTAGGTTCAATACCCTCCCATATCACAGCGTAACTTAGTTGAAATCTCGGCTTGGGCACGGCAATTTTGGCGAAAGAAAATATGCCAGGGGCTAAATCTTGCGGCGGCGCAAAATCAAATACGTCTGATGTACCAATAGACTGCAGGGAGGACGAGCTCCATAGCGTCCTCTTAAGGTCGTCTATGACAATGGCATATAGACCAGACTGCGCTTGAGCTAGTCGCGGGTCCGCCAGCGATTGGTTAAATACTAGACTTTCACCCTCTTCTTCCGCTACCCCCATAAGCGCATAGATGACCAATTTTAACTGTTCTTCAGCGCCTTGATGGATACTGGCGGAATAGGTGCGGTCCAGTACCCAACCTGTGGCAGTTAGAAAAACTACTAGAACCAATCCGGTAATTGAAATTAGGCGACGTTGGATAGAGCCTTTCACCTGAAGTGTGCGCCTTGAACGAGCGTCATCTTGAATAATTGTCGAGGCGAAACATCGGCACGCAACACGGCTAACCTACCCCGCACTCTTATCTGGACTAAACCTATAGCCCTGACCGCGCACTGTTCTAATAAAATTCAGCGGCGTCATTTTTTTGCGCAGCCGCCCAACAAATACCTCTAGCACATTACTGTCACGATCAAAGTCTTGCTCATAGAGGTGTTCTGTAAGCTCGCTTTTGGAAACAATACGCTCTTGATTGAGCATCAGATATTCCAAAACTTTGTATTCAAATGCGGTTAGCTCCATTTCTGTGTCATGTAACGTCGCTATTTTTCGACTGGTATCTAGGCTCAGATCTGCGCAGGTGATCACCGGCGTAGCATGCCCTGCAGAGCGGCGAATAAGAGCGTTGAGACGAGCTATCAACTCTTCTGTTTGAAAGGGCTTTGTCAGGTAATCGTCCGCCCCAGCATCTAGACCGCCCACCTTGTCTTGCCATTGGCTTCTGGCGGTTAACACTAGGATAGGGAAGTCTCGCTTAGCTCTGCGCAACGCCTTGATCAAATCAATACCATCAACCTCAGGCAGGCCTAAATCTACAATTGCTGCGTCTACAGGATACTCGCTACCAAAATACAAACCTTCTTTCCCATCGATAGCCACATCCACCGCATAACCATTACTACGCAGTAGTGATGCTAGTTGCTCGCGCAGATTGGGTTCATCTTCTATTATTAGAATACGCATACCCTACCTTGTCTTTTGTAAACGACCACGGTCATCTACCACTAAGTTCAAAACTCGACCACCGTCGAGCAACAGGCGAATATGATGACGCGGTGATTGACCACTCTTACCCCCTCGCGACTGAGCAGAAAGTACTCGTCCACCATTTTCTTGAAGGGCTATATCGATAGCTTGCTGCAGAGAAACAGTGGGCCCGCTACGCGCTCTAGGCTCACCCAAAAAACCTTGGCGTGGTTGCTTGTTCTGGGCCGCCATAGCTGGCACAGCAAAGGTCAGCGGCACTACCAGCACACTTAACCGCAGCCAGTGATTGATCTTTTTTCTACTCATCTTGGCAATATAGCAGGCCGCATGTACTTTTTAACTTTTTTCCACCACTGAACGTGGCTTTACGACCCTTGCCCTTGATCGCTAGGGCTGCGCCGTGAAGCCACGCAAGAGAGCGTTTAGGCCGGATTTACTGCAACCCTGACTCTCAAAGATGCACCCGGATCTCTGTCTAAGCGCGTGTTGTAAGTCTGCCCTGCATATATGTAACTAACGTCATAACCCAACAATTGCTGTTCTTCACGTTCGTCATAATAGATATCACACACTTCTTCTTGTCGATAAGTAACCTGATCTCTTCTGCTGTGCTGACGTTTATGTCGACCAATATCTTTTGCTATGGAATAACCTAGGACACTGCCGACCACCGCGCCTACTCGCTTATTAGACTTTTTACGCCCAACAGCGTTACCCAATGCTCCTCCTACCAAGGCACCAATAATAGCGGGGGTGCGCGACTGCTTAAAATTTTGCTCATAGGCCACTCGCTCTTGCCGGCACACCTCTCGAGGCTCCTCATAAACTACAGTTTGGTACACCGGAGTCGACGAGAGCACTTTGGCACGCTGATAACTAGAATCTGCAAAAGCAGGAACACAGTAGGCACTCAACGCAGCAAGTAGAATAGCCGCTTTGAAAACACCTAACTGCGCACCAAGAGGCCGGGCACGGGCAGCTGACACTGTTTTTCTCAAACCTTTATCCACAGAAAATCTTGCATCGGCACGTTGACTAAATGTCTGAGGGTTAAATATGTTTTTAGGGGGAATATTTTTATCAATCATTGCAATTCACCTTTCTCGAATTTTCAAGTGAACAGAACGATAACTGCGGCTAACTGAACCCTCTCTGAACAACATTGCGGGATTGGGGAAATTCAAAAAGCGAGATCAAAATACTAAACTGCACTTAAGCGCAGACCGATTACCGTCAATACAAACTCAACTGACCGCCACTGATCTAACGCTATGGTTATCAGCAAGCGCAACCTTCAATCCCGGCTGTAAATCGGCGGACTGCCACTGCCAACGAGTCAGGCGCTCGTAATGTTCAATAAAGCGCGTTAGCTGCGCGCGTGACATACGCTGGAGCTCTGGCAGGCGTGTTTCCTGCTGTCCCCGCCACTGATGTACTTGCTCGAAACTGGGGGCTCGAAGCTGCACCCAATAGTCCACATATGACCATAGTGGCGAATAGTGTTGGTGAATCTGCTGATTGACCCAGCGCCGCCATGACAGGCTACTGTCTTCTACCTTCTCTAGAGAGTTTATCGCGCGCTCTAACAATGACTCAGGTTGGGCCTCAACCCCAACACACCACCCCTCTATGATCAATACACTAGCTTGCACCCGGGCGAATCCAGCCCTGTCATCCAGTCCTTTATCGAAACTTGGCAGCGTAAATTCTACTGGCGACTTATTCGCCACATCAACTGGAGCCGCAGTGATCGAGTCAAGACACCGCCGCAGCAGCTGAGTGTCATGGGTTCCGGGTACACCACGTGTCTGCAGCAACGGATGAACCGTTTCTCCCAATTCCCGGCGCTGTTGCTTTGTAAGGTAAAAGTCATCTAAAGAAACCGCTACAGCCTCTACCCCAAGCGCCACGATCTCCTCGACTAAGTATTGCGCCAAGGTCGACTTTCCAGAACCTTGGCTACCGCTAATACCCACCACTCGAAGGCCGTTTTCAATAACCATAGGCGCCAGTGCTTGGCTGATCAGTTGCCAATCTTGAAAGATCGTTTGATTGGCCCGGTCGACAGCGTCTATAGAGGCCTGTAATTTTGCTAAATCCAATAGAACTCCCACCTTCAAACTCGGCTTTCGCCGCCAAGTACCTTGTACCTTGTACCTTGCACCTTACACCTTTATGCAGCTATATCCCTCGAGGCATCCGGCGCTGTGCTTAAACTTCAGCCATTCGCCCGCAAAATCGTATCCTTGGTCTATTTTGTCGCTACTTTGATACTTAATACAAAACCTTTACACAGATTGGTTTAATCTTGGCTCGATATTATGATGTCCCTTCACCCAAGGTTGATTCATCTTTTGTACATTATTACGGAGTTGGTAAATTGAATTCTAAACTGTTTGGTATTTGTTGCGCGGCCCTCATCGCAAGCGTGCTTAGTGGCTGCACCCAGCCCCAAGAAAGCGCGACTAATGAGCAAGATACTGGTGCTTTAACAGTACGTAAGAGTCCAAACGATGACCGAGAATATCGCTATCTTGTCTTACCAAACCAGATGCGCGTGTTATTGGTCTCTGATCCAAGCACAGACAAAGCAGCCGCTGCTCTATCTGTTTATCGCGGCAGTTTTCACGAACCAGAAGCCCGCCCGGGACTTGCTCACTTTTTAGAACATATGTTGTTCATTGGCACGCATACCTACCCCGAGGTAGACAGTTTCCAAACGTACATAACCGGCAATGGTGGTTCCTCTAACGCCTATACTGCCCAAGACCACACCAACTACTTTTTCGATATTCAAGCTAGCGCGTTCAACCAGGGCCTAGATAGGTTCGCCCACTTCTTTATCGACCCACTACTCTCTCCAGAATATGTGGAGCGCGAAAAAAATGCCGTGCACTCTGAGTATCAGATGCAAATCAAAGATGACGGCTGGCGTGGCTACATGGTCAGTAAAGTGGCCCTGAACCCTGATCACCCAGGACATAGATTCACTATTGGTTCGCTAGAAACATTAGCGGGCGATGTCGGCGGCGATCTTATGAAGTTTTTTGCAGAAAATTATTCTGCTGATCAAATGGGCCTTGTAGTTTTGTCTAATCAATCTTTAGCCGACTTAGAAGCGTTAGTAACACCTTTGTTCAGTCAGGTTAAGAATAACGACATAGGCCCAAGCTACCCAAGCCAGGCGTTATTCGCGCCAGCTCAATTGCCAGCAGTACTAAGCTCAATTTCGCTGAAAGAAAAATACAAAATCGCCTACAACTTCCCCATGCCTAACACCCGTGAGGTTTATAAAACTAAACCCGAACAATACATCAGCAATTTATTAGGACATGAAGGCGAAGGCAGCTTACACAGCGTTCTAAATGCGCGCGGCTGGATTGAAAGCCTGTCTGCAGGCACACAGAGTTTTGACCGCCAAAACAGCCTACTTGCAATCAATATTGAGCTAACTGAAGAGGGTCGTTTACATATCCCCGAGATTACTGATGTGTTGTTTCAATACATAGATTTACTCAAAGCTGAATCGCCTGAAGAAAGAATCTACGCGGAACAAGCCAAAGTAGCTGAGCTGAATTTTCGCTTTCAAGAAAAAGGCTCTACCGTTGGTTTTGTTTATCAAATGGCCCCAAGACTAGATGAATATCCGGCACAGGACTTACTCGTAGCCCCCTATTTAATGGAAGGCTTTGACGCATCGCTAATTACTAAATCTTTAAGCTACCTGCGCAAAGATAACCTGATGATGGAAATTTCGGCACCAGAATTAGAAACAGACCGAGTGGAACCGTGGTTTAGCGTACCCTACTCCCTCAATGTAGGTGAAATCGAAACAGCTGAATTTGCTGATGCCAAGCTAAATTTACCAGCAGTAAACCCATACTTACCTAGCAACTTAGATCTACTGCCCAAAGACGACGAGGGCATCAGCTTAGTTTCTGACTCATCGAATTTACAAATATGGTTAGACTCCGACGTATCATTCGGCACACCGCGAGCAAATAGCAGAATACAACTATTACTCAGCAATGGTCTAAGCAGTCTTGAAGATGCCGCCTATGCCGAACTTTACAGACGACTAGTTAACGATTCACTCAGCACTACTGTCTACCCGGCATACCTAGCTGGGCTGGGTTACAGCATTGGTGGCAATGAAACTGGTTACACCGTTTCGCTAAACGGTTATCAAGATAAGCAGATGAATTTACTTGCGACGGTCATAGAGCAACTTTTACATGCTGAATTAACTGACGAGCGCTTTTCTACCTTTAAGCGAGGTTTGATTAAAGATTTACGCAATGCGGCAAAGGACAAACCCTATACCCAGACTCTGAGCGCATTAAGTACTTTACTTATTTCCTCTAGCTGGTCACCTGCAGCCTTAGCTGATGCACTGTTACCCTTGAAGCTTGGGGAACTGAAAACTTGGCGGCAAAACAAACTTGCAAAAATGGCGGTTATAGCCGGGCTACATGGTAATGTATCGACAAAAGATGCCCAAGCCCTAGAGAATTTGTTAAAGAAGACCTTGCCTATGGCTGCTGTTAACAAGGAAAAATCCACAGTTGCTGACATAACAGAACCACTTCTATTGAATATGAATGTAGACCACAACGATGCGGCTCTACTAATTTATGTTCAAGACAAAGATGCCAGCTTTGCCAGCAGAGCAAAAAGCGGATTAGCCGGACAGATTCTGCGCTCAGCCTATTTCTCTAGCTTACGCACCGACCAACAACTAGGCTACGTTGTTAGCGCCGGTGTACGCCGACTCAACACGCGCAGCGGCAACCTTTTTCTTGTGCAATCGCCTAAAGCAGGCGTTAAAGATCTGGAACAAACTACGCTGACGTTTATGCAAAACTACGTCGATAGCTGGCAAGATCTTAGCGATGAAGAATTTGCCCAACAAAAATCTGGACTGATCAGCAGACTCACCGAGTCTGATAAAAACCTAGCTCAGCGCAGCCAAAAGTATTGGCAAAATCTGCAAGATGAGAACTACGACTTCGACACTAACGAGCAAATTGCCGCCGCTGTTGAACAACTCAGCAAAGACCAAATGGGCGAGTTTATGCAAGATATTCTAAAGCGCTTAAAGGGCAATAGAATAATCATCTTCAGCCCGGGGAAATTTGGCCAAGCGCCTAACAAGGGTCGGTTGCTTGAAGATACCCTAGCGCTGAAAAAGCCCTGAAAAGGCAATCGGTTAATCTAAGCCTTGCTCTAACGACTCTAGTCGCGGAGCACTGATGATATCGCAGCTAGTTTGCGGGCAAATCTAACCTGAAAGGAGGCAATGATTCTATTAGTGCTCTGCCATAACGCTGGGTAACAATGCGTTTGTCGAGCATGGTAATAGTGCCAAAGTCTTTTTCATGGCGGATTAAGCGACCGCACGCTTGCACTAACTTCAGCGCCGCGTCCGGTACAGAAATCTCGTAAAACGCATTGCGCCCCCGAGCTTCAGCCCACTCAGCAATGGCTTGGTCTATGGGATCATCAGGCACTGCAAAGGGTAGCTTCACAATGATTACATGACGACAATAGGCGCCCGGTAAATCTAACCCCTCAGAAAAACTAGCAAGACCGAAAAGACAAGAGCCCTCTTTAGCGTCGATACGGCGCTTGTGCTCCACAATAAGAGCTTGTTTGCTGCCGTCCCCTTGAACTAGCAAGCTCTCGGAGAGTTTGGAGGGCAAGGCCTTAACAACAGCATTCAACTGCCGCCACGAGGTAAACAGTACCAAGGCTGATTCTTCTCGCTTCAAAAGGTCCGGCAATAATTCGGTAATTTCAGCACTGTGGGCTTCAAAATCTCGAGGATCTGAGTGCATGCTGGGCACATGAAAGGTAGCAATTTCAGGGTAGTTAAAGGGACTGGCAATGACCAGTGTTGGTACACCTTCATTCAGACCAACACGCTCAATAAAGCGATCAAACCGGCCCAGTGCTGTAATTGTCGCTGACGTGCACACTGCACCGTAGCAACGCTGCCACAATACATCTTGAAGAATATGCCCTGGCTCAATGGGTGCACTGACCATTTCTACATCGTAAGAGTTTCTATTCAGCCAGCGCGCATAACGCCGCTGTTGCTTAGCGCCACTGGCATAATCTTCTAACAAGGCCTTGGTTGCTAAAGCTCTACTTTGTAGCTGTCCAACGGGTAGCAGCCAATCCTCTGCCTCGAAAGCCTTTTCCCAATCTAAATTACCGGCTACAGCTTCCTGTAAGAGCTCGTGCACTCGTTCCAGATCATCACAAAGCTTATTCATGGAAGGTAATGTGGCGAGTGAAAGGTCCATCAATGTCTCAGGCACCTCCCCCAAGGGAAATCTGTAAATCTCTCGATCATCGTCTTTTGCCTCGAAGGGCATAATGTTAAGACCGGCAGAGAGCGCCTCGAACATAGATTGTAGGGCCACTGTTTCACCCGCAACACTAGTGGCTAGGGCGAGTAAATTGTGTGGACGAGAAAAACGTTGGGTCAGCGAACTGAGAATATTATTAACATTATCGAGCCATTGGTGAGTGCTATTTATGCGCGCACTGGTGGAAAAATGATTCTGCGTTTTGTCGGCAATATGGTGTGCTTCATCGAGCACATAAATACAGTCTTCGGGCGCAGGTAAAACAGCGCCACCGCCCAAGGCTAGGTCCGAAAGTACTAGGTCGTGATTTGCAACAATGACATCTGAGCCTTCCAAATTACCGCGAGCTCTAAAGAATGGGCACTGTTTAAAAAAAGAACAGCGGTTGTTACTACAACCGCGATGATCTGTGGTCACAGTAGACCAAGCACCATCAGCCATTGACTCCGGCCAGCTGTCGAACTCGCCATCCCAAGCACCCTGCCCATAACGGCTGAGCATTTCTTGATAGAGCACCGTATGGTCTTCATCCGACACATCAAAAATAGGAATAGCTTGCTGCTCTTGGTACTTCAAATGATCATCAAGGCGCTTTAAGCAAACATAACGCCCGCGGCCCTTAGCTAAACTCAGGCTAAAGGACAGGCCAGCGCGTTCCTTAATATCAGGCAAGTCTTGCAGTACTACTTGTTCTTGTAATGCTACCGTCGCCGTGCTGAGCACTACAGTCTTACCTAAGCTTTGCGCCACCGGAATAGCCGCCAAACAATATGCCGCCGTTTTACCAGTACCGGTGCCCGCTTCCACCACGGTGACACGATCGCCGTCACCCGCTAAGGTGCGGGCAATCTGCGCAATCATTTCCCGCTGACCGCGCCGTGGCTTGAAATCTCGAGATTCCAACCAAGTACGGTAGGCAGTTTGGATTGTATCTTTAACTTTGTCGGTAAGGGCTGAGGGCATGCACGCACTGTGCGGGAAAGCGCAGCGTAAACCAAGCAGATAGGTAAGAAATTTCCACTAATAACGAATTAGAATGTATGGGCGCGGCGACATTGAATAGTCACTGGGAGTGTGAGAATGTGCGGCGATGAAAAAAACAACACTTAAGCAAAATTATACATCGCGGCTCAATCTCAGTAGACGAATAGCCCGTTCAACCTTAACCGCAATGGCATCAGTCCTATTGGCTTTAGCTGGCATTGTAGCTAGCGTACAAGCCGACCCCAGACTCACCACACCACCTGGCTTTAGTATTACCAAACTGCCGTTTTCTGTGCCCAAGGCAAGGCAGCTTGCACTTACAAAAAATGGCACGCTTATTGTTGGCACGCGCAAGTCGGGCAATGTCTACGCGGTACCCAATGCACTTACGGCAGCAAATCCCAAAGTCATCACTCTATTTGACAATTTGAACGAACCCAGCGGATTAACGATCAAAGATGGCGATTTGTATATTGCCGCGGTGTCCAAAGTACTCCGGGTCAACGAGATCGAAAGCAAGCTAAAGACCAACCCAGAATTCGACGTAGTAACAGATACACTGCCAACAAAAGCTCATCACGGTTGGAAATACATAAAGTTTGGTGAAGATGGCATGCTTTACGTACCAGTCGGCGCGCCTTGCAACGTTTGCCTGTCTAAAGACAAACGCTTTGCCACAATGTTACGTATGGACCCAACAACCGGCGCTACAGAAATTATCGCTGAGGGATTACGAAACGTTGTCGGCTTTGCATGGCACCCGCAAAGCAAAGACTTATGGGTAAGCAATAATGGTCGAGATATTTTGGGCGACGATATTCCAGCGGATGAATTGAATGTCATTCCAGCGAACAACACTAAAGCCCTTCACTTTGGCTACCCTTTTGTCCATTCCAATAATGCAAGCCTTGCTCCCGGCATAATCAAAGACCCAAAGTTCGGCGATCACGAAGAAGCGTCCAGACATGATTTTCTGCCTGCTGCTGTGCGCATCCAAGCGCACTCTGCACCCATCGGAATGACTTTTTATACAGGCAACAAATTCCCTAGCCAGTACAAAAACGCACTTTTCGTCGCCGAGCGTGGTTCGTGGAATAGGAGTTCTAAGGTGGGCTATCAACTGACGGTGATGACGACGAACGCCGAAGGCGAAACTGTGTATGAACCATTTATACATGGGTGGCTGATAGGTGAAGAAGCATGGGGGCGACCGAATGACGTACTCCAAACTGAGGAAGGTCACCTGCTGATCTCAGATGATACGGCAGGCGCAGTCTACTTGGTGCGCTACAACCCAACGCTCGCCGCCCAATAATCGAGGCTTATAAACCGACCACACAACACCCTGTTCTGCCGGAACAGGGTTCACTGGTTAGCGTAGTGACGAGCCCAATAGTTCTCTAGCGATTACGTGGCGTTGCACTTCGCTAGGTCCCTCGCCGATACGACGAATACGCATCTCTCGAAACCAACGCTCGAAAGGCAGATCTTTCGCGACACCCAACCCACCATACATTTGCATGCAGCGGTCCACAACACGGCCGCCAGCCTCGGTAGCAGCAAGCTTAGCCATTGCAGCTTCCTTACGAAACTCTTCGCCTTGCTGGGCTTTATGGGCAGCTTCTAAGGTAATCCAAAGGGATTGCTTAATGTCCATATCGTTGTCTACCAACATCCACTGAATAGATTGTCTGGTAGATAGTGGCGCGCCAAAAGTTTCTCTTTGAGGCACGTACTCCAAAGCCATTTCCTGAGCTTTAATAGCAACACCAATACAGCCTGCCGCATAGGGAATACGCTGTCGCGTAAGTCTATCGTTAGCTATAGCGAAGCCTTTATTAAGACCACCCAAAATATTTTCCTTCGGCACGCGCAGATCTTCAAACTGTAACTCTGTAGCGTAATGCGCGGAGCGAAGCGTATGCACAATGCGTCTTACATGGAACCCTGGCGCATCTGTATCAACAATAAAACAGGTCACTCCATTGCGCCCTTTGTCGGCGTCTGTACGCGCAAAGACCAAACCAAAGTCCGCCTTATCTGCGCTACTTATCCACAGTTTGCCGCCGTTTATGACCCAATCATCGCCATCTTGCACAGCCTTGGTTTGAATAGCACGTGCAGGGTCCGAACCGCCTGAAGGTTCAGACAAACCAAAAAACCCACGCTTTTCTCCCCGTAAGGTCGGATACAGGTATTTTTCTTTTTGGGCATCAGTGGCCTCAAATAGTTGAGCTAAACCCGCGCCACCAAAGGTGCCGTAACAGGGTGCGTATAGCCCCGCCCGATGCTGAGACATTTCAACAGCCAACAGTGTACGGGTGACTAAATCAATATCCGGCCCTCCATATTCAGGAGGAATATCAAGCCCGTACAAACCCATAGCCTTAGTTTTTTCAATAAGGCGTAAGCGTTCAGTCTCTGGCAGCTCATCCGCATCGGGATCTAAGTACATTTCTAAAGGTAAGATCTCTTCGCGCACAAAGCGGCGAACCATGCCGATAATCAGATCCTGCTCTTCTGTGAGATTCAAATCCATCTCGCCATACTCCCTAATTATGCACCTGCTAACTCGCCGGTGACCCTGCTGGGCTTAATCGTCCCAACTTCACTTCAGGCGAATGCTCTGGCAACTCACCGAAGTCAGCCTTGTGGACCATCAATATTTCTTTATAACGACTCAGGTAACTGGTCGTAATTTCATAGCGCAAAAATTTAGCGTGGGAATAATCCTTGATCGCTTGGTTAACTTCGCCCTTTAATCCATGCAGGCTTAGACCGCCGGCATAACCAACAAAAATTACCTGTTGAGCCTCGCCTGCCAACTGAAAAACACCCATTTGGCCGCGTAACTGCGATAGCCCGTCAGCTATAGCAATCCAAGGTTTATCAAAGCGCACCGCCATGACCTTAACCTCTAATGTCTACTTCAGACTTTTGCTTGGGCATGACCGATATCTCCATGGGCGCAAAGTGCTCCATATCTACATCTATTAGATAAGGACCCGAGGTTTGCATAGCAAGATCCATTGCGTAAGAAAACTCTTCTACGCTGGCAATACGCTGGGCAGGCACACCCATACTTTGCGCCATTTGCGCAAAAGCTACTTTGCCAAGATCGGTTTCATTGATACGACCAAAGCGGTTTTGCTGCAACCACCGCAACACCCCATAACCTGAATCATTGAACACGCAGATAATTAGCGGCACCTGATATTGCGCACAGGTGGCAAGCTCGGTGGCGTGAAACATAAATCCACCGTCACCGTGAATAACTAAGGTTTTTCGACTACTAGCAATAGCCGCGCCAATACTCATAGGAAAGCCAGGGCCAATAGCACCAGAGGTGGGGTTAATTGAGGTACGAGGCTCCAAGATTGGGAACTGCTGATTACCCCAGTTATAGGCTGAAATAGTTTGGTCGCGCACAAATACGCTATCTCGCGGGAGTTTCTCGCGAATACAGTCCATAACTTGGGGCCAATCTTCGCCTAAGCGCCCGCGCATAGCCTGCCGGACCCCGTCCCGAGACTCTAGTAACTTCGCATTGAATTGGCCGTCGTTTGGCGATAACTCATGACTCTGACTATTGATGGCTTGGAGTGATAGTTGGGCATCCGCCAGCACTCCAATATGGGCATGGTGAGTGCGACCGATCATATTGCCGTCGATATCTATATGTACAAGTTTGCCCGGCGGCGTTTGCGCGGCAAACTGTCCATCTACACCCACAGCGAATTTAGTACCGATAGCGAGGGTTAAGTCTGCCCCCTGAATAGCATTATAGATGCCCGCGGAGTTGTAGTAGTTACCCATACACAATGGATGATCTTCGGGAATGACACCACGCCCATCCACGGTGGTTAAAACGGGTGCGTCGAGCAACTCGGCCAAGGCCAATAATTCTTTGTGAGCATTTGCAGCTATAACGCCACCACCAGCAACGATAATACGTTTAGATGCTTGACCAAGAGCCTCCACAGCTTTGTCTATGTCGCCTACATCTGGCGCAAAAGCTAGATTACTGGGCAAGGTCACTTGTACTGGTCGCGCTTCGGCGTATTGGATATCTATGGGTATTTCAATAGCAGCTGGCGCACCCCGACCTGTGTACATATCGTTGATAACAGCTGTGAAAGCGCTGCCTAGTTGATTTATATGACGCGGGCTTTCTACCCTACGACAAACTGCTGCAAGCATAGGAACTTGATTTTCAGCTTCGTGAACATAACTCAAGCCTCGCCCGTAAAAAGCCGTTTCTGCTTGGCCGGTGATCACTAATACTCTAGAGGATCCGTACTGAGCTTCATAAAGGCCCGTCACCGTGTTGGAAGTACCAGGACCGGTAGAGGCGATCATAACCCCCAATTTACCACTGGCTCTAGCGTATCCATCAGCGGCGTGGGTACCCGCTTGTTCGTGCCGCACATCAATAATCTTACTTTTACCCAGGCGATTGATCGCATCTAAGATGGGCATATTGTGGATACTGACAATGGCAAAAACGTGTTCCACTTCTAGCTGCGCTAACGCGTCAGCGATCAAATCCGCACCGGTAAAACTGGACATATTGACTCCTCTATTGGACGAACTTGGAGGAGTCAATTAGCAGCGAGTTGAAGAAAATCGACCATAATACCAGCGGTGTTAAACACCGCCGTCAAATAGCCTTTGTCCTTTGGCACCCTTAGGCGATACTAAATCCTCCCCGATCTAGTATTAGTACTATTAGGTGACTAACCTGAGCTGTCAAGCTATGCGAATGCAGCAGGTGCTTTATATAAGAGCTGCAGGAGGTACGGGAGGGAAAAGAAGAAAAAGAAAAGGTGGAGAAAAAACCTATTTACTAACTTTGTCTAAAATCAGCTACGTAGGTTTATATGCAAGCATACTGCGCCAAACGCGCTCTGGGGTGAGCGGCATGTCTATACTCTCAACACCCAAGGGTGCTAACGCATCCAATACAGCATTTACGATAGCTGAAGGAGCAGCACAGGCGCCACCTTCGCCAATACCCTTCACGCCTAGATCGTTATTTGGATCTAGCACCTCATTAAAGCTCACCTGAATATCGCCAATTTGAGATGCTCGAGGCATTGCATAGTCCATCAAGCTGCCGCTTACCAACTGACCTTCTTCGTTATATACAACGTTTTCATATAAAGCCTGCCCAATACCTTGAGCCACTCCACCGTGTACCTGACCAGTAGCCAACAGTGGGTTAATGACACGCCCGCAGTCGTCTACAGCTGTATAGGCAACCACACTAATAACACCTGTTTCTGCATCTATCTCGACCTCGGTAACGTGACAGCCGTTGGGAAAGGTAAACCCTTCACCGCGATTATATCGAAGCAATTTACTTAACCCCGCACCACCAAATTGTGCTTCTTGAGAAGCTTTAGCTACTTGACTCAAACTTACTTGGGCATCTGTACTCGAGGCTGAGAACTGGCCTTGTGCATAAGCAACCATTGGCACCTCAACTTGCAGCATTTCTGCAGCGATCACTTTCGCGTCTTCAAGCACCCCTAGTGCGGCTCGTTGTACAGCAATGCCGCCCATTTGTGATGACCGGGAACCACCAGTGCCACCACCAAAATGGACAGCGCCAGTATCACCTTGAATGATATTTATCTGCTCAAAATCTATATCTAGTGTTTCACTGAGAATTTGAGCGTAGGTTGTGCGATGACCTTGGCCATGAGAAAAAGTACCGACAACTACATCAACCGCGCCATTCTCGTGAATAGTTATACGCGCTTCTTCTTCGGGCCCGCCGCCACTGGATTCCACGTAAAACCCTAAGCCACGCCCGCGTAGTAACCCGCGCGCCTCGCTTGCCTGTTTACGCGCCTGGAAGCCGTTCCAGTCCGAGTTAGCTATGGCTAAATCCTGAGTTTGCGCAAACTCACCACTACTCAAAACAACCCCTGAAGGCAGGGTATAGGGCATTTGCTCTGACGTTATAAAGTTGCGTTTACGTAGAACCAAAGAATCTATACCTAACTGCTTTGCTGCTGCTTGCATAAGCCGTTCCATGACATAACAGGCTTCAGGACGTCCAGCACCACGATAAGCCGCAACGGGCATGGTATTGGTATACACACATCGCACCGAGTGATGAACATGCGGAATACTGTAAACGGTTCCCACTATACGACCGCCGGCCATGGTCGGAACAAATGGTCCTGCTGCTGAGCAATATGCACCAAGGTTTGCAGTTGTCTCGACCCGCAGTGCCGTTAATCGCCCATCGTTGTCAAAACCCGCCGTGGCTTGCGTTAGATTGTCGCGACCATGAGAATCGGCAAGAAACATTTCAGATCTGTCACCGGTATATTTAACCGGCACACCCAATTGCTGTGCAGCGTAAAGTACTAAACAGGTTTCCGGATGAATTTCTCCGCGGATACCAAAACCGCCTCCTGTGTCTGGAGATATCAATCTAAGCTGGTGTTTATCAAAAGAAAATATCTTGTTCAACACCAGCTTCTGAGCCACAGCACCCTGACTTGGATTATGTAGGGTATAACCTTCGTCTGTAGGTTCGGCTAAACATGCTCTAGGTTCTAACGGGCTGGGTGCTACTCGATTATTGACCAGATCTACAACGACCCTATGCGCACTAGATGCCAATGCAGCATCTACCAGCTGACTTTCGCCTTTTTCAAAATGCACACAAAGATTAGATTTCTCCGCGTCATGCAGTGGCTGAGTATCTGGATCTAAAGCGCGACTAGAGTCCGCGCACGCCGGCAAATCGTCCACGCTGAGGATGATGGCCTCAATAGCGTTTTCGGCGTGCTCTGGGGTATCGGCGATAACCCCAGCAATGGCCTGACCAACGAAGAGCACTTTACGATCCGCCAAAATGGGGCGGTCGGGTATATATGCATCATTGCCCTGAGCATCTTTGAGTACAGCTCTACAAGGCAAGGCACCAAGATGAGAAATATCCTTAGCCAGATAAATCGCTTTAACACCCGGACTGTCTAGTGCGTCAGTGATATCCAATTCACTGATATGACCATGGGCATAGGGTGATCTTAAAACCCTTAAATAGAGTTGATTAGGGCGATTGATATCAGCTGTATACTCGCCTTTGCCAGTGACGAGCCGAGGATCCTCAGAACGAGGCACACTTTGACCTATACCAAACTTCACCGGTTATATGCGCCAATAAGTATCACGACTAATTTTCACCCACTACTGGATTACGTAAAATGCCGATGGGTTTTACTTCAACTTCAATTTGGTCGCCATCGTCCATAAACACTGGAGGTTTACGTGCAGCGCCAACCCCGCCAGGTGTACCGGTAACAATGACATCACCCGGCTCAAGATCAATAAATGTTGAACAGTATTCTATGAGTTCAGCAAAACCATGGACCAGCATATTAGCTTGCGCATGCTGCATGACTTCGCCGTTTAATCGAGTAGTAATGTGCATTTGAGACAAGTCACCAATTTCATCCATGGTCATCATCCATGGACCAAACCCCCCAGTATTCGAAAAGTTCTTGCCTGGGGTAAATTGGCTAGTTTGACGCTGATACTCACGCACGCTGCCGTCATTATAAATTCCGAAACCTACGACATGAGACAACGCATTGGCACGGCTAATACGACGCCCGCCCTTGCCAATAATCATGGCAATCTCGCCTTCAAAGTCTAAGGTAGAAGATTCAATAGGGCGAATCATCGGTTGGAGGTGCCCCATCTGTGCCGCCGCAAAGCGTACAAAAATGGTTGGAAAGCCTTCGCCACCACGACCGGTTTCTTCTTGGTGCTCTTTATAATTTAAACCAACACAGAGAATCTTCGCAGGGTCAGTGATAGTTGGCGCATAGGTTATCTCAGCTAGCGGCAGATCTGGTTGATCACCACAAGAAGCAGGCAAAGTATCTAGGGCTTGTGCAGCAATTGCTTGGCGCAATGTCTGATACTCAGTTTTGGCGCCGGCATCCACAACGCCTTCGACGCCAGCCTCGTCGGTAACTACATAGCCATAAGTATTTTGACCATTACGAACAAATGATAGCCAGCGCATACACTCTCCTTAGCGATTGATTAGTTAGCTTTACTAGCTAACTAGTCGAACATAATCACGCTACGCGCGATTTCACCTGTCTTAAGGGCTTCCATACCTTCATTGATATCGGACAGCGCGATGCGGTTTGAAATGAGATCATCCAAATGCAATTTGCCTTGCAGATAGAAATCAATAAATCTCGGCATATCTACGCGGAAGCGGTTTGAACCCATGAATGAGCCTTGAATTTTTTTCTCTGACAAGAAATCCACACCATGTAAGGAAACCATCTGACCTGGTGGTATCATGCCAATGACCGTGGCAGTACCGCCAGCACGGAGCATTTGGAAGGCTTGTTCAGCAGTGGCTTTGAGGCCAATGGCTTCAAATGAATAGTGAACACCGCCACCAGTCATTTCGATCACCTTACCTACGGCTTCACCATCGCTGGCATCAACCACATCCGTAGCGCCAAATTTGCGCGCTAATTCCAATTTAGATGGCACCATATCCACGGCGATAATTCTCGCGGCACCGGCCAAAGCCGCACCGTTGATCGCAGATAAACCAATACCGCCACAACCAATTACCGCAACAGTTGAGCCTGGCTCTACAGCAGCAGTATGAATAACTGCTCCAACACCAGTGGTTACACCACAGCCAATTAGCGCTGCTCTATCCATTGGCATGTCTTCACGAACTTTAACGAGGGCATGCTCGTGCACTAGCATCATCTCGGCAAATGAACCTAACTTGGCAAACTGTGTTAACGCTTGATCATTTTGATAAAGGCGTGGTGCTTCTTCTTGGGACCTGTCAGTTTCAGGCTCGCTACATAACGACAAATGTCCTGTTAAACACTGCTCACAATGACCGCAAAAAACTGAGAGGCAAGTAATAACGTGGTCGCCGGGTTTTACGTAGTGAACGTCGCTACCCACTTGCTCAACAACACCCGCGCTCTCGTGCCCCAAAACCATAGGCACTTGACCGGGATAACTACCATTCCAAAAATGCAAATCACTATGGCAAATACCCGCAGCCTTAGTACGAATAAGGACCTCTCTGGGACCAGGCTTGGAAACAGAAATCTCTTCGATTTCCATTGGCTTATTCACTTCACGAAAAACTGCTGCTTTCATGGCTCTTCCCCTCTTTTTAGTAATGCACTATTGAATAGCTAGAGTGTGCCATAGGCACCTCTACCCAGCAAAATAAACAACCTCAATTATGCACAAAAACAGCTTTGACAAGGCAGATAATTCTCCCAAGCATCTGCAGGGGAACTAGCAAATCATTGCACAAAATATCTTGGCGAAACTTAATAGACCTAGTACCCCGACGCTGGGACAAAAGCCTACTTATAAGGCCTTTAAGCTTTTACTGACAATGGCTTCGGCAGCTGTAATTGCTGCAACTAGCCCAGTAGCATCGGCTATACCATGGCCTGCAATATCAAACGCGGTGCCATGGTCCACCGAGGTTCGAACCATAGGTATGCCAAGCGTCGCAGTAGTCGATTCGTGGAAGTTATGCACCTTAATCGCGATATGACCTTGGTCGTGATAGAGAGCGAGGACTACGTCAAACTCGCCTTCAATGGCCCGGTTGAATATTGAATCTGCCGGCAATGGACCTGTGGCAGTAATACCTTGGTCTTGGGCTTGAAGTACGGCTGGTGCAATAGCTTCGATTTCTTCTCGGCCCAGCAACCCACCTTCACCTCCGTGTGGGTTCAGTGCCGCAACAGCGATACGAGGTTGAGGCATACCCCAAGCCGTAAGCGTTTCATGGATCAGCTCTAACTTGGCAAATACAGTGTCTTGGGTAACATATTTGGCTGCCTCAATGAGGGATTTATGTGTAGAAAGATGCACTACTTTAAGACCTGGTGTCATGAGCATTGTTGCCGTGCGTTCTACCCCAGATAGTCGCGCTAAGATTTCTTGATGACCAATGTCATCCACATAACCGGCAGCATGAATGGCCTCTTTATTTATCGGCGCCGTCACCATGGCCGCTAACCGCCCTTCGAGACAAGCTTTAGCCGCATATTCCACCGCAGCCACAGCTGCATGACCGCAAGCCGCTTGAACTTGACCCAGCTGGAAATCATGAGGAAGTTGATGCTCTAGATCCACCATATTCAGACCATCGCGCACATCATGCAGGTCATTAACCATGTGAATGACAGGCAACTTCACTTGCAACATATCCGCGGCCATTTGCAGCGACCATAGATTACCAATGAGGAGCCAAGGGCGTTCTAGCGTTGGCTGAGCCAATAGCGTTTTTACTACTACTTCAGGCCCAATACCTGCAGGATCACCCAAGGTAATGGCAATAGTACCCTTGGTTTTTGCGATAGCCTCTGCGTGGGTGTTGGAGACCTGATTCTGCGTGGGGTTTTTCGGCTGCATATAGGTAACTTGGGATTGGAACAAGGTCTTATGATAACGCGGTAGAGAAAATTAAAGGCAATATTCTAATCTAGCCGATAAGGGTTATTGGGCAGTACCGGTGAGGCAGCGTATAGGCTCGGCATATCACCGCCATTTTGAACACTTTTAGTTAACAAAACTCTAAATATCTCTTGCCAAGAGATACTGTATATTTGTACAGTAAATAGCCTTTTCACCAATTTAGAAAGGCTAGCTAAATGCAAACCCTCAGCGACCTAATTGATAGCTTTCACCTGCACGCTATATGTGAGGGTT
>CAJJDH010000026.1 GCA_905182905.1 marine gamma proteobacterium HTCC2089 | reverse complement strand
TAAAAGCTCGTTGTTAGGCGACGACCCTATCAACAATGCAACGCAAACAGCGGCAAACGCTGTGCCGGGACTTACTATTCCAATTTTTGCTGCAATGATAAAACACGTTCCCACCTATAAAATATTGGAGGGTTTGTTGTTTCACCGAATGAAGATGCGACCAGTATTTTTCTTGGTAATGCGCTTGCTAGGAATGAATAGGACCCTTCGACTCAAGCCGTTGCAGAATATGATCCATAAATCTTGGGCTGCGATGTCTGACCACCTCGACGAATTGGAGGGACAGTTATCTAGTAGCGGTGGCCCTTGGATATGTGGGCATCAATTTACGCTTGCAGATGTTGGCATGATGGCGATCTTCGATCGACTTAACGAAGGTGATTGGCTGCCTGTTTTCACACCCAGCCGCCTGGCTGTACATGCTTACTGGGAGGCCCTGCAGAGCCGCGAGGGCTATATCAAGGGCTGTCAAAATCACAATCACCCTTTGGTCTTAACGGCTACAGAAAAAATAAAGAATCTAAAAAAGGAAGGTCAATGGCCACTCTGATATCTAGCAAAGTGATCTACGGTGTAATGGCAGTAATAGCGGCCTGTTCCCTGTCTTTAGTGACTCACGGAGCAGACAGGCCGAATGTTCTTATACTTATGGCTGATGATTTGGGGTGGAACGACGTTGGCTATCATGGCAGCGAAATATCTACTCCAAACATAGACCAGATAGCTCAGGCTGGTATAGAACTGGACCGTTTTTACACTCAACCAAGTTGCAGTCCAACCCGAGCGGCCCTTATGACCGGTAAGTCGCCAGCGTCCTTAGGCGTCATAAGACCTATTAGTAAGAATTCAAATGTTAGCTTACCTCTTGAAGAGAAGCTTATGCCGGAGTATTTAGCAGACCTTGGTTATCAAAGTTTCTTAGTTGGAAAATGGCATCTAGGTAAAAGTACTCGTGCTGAACTACCTAATGCACGCGGATTTGAACACGCCTATGGCTCTTTAACTGGTGGCATAGGTTATTGGAGCAAGGTTCATGGCGGTGGTTATGACTGGCACCGTAACGGCAAAGTGCTGCGACAAGAGGGTTACGCTACCCATCTATTAGTTAATGAAGTGACTACTCTTCTTGAGAACAGAGATAAAAGCAGGCCTAACTTTATGTATGTGGCTTTTCAGGCACCCCACTTGCCAAATGAAGCTCCCGCAAAAACCATATCTAAATACGACTCTCTGCAAGGTAATAGATCAATACATGCCGCCATGGTAGATGAGTTAGATCAAGCAATAGGCAAAATTCTGCGGAAATATAGAGAGTTAGGAATACTGGAAAACACCATAATCTTGTTTATGAGTGATAACGGCGGACTTGTTGCGCCAAGTGAGGATCCAGCACTGCAATCTAAAATGCAGAGTAACGCGCTTACCTTGGAAAGTATTTTTGGGCGCCCTATTCCTGTGCCGGGGTTGGAGTTCCTTGTCAGCGCATTTTTAGATGGCGCGAGTGATAACAGCCCACTACCAGGCGGTAAGACCCTGGTAAGAGAAGGCGGTGTCCGCGTTCCTGCAGCTATTTGGTTTGCGGGCCGGTTAGAAGCAGATCGGTACACTGCGCCATTTACCATATCAGATGTGCTACCCACCATTTTGGAAGGCGTTGGTGCTGTAGATAGTATTCCCAATAATCTTCGGGGCCGTAGCCAATGGCAGGGATTGCTGGGAGGCCTTGCGGAAGCGCCAGACTATGTCATCTCAGGTTTTATAGATGGGTTTAGTATTTATCATTGGCCTTGGAAATTGATAAACAGTGAAAAACTAGAGCTTTTTCATATTATAAATGATCCCCTTGAAGAACATAATCTTGCCGCCGAACACCCTGAAATTGTCGCAGATCTGCAATTAAGGTTAGACAACTGGGGGTATAGACCAGACCAAGGAATTCCATGGCTGGACGTAATATTCGACCCGGACACTTTTGGCGGCGAAGAAAATCGTGCGCCGTGGGTGGAATCTATCAAAGAGTGACAACGAGCCAAAAAATTTTGCCATAAGCGGTTTCCGGTCAGGTCGTGACCAGCAGATATTTTAATGTAAAAATTGTCGAGTAGCGGAGGTCAAACGTCCTAACCAAGTGGCCCTGCTCCAAGCTGTGAGCCGTCGAATGATTCAACAAAGGTTCTCTGCGCCAGTGCTTTTAGCTGCTCCCACAATTGGCTTGGCACGTCAAAACCATCGCCCGAGGCTCGACGCCGAACTTCGATCGCCAAAAGCTCGGATTCCTCATGGCGCGCTAACAAATCGTATTGATAGTCTGAACGCATGGTCGGCAACAAATCCACGTGGTTAGCCATAATGACTGTAATACCCGTATTCAACTTATTCTCATCGGGGACTTCTTCCAGCGTATAAATTCTGATCGACGGTACAGTTGAATTCGCCCTGAAGCCCACAACCTGTTCTGTTAGTGGTGTTTGCGCATGGCGCCAGAGCGCTGTGATGTTCATACCTCTATGCGCTAAGCGTGCGAGATAACCCATAATAAGTTGCCGTTGCCGACAATGGCGTATTTTAAGAATACCCAACCCTCGAGCACGGGCTTTGGCAAAAGCAAGCTCCAGAGCAAGGTGCGAACACTGCAAAACGCTCATGTCATGACCATCGATAATGGCAAGATCGGCATCTTGGTAAAGTAGCTCTGGCATTTTCGTATGATTGTCGTCTGCAAGAATCCGCTGCAACGCTTCATTGAGTTCTACCAATCCATTTAACTCATGGCTTTCCATCCAACACACCATGTCGGCAGCATCATCTGCTTGAGCCTCAGAAAACCCTATCCCTAAAAAAGCTTTTCGGGATAGGGATTGCAACTCGTTATAAGAAACCTTCACGGGCAGCGCTCCTGAATATTAGGTGCGTTTACAAAACTCCAATCATCGAACTCTACTAAATCCAAGGGTTCGGCGTTGAGCTCAGCGATACTTGGCGCGCCCTGAAAAAAGGTTACACGTACCCAACGATCACCAAGAGGGTCGAATCGGCTGGCGCCTAAAAAAGCGAGTTTGGTACGTAGTAAGTGCATGGGCTTCATGTTGCGGTGCCATAAGTTGCCGCGAATTTCACCGTAAGCAGTATTCGACATGGACTGAATTCTTCGAACTGCGTCCACAATACGCGGTTGCCCCATTAAAAACTCAATGGTGACTGCTGTAGCGTTATCTTCAAGGTACTCTGACACTAATTTATAGACCTCTTGTACTCGTGGCCCTATCGCCAGTGACAGTTCTTTTTCAACGCCTTGATCAACGCCTCTAACCCCCAAGCGTGGCTCCTCTTTTTCAATAGACCGATACCAAAACCAATATCGCTCATCCGGTTCATCTAAGTCTTGAGACAGTGCCCAGTCAAACTGAGTTTCTATAATCTGTTTTAACTGGATCAAGGGCATATCAGGAATTAGCTCCATGCTCTCTTCCACCAGCTGATCATCTTCTAACTGTTCTACAGCCTCAGGACAAAGTTCGATTAGCAGTGAATTTAGTAGCTCTTGGGTTTCAAGGGATAATGCTGCCTCAGCCCAATCGGTGAGCTGATACCACAAGGTATCCTCACAGGGTACCTGTTGCAGCCAAGAAACCACTGTCTCTAGCTCGGATATAACAATGCGGTTACGCTCAGCCTGATCATGATCTTCAATATCCGATTCCATGTAATAGCCCAGTGCGCGCACACAAAGTGATACGAAGCGATTTTGCATGGCCTCATCTACTGTAGAAACTTTTGCTATTGCTAAGGCCTGCTCACGACAATGAATCCAATGATTGATTAGCAAAGGGTGGTTTATTAGAAAAGGCGCCATCCCTAGGCCTGTTGAATTACCGATGCCGATAAAGCGCTGGATGTCGCTGTTGAGCTTGATCGCAGTATCTGGAGCGCGGTTTTCAGCAATATGTTCCAGTTGGTCGATGGAAAACTGACGCAGTACATATAGGGCAATCATCTGAGCTGCAAATGGTTGTCGAAAATCTAAATTGTCCCGCAAACGAAAATAGTCTTTGATACCGAATTTGCCATTGCCATAGACGGCTGTGGTTCGATAAAGGTATCCGGCTGTTTTTAGATCCTGTGGATTGGGTTGCTCGCCTGACGCTAATTGCTCAACAAAATGTTCGAAATTTCGCTTACTTTTGTTGGCTCTGGAAATGACGAGGAGCTGTGGATGTTGTCGCCCTGCTTCTTGTAGCGGTAAATTTTCAGCGAGCGATTCCATAAGCGCGTCTTCAACATCACCCTCAACCACCCCAAATGTCAAATCCCAAGCGTCAGCTATGACACGATCAGAGCGTTTTTCCTCGGTTAACTCTTGGGAAAATATTACGATGTGGTAACGGCCATTGGGTGTTTGCAAACGATATATAGCGCTACCGTACCCTTCTCGATCAAGGTCAAAGCGTTGGGTTGTTATTTGCCATCGCTGACGCGCCATTTGCCGCAACAGGCACCGGGTAAAGCTCAACCGACTGGCACTTAGAGTGCCGAGCCGTTCTAGATCCATTACAACATTAGGCGGACGAATACCAAGTGTATTAAGCGTGGCCATGTCTAACATTTGTCGGGCGCATCCAACGTTGTTGTTTCAAACGATGCCGTTGCGACCCGAGTTAACAGGTTGACCCAATTGCCACCTAAGATGAGGCCTAGCTCGGTTTCATTGAAACCTTTTTGCGCTAATGCTTCTGCGACCTTTGGAAAATCTCGATTGTCTTTAAACCAAGCTAATGGTTCCGGCCAACCAGAATCCGATGCAGACCCTTCGCCGTAATCCATTTGTTTGGACCAGCGACCATTACGCATCCATTCAAGGACGCTTTTAGGTTGGTTTTGGCAAAGATCGGAGCCTATGCCAATACGCTCCACACCCATTCTTTCGGCGGTCCATGCAACCATGTCGCAAAAGTCATTTAGGCTGCAGGCTGGTCCGTTTTTCAGGTGAAAGGGATACAGCGAAAAACCAAGCAAACCCTCATTTTCGGCGATGGCGTCAATAACCTTGTTAGATTTGTTGCGCAATGCCGGATGGAATTCACTTGGGTTGGCGTGGGAGATAATGACCGGCTGTTCAGAGTATTCGATTGCTTCAAGTGTCGAGCGTTCGGCGCTATGAGACATATCGATCACCATCCCTACTCGATTCATCTCATGGATCACCTGCTTGCCAAAACGGGTGATGCCATTGTCTTCACTCTCGTAACATCCGGTGCCCAAAAGACTCTGATTGTTGTAGGTTAATTGCATAATCATTAGCCCGAGCCTGCGCAGGACTCCGACCAGCTGGATCTCGTCCTCAATAGGAGAGCAATTCTGCGCACCAAGAATAATACCAACTCGCCCCTCATTTTTTGCAAGCGCAATGTCTTGGGGCTGAAATACCGGTCGGATAAGATCGCTAAACGTTTCGAAGCGTTGATTCCACTGGCCAAGTCGACTTAGGGTTTCTCGTGTATTTTCATGATAGGCAACAGTGACATGGACCGCATTTAGCCCGCCCTCGTGCATTTGACTAAATATCTCGTGAGACCAGTTGGAGTACTGTAATCCATCAATTAGCGTCCAATCTTTATTCAAGTTATTCCCCTGCATTAGCCAACTATGTGTATTGATCCGGTATGTCTTTTTTTGTTTTTTTCTTTCTCTAGCTTTCTCTAGCTTTGTTACTTTCTCTAGTCTTTCTTCCCTGAAAGGATTTCTTTTACAAAACAGTATCCGAGCCGCTTAATCAATGCATTTTTTACGGCCAAGATTTCTAGAATTGTTGCACCTATTTTACATTTTGAAAATGGTATATCAGGCTGGCGCGCGCGCGCAATGTAATCATAAGTGTCTGAAATATATAAATAATAGTGGCTTTTAATCGTCCGGCGCTGTCTACCATATCCGTTCTTTGCAGGAATTAACTCCGGCAAAATAACCCTACCAAGGTGATGCCTAGATTTTTCGCTTCACGTATTTGGCAGTAAAGTTTTCCGCAATACCCACTCTTTGCAAAAGAGTAGCTTTTTTGGCAAAAAATTACTGAGCGAAAAATCTAGTTTAGTTGGCAGCTCACACTGAAGTATCATCTATGAATTCCAACGATGCAGGGCGAGTAAGCACAACTCTTAACCTCATTGATTTGTCTGAACCCCTTCTCGAACACGGAGTAAGCATGTCCGAAAACACAGGTATCAAAGTTATTTACGAGAATCAGGTTGTTCGCTTCATTCTTGACCGCCCCAAACAACTCAACGCTTTGAACGACAATATTCGCAAAATTATTGCAACTACCCTAAACGAACTCATGGAGCGGCCGGATATTCGATTGTTAGTGATTTCCGGCAATGGCAAGTCGTTTTGCTCTGGCGCTGACCTCAAGACAACCTCATACCCAAAAGTTGAAGGCAACTGGTCAACTCGGCGTAATCGCACAGCAACTTGGCAACGGGTGCTTGAGCAAATTGAGCGCATTCCTCAAGTAACAATTGCGTCTATGCAAGGTAATGTAATTGGCGGCGGCGCCTTACTCGCTACCGCATGCGACTTCCGCGTAATCGCAGAAAATGCAGTACTGCGGATTCCTGAACTAGCTCTTGGCATACCTAATGTATGGAACGGCACGCCATTGCTAGCTCGTGAGGTGGGCTTGCCCACCGCTAGAGACTGGGTGATGACAACGCGTAAAGTGCGCGCAGAGGAGCTAAAACAGACTGGCTGGGCCCAACGCGTGGCTAAGGATGACGAGCTGGAAGCAGTCACTGAAGAGTTGATTTCTGAGTTGCTCGCAGTGCCCGCTGCTGCATTGGCAATGACACGCTCTATGACCTCTGCATTGGGCCGCTCAGCGTCGGGTATGAGTATGGGCTGGGCTGATGCAGATCTACAACAATGGGCGTTAACTGAGGAAGAGTACAAGGAAACTGTGCGAGACTATGCGCGAAAAGTGGCATCAAAGTCCGAGTAGGTCATTTGTCTCGGAGGCCATTTTCCTAGCCTCGTATACTAGAAATCGTGCAAAAATTTTACTTTAAGCCTTCTTTCATTACCGGAGCGGTAGCAATTGAGTGAGACACCAGACCCGTCGCGACGAAATTCTCGCTCACATGCAGCGATTCTTGAAGCCACAATAAAATTATTGGGCTCTTCTGGCTATGTTGATTTTTCCATTGAAAAAGTTGCCAGTTATGCAGGCGTAGGTAAGCAAACAATTTACCGCTGGTGGGACTCCAAAGCAGACTTGGTGCTAGAGGTCTGGCGTGATCGTTTGCTACCCCCACTAGCGCCTTACGATGAACAAATACCGATTACCGACTACCTTGAAAATGCGCTCTTAGCCTTTGGCAAGCAGATCGGTCGAACAGATTGCCGTCAGGCGGCCATCTGCGTGCTCGCTGAAGCTCATCGTAACCCTGAGCTTTATGAGCGTATGGCTCAAGCGGTCTATTTACCGCGAATTGGCTTGATCCTGCAGGCTTTCAAACGAGCGCAACAAAACGCTGCATTTGACCGTAAAGTTGACATTGATATTGCTATTGATCAACTCTTTGGTGCAGTTTGGTACAAGGTATTGATTCGTTTTGAAACGGTAAACCGCGCCTATATCAAGAAACTTGTGGCTCAGGTTCTCCCCTAGGCCCAGTGTAGCAATAGCCGACGAATCGTGCCTCGTTAGACCGCCAATGCGCTACACTACGCTGGCTGGCTTGCAGGTATGACCATAACAAAAGCACTGAGTGACGTGTCAAACCACCCAAGGTGAAACAATCGGACTTGCAGCTATTGAACTAAACCCTTGGTCTGTATGGTCAGGGATATAACAATAATAAAGGTTCTAATTCTGCTATGAGTTATATGCGCCCCCTGCTGCCGTTCCTATGCGGCTGGATTCTGATTCTATCGAGCTCTACGTTTTCAGCTATCGGCTTAGTTAACGGATTGCTTCAGCTTCTTCTTTTTGCTTTTGTTGTTTGCTTGCCCATTTGGCGTACTGGACGTATGAACTACGTAGATATCGGCTGGCCTTGGGGTCTTGCCATACTTGGATTTGTCAGCTACTGGTTAAGCGACGGCTATTGGTTGCGCTCGCTTACCATTAGCCTAGTAATCATTCTTGTTGGGTTGCGTATGGGTGTGGGCGCGCTAAAGATGTGGCACTTAGGCCTACTGCAAAGGGAATTTCCCCGTTATCAGTACCAACACGTTCGTTGGCAAAAAGAGGGCAAAACGAATACTGCTTTGGCCCTTCAAGTTGAGGCCCTGCTACAAGGTTTAGCCAATGCATCTTTTTTGGCTTTGCCAATTTTCATCATTGCTACAAATGACGCGCCAACTTTTGCACTACTTGAGATCATAGGTCTCGGAGTGTGGTTGCTGGCGTTCGCAATGGAAAGCCTAGCCGATTTGCAAAAAGTTAACTTCCTGCGCGAAATGAAAAAAGCCGGTGAAAAACGACGCGTTTGCGATGTAGGTCTATGGCGTTATTGTCGACACCCTAACTACTTTTTCGAATGGATGGTTTGGAATGGCTTGATTATCGCGGCAATTCCTTCTTGGGCAGCCCTACAAAGTAACGAAACCATCGTGGTTTGGCTGTTACTCGGAGTAGGTTTACTACTTGCCTCTGGGTTTATGTATAGAACATTAGTCTATACGACGGGGGCAATTCCTTCTGAATATTATTCAATGGAAAAACGCCCGGACTATAAAGCCTACCAAGCGCGCACCAATCGTTTTTTTCCGGGGCCGGTGCGCAATGTGGACTAAAGCTCGCTTATGGCCGTGACTAAACAACTTAGATAGTTTGCTCACAAAACCAGGGCTGAAGTTGGCGTAAGATTTACGCCACCAACCTTTGACTAATTGCGCTCTCCCTGCCACTCGCTTTCAAGCAAACGCGCGCCTCGCAAAATATTTCCCATAGCGTAGTTGCCTTCATGACAAGCGTACTCGTAAACCTTGCTGTCGTTTGCTGACCAAACGTATTCGCCACTCCACTCCTCATCCCATACTGATGGATCTTTCACTGTGAAATCGTAAAGTAGATCTCCGGTATCCATGCGACTAAAGCGTTCTATCACTGTCAGGTTTTTATCTGCGCCAAACAGACCGCTTGTTTCTTTGAAGTTGGTAGTCTCCACTACCAATACGTCCCCTTCCCAATAACCAATGGAGTCGCCTAATGACTTCCTGTTCTCGGCGGGTCCGTGTTTGGAATTAAGGCGAATGATTCGTGCGTCATGAACCATTTCTTGCAGAATCATTACATGATCGTCTGTCTGAATAATGCGTTTATAGTTGTTATACAGACTTGGAATAGTGGGTACAGTTGCAGCAAAGCTAATCAGACAACGCTCTGAAGGCGCCAAGCTTTCTGGTCCATCAAAGGGTCCTGGGCCTTTCCGCGCCAACCAAGATGCAGTGCCGTCATTGTCATGTCTAAAACTTTCGTACTTAACCGCACTGCGCATAAGCGCCGCAGTTTTCATCTTTGGTTGTTGACCATTTTTTGGCGCATACAAAATGGACGTTCTAAACTTTCCATCTATCTCGAAGATCTCGCTACCCGGGTCTACCCAAAACGCGTTATAGCCACCAACGCCCCCTGCGCCCGCAGTATTGTTCCCGTCACCGCCTTTCACCGGTGCCTTGCGATCCGCACTACTTTTTCTATTAAAAATATCGTACCTAGAAGCCATTTGCTTTTGGATCTTTACCGCTTCTTCAGCCGTCATAAACTGCTTTTCACCAAACTCCTTTGGCCTGTTAAGTGGTGTCAGCGTGCCAGTGTCATAAGTGCCAGAAAGATCAGGTTTGCCAGTATGGGTACGCTTAATATCTGCCTGCACTGAGGTCAGCGTGAAGAATAGGGCCAACATGACGGCAAGCTTTGTGAATATATTGAAAGTCGGCATAGGTGAAAATTCTCTAATGTTTGTGTTCACAGTTTGAGTTAAAGCCAAAGGCTTTTTGAATATCAAATCATACTTATGTGGCTTTTTTATAACGCAGGTTTAAGCAGAATTCTAGACTTTCATTTTCGCTGATTTTGGATCATAGAATGGCGCAAATTGTAGTTGAATGGGGTAACGCTGCATTGCTACCTCAACTTCAAAACTACCCTCCTTCAACCAATTCGCACTTACTCCTTCTGGGTTGTTGAGTGCAGCAATTGCAAGGCTCTTGCTGACTCTATGCCCCCATGCTGCAGAGGTTGTGATACCCACCTGGATGTCATTTCGATATACGGGTTCATCATGGAGCATAAACGGTGCATCTTCAGCATCAATGGCGATGGACACTAGCCGGCGAGTTTGCACGCCCTTGGTGCCTTCAATAGAGGCGCGACCTAAGAACTCGCCCTCCATCGCCACAGCGAAACCTAAGCCGGCCTGATATGGATTGATATGGTCATGTATGTCATGCCCCCAATGCCGATAACCCTTTTCCATACGGCAGGCATTCATGGCATGAAACCCTGCCGGTTCTAGCCCAAGAGGTTTGCCTGTAGCCAGTAAAGTGCGCCATAAATCTTGGGCCTGATCGCTACGGACATAAAGTTCGTAACCCAGTTCGCCAACGTAACTCAATCGATTGGCGCGTACGGCAATATCATTGAATAGGTAATTGCCAGAACGGTAGTAGGCTAAGTCTTCAATTTGTTCCTCTGAAGAGGCAGTCAACTGGCTCAGGATCTCCCTAGATTTTGGTCCCATTAGCCCAAGTATGACTAGTGCGCACTCCTGTTCTACTGTGCAGTCAAAAGCACCCTTGTGCTTGTTTAGCCAATAGCTATCACGTAGCTCCGATGCACATGGACTAACTACCATAAATTTGTCTACGGCCAATCGAGTTATGGTTACATCTGCTTCTATCCCTGCATCCTCGTTTAACCACTGGGTATAAACAATTTGATCTACCTCAACATCTAGCCAATTTGCAGAAAGGAATTGTAAAAATTTTAGGGACTGCTGGCCTTCAACCATAAATATTGGATAACTCGTTTGATCAAAAAGCCCTGCACTGTGCATTATTGCATCGCATTCTGCTTGGCACGCATCAAACCAGTTAGGTTTGCCGTACGTATATTGATAGCTATTTTCACCATCTCTAGAAAACCAATTTGCTCGTTCCCAACCCGCTAGTTCGCCAAATACAGCACCGTTTTCTTGTAGAGCTTCATGGATTGGACTTAGGCGTTCATTGCGGCTTGTGGCGTATTGTCTGTGCGGCCAGTGCATGTCATACAACAACCCCAAAGTTTCTTTAGTGCGTTCGAACAGAAATTTGCTCTGACTTTGAAACGGAAAAGTTCTACGTACGTCTACATCCCACAAGTCCATTGGCGGCTTGCCTTCAAGCATCCATTGGGCCAGCACTTTGCCCGCTCCGCCCGATGACTGGATGCCAATAGAGTTAAAGCCACAGGCAACAAACAAGTTTCTCACCTCGGGAGTTTCGCCTAACAGATACCGGTCATCTACGGTAAAACTCTCTGGGCCATTAAAGAATAGGTTGATGCCAGCGCCCTCTAATTCAGGCATTCGTTTTAAAGCTTTTTCGAATATTGGCTCGAAGTGAGCGAAATCTTCGGGCAAAGAGTCAAAGCAAAAGTCTTTTGCAATACCGTCCATACCCCAAGGTTTTGCTTCAAGCTCAAAACAACCTAGCAGTAGTTTGCCGGCATCATATTTGTAGTAAACTTGCTCATCTGGCATACGCAATGTTGGGCGCATCTTGGTAAACGTTGCTAAGGGTTCTGTTACAAGGTAGAAATGCTCTGCGGCGTGCAAGGGTAATTTGACATTGTGCTGGCTGGCGAAGTCTCGAGACCACATTCCTCCTGCTATGACCACCTGCTTAGCGCGTACCAAGCTACCATCTTCTAAATACACACCAACCACTGCATCGTCTTCAATAGCTAGGCGATCTACGGCAGTCTGTTCGGTAATCACCGCTCCGTTATTGCGTGCACCTCTTGCCAACGCAAGGGTCGTATCAATAGGGTTGGTTTGTCCATCGCCCGGTAGAAATACCGCTCCATGCATATCGCGGGTATCTATCTCAGGCCATTGTGCATTCACAAAAGCCTTATCCACCATCTCACATTCCACACCAAAGGCATTAGCCATACTGGCTTGACGTTTAAGTTCCTCAAACCGCTCCGCATGCAAGGCCATTGAGATGGACCCGGTTTTTTTATAGCCGGTTTCCTGACCAGTTTCCTGCGCAAGATTGGCAAATAGCTCAGTAGTGTACTGCGCTAGTCGAGTCATGTTTTGCGACGCGCGTAATTGGGCAACTAACCCTGCAGCGTGCCAAGTGGTACCGCAGGTTAACTGCTTGCGCTCAAATAGCATTACATCAGATACACCCAGCTTGGCTAAATGATATGCAATAGAGCAGCCTATTATACCTCCGCCGATAATTATGACTTGGGCTGATTTATGCTCGCTTGGCATCAACGATCTCAATAAAAAATGAATTCATTACAAAAACTCAATGCGGAAAGTTTGTCAACTAGACGGGCGTTTTGGTCCAAGTACGCCTAAGTCACACTAGACTTTTACGAAAGAATGTCTAGTTATGAGCTATGATGTTTTTTTGATTAAGGTAGATCCCTCGAATGACCGCACATGTATTAGGGAATCCAGCGAAGGATCCTAGCTATGGCTGGGTTATGGTGTTCGCGGTGTTTACTCTTAGTGCCCTAGCTTTTGGTACTTTGGGCACAGTCTCAGTTTTTCTAAAGCCACTTTCTGCAGAATTCGGCTGGACCCGAGGCGAGACATCCCTAGGTTATACCGTAATCTCATTTTCCTCTGCGCTTTTTGGCATTCTGTGGGGTTATATTGCGGATAAATACGGTACTCGCTACTTTGGCTTTATAGCTGCTATCGCAATGTCAGCGTCCCTTTTTGCCTTAAGTGACCAACAAAGTATTTATCAGTTTTACGGTCTGTATTTTCTTTTTGGTGCATTTGGAAATGCTATGGTCACCGCGCCACTGTTTGCAAATGTGGGTTTTTGGTTTACCCATAAGCCCGGGCTCGCATTAGGCGTAACTGCATCAGGCGGAGCAGTGGGTCAAGGCGTTGTACCATACCTGTGCGCCATTTCATTAGAGCAATACGGCTGGCAAACCACTTACGTCATCAGCGCAGGCGTCTATTTTTGTATTGCTTTTCCAATTGCGTTTTTAATCAAGGAATCTCCGCTGCGCGAAGTGGCACGCAATAGCCCAGACTTGGAAGTACGTAGCTTCGCGCTCTCAGAACGCGAGGTCATAATTTGGATAAGTGCAGCTATTGTTTTTTGCTGTAGCTGTATGGCAGTACCCATAGTGCACTTGGTGCCTCTTCTCACCGATAACGGGCGCTCTCTTGATGAGGCAACTACTGTATTGACGTTACTTATGCTGAGCGGCGCATTTGGTCGCATTGTCGGGGGTAAGCTTGGCGATGTTATTGGTGCACTACCAGGCTATATTTTGATGTCTGCTGGTCAAACGATCTCTGTATTTTGGTTCCCCTATATGCATAACGATATCCCCCTCTATCTATTGGCTATCGTTTTTGGTTTTACCTATTCCGGCGTAATGTCCTCTATTTTAGTTTGCACCAGAAATATGGTTTCAGCGCGTTATTCTGGGCGTGCTATGAGTATTACCTCCTTTTTTGGTTGGATTGGTATGGGTACTGGGGGTTACGTTGGCGGCGTTGTATTTGATGCTACAGGCAACTACGAATGGTCTTTCACCTTTGCAGCAGTAGCCGGAGTCATCAATTTGATTATCCTCGGACTGTTCTTTACCCGTATTAGAACTAGAACCGTACCCTACCCAGCTTTCAGTTAAGGTTGGCTAGCCCTCAATGCACCCATCAATCAATGCTCAATCTGTTTATGAATTGCTATAGGATTGGGGTTTAAGGGATAGGGGAATATTCAGAGTGGCTTCTGACGAAACATCTCAAAATAACGTACAAGAACAACCGCAACGGTCCGCTATCGCGCTGCTGGGCGTGCTTTTAGTTATTGGTCTTGGTATTTATTACCAAAACCCTGCCTATGCCCTTTTGGGCGCTCTATTTTTGCGCCTTACCCTCAACGTCAACCCAATTAAAAGCAGCGGCACCATTGGCAAACTTAGTTTGCAAACAGCAATTATTTTGCTGGGGTTTTCCCTAGGTATCGACAGCCTCATGCAGATGTCATCCGACTACGGCCTGATCGTCGCCATATTTATATTCGGCACGCTAGGTTTGGGCTGGCTAGCTGGCAAAATCCTGCGGTCAAATAGTAAAGAAACCACTTTAATAGCAAGCGGTACGGCGATTTGCGGCGGCACCGCGATTGCCACACTTGCCCCACTGATAGATGCAAAACCTCAGCAATTTGCTGTCGCCACAGCACTGGTGTTTTTACTCAACGTTATTGCCCTTTTGACCTTTCCGTATATAGGCACCCAGCTAGGTCTTAGTCAGGAGGTTTTTGGAGCATGGGTGGCTTTAGCGATCCATGACACTAGTTCAGTAGTGGCTACCGCCGCTATCTATGGTGATGAGGCTGCGCAGGTAGCGGCTGCAGTAAAACTTGGGCGTACTCTGTGGCTTATCCCGCTGGCTTTTGCGGTAAGTCTTATCTATCGCCGTCATGAGGCGAAAATACGTGTGCCAACCTTTATCCTGCTATTTGTCGGTATGGCAGTTGCCAGCCGCTTTATTCCGTTGGAACCCGTTCTGGTTGGTTATATTGGTTTGACCAGCAAAGTGTTACTAGTCATTGCCTTGGCGATGATTGGCCTAGAAATCAATCGCCAAACCCTAAGTCAAATGTCTATGCGTAGTGTCGTATTAGGGATTGGTTTGTGGGTCATTGTGGCCCCCATTGCCCTGTTGCTGGTCTTATACGTATAGCGATTAGGCTCGTTGATAGAGCTCGCTGGAGGTTTTTGAACTTTTTGCTATAAAGATATGGCATTTAGGTATTTCCGGTTTTTAGCGCGGTTCTATATCTTTCCGGGTATGACAGTATTAAAGACATATTTCGACCTAAAGAGCTTTCTCGCTCTCGGCGTTTTCGTCGCATATCTTTTGGCATCTTTTTTCGCCTAATAGCTTGCGACTAACAGCTTGCGACTAACAGCTTGCGAATAAGTAGCCGCCCTCTGGCTCGCTGTGATACCTCCTTCTTCTACCCCTTGCCCGTATCTTCATAGGGAGACTCTTCGCACGTACTCAAACATGTGCAGTTTTATATGAAGCAGCTCCAATAGCACCCTTCCTGTCGAGCCACCGAATGCTTGTTTTTTATCTAACTTTTTCTCCGCTAATTTTGTAGGCTTGGTGCTCAAGGTTTGTTACACCATTGCTTGCACAGGGAGAATTAGGCATGACGCAACGGGTTAATTTGGGCGGCGAGGCTACTGGGCCACTTCAAGGTGTAAGGGTCATTGATTTTACAGCTGTATATTCTGGTCCGATTGCGGCTTCTATCCTTGGTGATCAAGGTGCACAAGTAATCAAAGTTGAGTCGGCCAAGGGTGACCTTATGCGCAGCGGGCTTCCTCAGAGTCAGGGCATGCCGGGCCCCTTCGCGACTATGAATCGTAACAAACGCTCTCTGTGTCTGGATCTGCAAAGCCCCGAGGGGTTAGATATCGCACGTAAGCTTATAGCCACCGCTGACGTGGTTATGGAGAATTTTCGCCCCGGAGTAATGGATCGCTTAGGCCTTGGTTATGATGAGTTTAAACAAGCCCAACCAAAGCTAGTCTATGCCTCTATCAATGGCGTGGGCGCTACAGGTCCTTATGCTAAGCGCAGAGTTTATGATGCCGTCATACAGGCTATTAGCGGCTTTGCGACGCTCCAGCCCAAAGGCGATCCTGCAATGGTGAACAATTTAGTTTGTGACAAAATCACCTCTCTGACCGCCGCTGAGGCAATTGTCGCCGCACTATTTCAAGCGGAACGTTCGGGTCACGGACAGAGAGTAGAACTTTCCATGTTAGATGCCAGCCTGTTTTTTCTGTGGCCAGATACTATGCCGAATTACACCTTGCTTGAAGAAGGTATTGAAACTGTACCTGATGGTGATCACAGCATGTTTATGCGTAAAACTAAAGATGGCTGGATTGCTGCTATGCCAGTACAGCAAGCAGAAATCGATGGCACATTTAAAGCACTTGAGCTGGACGAACTTATTGGCGACCCTCGTTTTGCAGATTTTGCGTCCCGTGCTCGTAACCGCGAACTAATCAATGAGGTACTGAACAATGCGTACGTTAAGTTCACTACCGATACATTGTGCGAGCGCTTCGAAGAGAATGATGTGCCCTATTCTCGAATCAATATGCGCCACGAAATTCCTGGTGATCCTCAAGTGACTGCAATGCAAGCTCTTTGGACTTACGATCACCCGCGCGCGGGCAAAATTTGCTCTCCAAGACCGCCGGCACAGTTTGCTAACACACCGAGCAATATTCATACACACACACCCAGCCTTGGCGAGAACAATGGCGAAATACTTTTAGAGCTAGGGTTTACGCAAAGTGAAGTAGCAGCGTTAGAAGCAAGCGATGTTATTTATGCTGAACCTCAAACTAGGTAATGCCTAATCAGACTCGCCGATCGAGGAGAATATCTGTTTGAGTTGATCAATCGGTAATTTTGGTTGTCGGTTGAAATACAATAAACCATTGATCTCCTGCTGGACATCCGTGAGCTGTGTCCAGACAAATCCTTGTAGCGCATTGAGATCAGACAAGCCCTGGCCTAAATCAGTCACCCGCGCCAACAACTCCGCCTGGTTAACTGGCCAAGTGCCGTAAGCGAAATGCTCCTCTTGTTGCACCTGAGCGGTGAAACCAACGCCACCGCATTCCGTAAGTAGAATGGGAAGCCCTGTAGGGTCCGCGTCAGGTAATGTAGCCACTCTACTATCTTGCGCATCAGAAACTTTGGAGTACGGGTCACTTTGTAACTGGCTAAGCCGGCTACTTAGATCACCCCCAGCGCTATCGTATAAATGTAGTGTCCACAAATCTCCTGAGGAAAACTCCCAGCCATCGTTAGCCACTACTGGTCGTGTCTGATCTAACGTTTTTGTTAAATGATAAATCCCGTCTACGAAGGCGCGCTGTTGTGGGCGTGAAGTTTGATGCCAAACGCCCCAAGACTCGTTAAAGGGAACCCAGCAAATTATGCATGGATGGGCTTGGTCTCTGCGCACCAGTGCCGCCCATTCTCGCGTAAGAGACTCGACCAGTGAGTTAGAAAAAATCCGTCCAGAGGGCATTTCACTCCACACCATTAAACCCAATCTGTCTGCCCAATACAGATACCTTGGATCTTCTGCCTTTTGATGTTTTCTAACCAAGTTAAAGCCAAGACTCTTTGTTAGCTGTATATCCTCACGCATTGCCGCGTCATCAACCGGGGTATACCAACCTTGCGGAAAATAGCCTTGGTCAAGTACACCGCGCAGATAAACAGGCATGCCATTGATCTGCAATTTACCATCTTCCACGGTCACTTCGCGCAAACCCGTATAGCTGCTGACAATATCTATATTTTCGCCTTCTGCGGTCAGCAACCTGACGGTTACGTCATATAGCTCAGGACAATAAGCTGACCATAAAAGCGGTGTTGATATGTGAATAGAAGCCTTTATTTCCGAGCGTTGCTGGCACAGCTGGCTGATTGTGTATTCTTCTGTGTTAACGCTCCGACCAAGCGATTCAACATCTTTTGCAGAAGCCTGAGTTGTCGACTCTTTATTTTTGGTAACCGCTATGCGGACTTCGCCGTCAAACGACTCACTAAGATCAATGGTTAGGGAAAGGTTGCGAGAGCTCATTTCAAAGGCGTAATTCAAACTCTGAATATGTACTTTGTTCACGGGTTCGAGCCATACAGTCTGCCAAATACCAATTACTGCGTCGTAGTCAATTGGCCAGCGTGTATCTCCAGCTTGTTTACCTCGTGGTTGTTGCCAAGAACCTGAATCTTTAACCGCAATTACTAAATGATTTTCGCCATCGGCAAGCGCAGCAGTAATGTTGATTCTAATTGGGCTATAGCCACCGCTGTGACTACCGATCATATGCCCGTTAAGGTATACGTTGGTTATGTAGTCACATGCACCGATATTGAGTAGGACCTCTTCGTCATACCAATTCGGATTATCAAAGGTGCGGTGATACCAAACGTGTTCCACGTCAGGATCAATAGAGCAACAGCTGGCTTGGGTACCCGGGGCAAATGGCACAATAATCGACCCGGGCCAATCAACCCTATTTTGCCATCCGGCATTGCTGCCCACACGTTTTGGATCTTGGGCGAAGTCCCACTGCCCATTAAGGTTGAGCCAGCGGTCCCGCCGCAATATGGGTCTTGGGTATTCAGGCCTTGGCAGGTTACCGGATTCAGTCTTGGCACTAGTAGTCATAATTTTCTCTTGTCATCAAGGAGCGTGGATGTAACCCGCTAACCCATATCTGGCCAATAACCAGCTTTACTAGCTAACCACCGCACCAAACCCGCACTAACTTCTAGCGGACACTCTTGAGCCATCCAATGACCCGACTTCACAAATACTTCCGTCAGGTCTGCGCAGCGTCGACGCATTGGCTCAGCTAACGTGCCTACGGCGGTTTGGCAGACGAAATCGTATTCCCCATGAAAAAATAGTACTGGTTTAGTGATAGACGTAGACTTTGCGAGCGCGCTAAAGGCGGCATTATTGTCATGGTTCACATACCATGAACTAGGGCCGAAAAAACTATTTCTGCCCAGTGCTTCAGCAAACACCTCTGCCTCATCTGGGCGAATTACATCGAGGTCAATATCCATGTCAGGTATACCGTCAGTACCAAACCAACCGCCATTGATCCGAGTGAACGCCGTGGCTGAAGGTTGACCAGCGCCCAATGGATCGCCCTTTCTAAACAGTAGCTTTACGGTTTTCAGTGGGTCTACTTCCATCTCGGCTTGTGCTGCGGAGAAGTTTTCAGCGTAAAAAAGCTGATACTCCCACTGGCCCATAGGAAAGGAATCAGCTGGGTATATATCTCTGTCCACATGTTCAATCAAAGGGTCTAGTCCTGCCTCAAGACCCAAGGGTACGCAAAGGTTAGCTAGGGCGTGAACTATTTCTGGGTGATGTAGAGCCACACTCCAAACAACTGGGGCGCCCCAGTCGTGACCGACCCAAACTGCGGGCCCCTGACCCAACGCGTTGTGTAGCTCCACCATGTCTTGCACAGCCTCGCTAATCGCATAGTCTTCGTGCTTGGTATAATTGGAAGATTGTCCATAGCCGCGCATGTCCGGTGCAATTGCCCTAAAACCAAGATTGCCCAGAGCCAATAGTTGATGCCGCCAACTTAGAGATAACTCCGGCCAGCCGTGCACAAAGAAAATTCGCGGACCGTCTTGGGGGCCACAGGCTAAGTAGGCACTTTTGTGCCTTGAGGTTTCTACACTGCCTGGCTCGATTTCCATCTGATTACTCCAATACTACTTGTTGGTAAAACATCGAGGTTTTACAAAATCAATGATGCAGATGCTGTGATTAAAAATGCCATCAGCGTAACAGCGAACAACGATATGTTTTGAGAATACCCGTATACATTACCCTACGCCTAGTACTAACGAAAACGTAGCAAACAGGCTATGGTTAGATGATAAATCGTTTGCTGACAGAAGGAAGTATTGAATGAAAATGGCCATTAACGGTACAGGCTTAGTACAAAAAGCATCCATTCCAGCGATATGTGATCATGCTGCCCAAGCATCTAAAGATGGGTTTGCTAGCTACTGGTTAGCCGAACATCCAACTGGCGGTTTTGATGCGTTGACCGTGCTAAGCGCCGTTGGACAGGTGGTTAAGAACATGGAGCTTGGTACTGCAATTATCCCTACTCACCCGCGCCACCCTATGATTCTCGCAGGCCAAGCCCTAACAGTCTCCAATATGCTGAGTTCTCAGCTAACCTTAGGTATAGGTCTTTCTCACGAGACGATGATGGCTCAACTGGGTATCGGCTTTGAAAAGCCGATCAGACACCTACGCGAATACTTGAGTGTTCTCATGCCGCTTCTCCGAGAGGGATCAGTAAAATTCACTGGTGAAACCATAAGTTGTGATGCCAAAGTATTTCGCGCTCCAGAAACACATGTACCGGTACTCGTGGCGGCCTTAGGGCCTCAAGCGCTGAAAGTGGCTGGCGCGCTGTCTGATGGTACCAACCTTGCTTGGGTGGGACCGAAGACAGTAAAGGAACATATTGTGCCCAGAATCAGTGAGGCCGCTGATGATGCCGGGCGGCCCGCGCCAAGAGTTATTGCCACGCTACCAGTCTGCGTGACGGACCAACCGGATGTAGTTCGCGGCGTGATTGGGAAAAATCTGAAGATGTACGGACAGCTACCTTCTTACAGAGCAATGCTTGACCGTGAAGGAGTTGACGGCCCTGCTGATGTCGCCATTGTTGGTACAGCAGAGCAAGTTGCCGAGGGCATCAGTAATATGCGCGAAGCTGGGGTGACCGATTTTGCCGCTTCAGAGTTTTTCCTGAATCCTCAAGAAGCGTCGGCTACCAGAGAAACATTAATAACACTGCTATAAATTATGCACAGTGTAGATCAGAAGAAATTGCTTTTGGCGTAAGTCTCTTTCGCCGATATCTTCGACCTATATTGTCAGCGTACCTTCGATAACGGGAACACATTTGCCTGCGACGGATATCGACTCTACTACTCCGGCTGCCTTTTGCACTTCTAGAAAAATTTCACTAGGTCTGCCCATTTCGACGCCTTGTGACACCTCGTATTTTAGGCTGGCGTCTAGGCGGGAATCGGCGCTGGCTAACAGCCCTGCCAAAGCCGCTGATGCCGCTCCGGTTGCCGGATCTTCATAGATGCCTGCAAGCGGCCCAAACATCCGAGCATGCAGGATGCCCGAATCTGATTTGTAGTAAATCATCATACATAGGGGTTCTTCAGGGTAGCCATAATTGGCTGAGCAATATTCGAATGCAGCAATATCAGGTTTGGCCATTTTGACGGCCTCTAAATTACGCACAGGCGCTAATGCAAAAGGCACTCCTGCACTTGCAACTAACGCATCATCTGTAAGTTTTTCCTCTGGCAGGCTGACACAAGCTGCCGCTGCGGCCTTCGGTATGCTGTGCATTGAATGAAATTTTTGCGGCGCAAAGATAGAGCAACTAGACAGCTCACCACTCGGCAGCCAAGTTGCGTAAGTCTCAACTAAACCGGCCCTCTCCTCAAAAACCATCTTCTCACCAGATGCCATACCCGGAATCCAGGCCGGTTTTTGGGCTAATACCCAAGCGGTACCCACATTCGGGTGGCCTGCAAATGGCAACTCGCTTTGTGGGGTAAAAATCCTTACTTCAGCAGCATTTCTGGGGTCTCTCGGTGGCAGTACAAAAGTGCTTTCCGAGTAATTCATTTCGCGAGCAATATTTTGCATTTGTACATCGGTTAAGCCCCGAGCATTTGGAAATACTGCCAGAGGGTTGCCGCCAAAACGTTCTTGGGTAAAAACATCTAGCGTCACAAATTCGTAACTACTCATTGCATTGCTCCAGTAAAGTCATTTTAACCCCTAATGATGAATGAAATTGAATCGCTGCAAACCAAAGTTTATCCAGTTTGAAAAATGCAGTTGCCCAATTTCAGCGGCTCCGGACCAAATGACTTCATTTGCTTACAAACGGCACTTTCATTCTAGGTTATAGGGTGTAGATTACGCCCCGCGCTTACTAGGTATAGATTGAGCCAGATTATCTCTGGCAAAGCTATCTTATACAGTTGCCCGCAGTAACTTGAGACTCATAAATATTTAGGGGCTAGAATTTTGCCGCAGAATGATTTCAGCCATGCATTACGGCTGTTTAAAACACCCAATGTAAGTCGCATGTTTGCGTCATATCTAATTACTTATATGGGTACAGCCATGGCGCCAATCGCCATGGCGTTTGGTGTGTTGGATTTGACCGGTTCCACTGCCGATGCTGCTTTTGTTATTGCAGCACCCACCGTTGCTGGAATTGTTGTCTTGCTTATAGGCGGCGCTGTAGCGGACAGAACTTCACGGCAAAAGGTTATTTTCTTTGCTGAGCTATTAGCCATGTTTGCGCAAATTTCTATGGCATTCCTCTTTCTTTCAGGTTTAGCAACCATAGCTTGGCTGACATTTTTTATGTTAATCAATGGCGTTGCCATTGCCTTTAATGCGCCTGCTGCCACCGGTTTAATCATTCAATTGGTAGATCGCGAAGACCTAAAAACCGCTAATGCCATCCTTGGTACTGCACGTCACGGTGCAATAGCTATCGGAGCGGCTTTAGGTGGTTTGTTGGTCGCGTGGGTAGGCCCGGGATTCACCCTGCTGATTGATGGCATCTCATTTGCTATTTCGGCGGCACTGATCTTAAGTCTTAATCCTAGCGCCCAGTTGAAAGAGAAAAGCGAATCAATACTTGAGGATTTAAAGCTGGGCTGGAGAGAATTCAGCTCACACACGTGGCTTTGGGCAATGGTTTTGCAGTTTTCATTAGTTGTTGCCGCGCTTGAGGCGTTTTTTGGTTTGATTGGTCCCGCATTCACCAGAGATTTTATGGACGGCCCAACCGACTGGGGCTTTATTGTTTCTAGTTTTGGCATTGGTACTCTGGCGGGTGGGCTCTTTGCTATCAAGATTTCTCCGCGTCACCCCATGCGTTTGGCCGTATCCATGGTTTTCTTTTTCCCCTTGGTTACACTTGCCATGCTGCTAAATGCACCGCTTGCAATAATTGTTATCGCGGCATTTATTGTTGGCTTTTGCGATCAAATATTTTCAGTTTTATGGTACACGATGCTGCAGTTAAAAGTTGCTCCGGCAATGATGTCTAGGGTCAGCGCCTACGACCACATTGGTTCAATTGCACTAGCGCCACTGGGCTTGGTTGCCGCAGGTTTAATGTACGAATCATTCGGCCACCAATTCACCCTAACCGCCACCATTATTCTTGTGGTAATCCCCACTACGTTAGTTTTACTTGTTAAGGATGTTCGTAACATGACGGATGAGGATAAGACTAAGGTGAGTAATTAAGCCCAGCTGCTAACGCACGTAACTACAGGATATCTAAGATTCAAATCTAAGCTGAAGCTAAGCGCGCCCGGTGTTAATACGACTGTCTATCGGCGAGCTGCGATCGAAGCTGCATAGATCGCCAGCTATTGCCAAAAACCTAATAGCTGGATTTTTCTGCTGAGGTGAAGGATTGCTGCTGAACCCGAACCGCCAACGCATCGTTGGTGCTGCGATCATTAGGTGTCTGTTGGCGCTGTGCTCTATCTTCACGGCGATCTGCGTTGGCTTCAACGCTAGCTCTAGTGACCTGATCATCGCGCTGAGTAGACAACGTTTGCCGCTGCTGTAACTGCTCTACGGCTTTTTGCTCGGCCGCACGGGCTTCAACTTTGATCCGGGATTGGCCAATTTGTTCGTAAGTACTTCGCCCCGTATTTACAGGAGTTTTTTGCTGGCGTGCACTTAATTCGATTTCAACCTTATCTTTAAAGGCATCACCGCGGGTTTGCACATCCTTTGGCGCATCAACTGGCGCCCTAGCTTCCACTTTTGCAGCGGGTGTTGCTCGCGTTTGTACGCTGTTAGAACTGTAACCTACACCTTCTGGCATGTGCTTTGTCCGTGCATTTCTTGAGCGGCAATTGTTAGCCGAAAGTTGACAAATTTCAAGGATTTATAAAATCATTTCGAGGGCAAACGGCTGTTTATTGCCTCCTGTACACCGAACTAAGGGCAATGAGCTCCCTCCAAGCATCTGCGCGGCACTTTTTCACCGCTTACTCCGGCAAATTTTTACCACCCACTTGTACCAGGCTCGCCCTTATAAGGCCCGATAATCTCATCCGTAACCCAACCACCATAAAAACCTCCAGCTTGAGCACGAACGACTTCACCATCGACACTACACTGAGTCAACGCTGGATAGAAACAAATCCAACCCGCAACGCTAGTGAAGGTTTCAAATGGCGATGGATAGCGCCAGGCAATCACCTCACCCTCAAACTGAAAATACTCCGCAGCACCCTTCCACTCACAAAAAGAACTGCCAGGTGCGGACGCTAAATCGACACAGAGATCATTTGCTGGCAAGTAAAAGGTTGGCGGACTGGCCGTTTCCAACACCCGCCGCGCACTATTAGTTTGCAGAAGTAGCATACCGCTGCGGCTTCGTACTTCTATGGTCCTACTGTCATCAACAATGACTGGCGGGCGAGGATAGTCCCATACCGATTCTTCGCCGACTTTGGGTTCCAGCGCAAAATCTGGTCGTACTTGACCACGAAAATCCCAAGCTTCACGGGCTTTCGCCCAACTGTCCTCTAACTTCATTTACTTATCCTTTTTGAATCAACTAGCCGTCCTTGGTTAGGTCGGCAGGCATGCTATAGCCGTCTTTTAGCTGAGGTTGTACACCGGCAACGGACAATAGCGACTCTACGCAATCTCTAATGGAGGTATCTAATGGTCTAAACTCAATATCAATAACCGACTTGATCCGATCGTTGCGCAATTCACAGCCCGCCCAAATCCCGCGCATCTTTTCTTCTCGGGCCTGAATGTGCTCTGGAAAAGGGTCTGTAACCCCTGGTGTATCGTGACCTAATTCAGGGAGTAGACGGTTAATAGAGGCACAGACGTCTTCGACGTTAATGGTGTCAGTTGACCATGCAATATAGCGATCGCCGTTTTTAACATCGACGTTTTCTAGTAAACGAATGTGACACTCAGCGTCGTCGCGTACGTCTACTGTCATCCATGGTCGATAGGCGCCATTTTGGTAGTACTTACCTTTCAACATCATTTCAATATTGTTCTGCCATGGGCCTTTATCTTTTTGGTGGGCTGCTAAAATAGGTCCAACATTATCTGCAGGGCATACCCGTATACAGTCCCATTCGCCGCTGGCTTCAGCGGCATCGGTAAACATGCGTTCCAATTCAACTTTGCCCATGGAGTAACCCTGTCCCTTGGCCGTAGTTCTTTTGGGGTTTTCTTCATCTGGATAACGGTCTTCGTAAAATACGGGTCGGCGTTGCAACTCGTTTAGGTCTGCTTCAGAGATAATGGCTGCAATACTCGAGGTAACGATGACACGGTTTACTGTGCCCGATTTATTGATGCTATCTATAACGTGTTTGCACACACCGCGAACATAATCTTGGTCGTCATAGTCGCTAACATGTGAAACGTGGCAAACCCCCTGACACCCTGCAAAGGCTTCGTCGAAACAGCCGGCCTTGTCTAGATCCGCGGAATATAATTTCAGTCTTCCGGAGGCATATCCAGGCATGTCGCGTAGAAAGCTCGTTTTTGCTGCATCGTTAATATCGCGAACACAAGCACGTACACGGTAGCCCTTATCGAGGAGTAATTTGACAACCCAGCCCCCAATAAATCCTGCGCCACCAGTTACCGCTACGGTACTGCCCTTTGGTATGGGTGCCATACTCCTCTCCTACATTTGTAAATCAGTAGTAAGAGTACCCAGTAGCTAAGAATAAGCGAAGTGATATGTTCGCGCGTAGGTTGGCTTTTTAAGTTCCGGTGAAGTTTGCGGGACGCTTGTCCAGAAATGCTTGAATGCCTTCTTTGCGGTCTTGAATGTCAACAGAGGTGATTAACGGCGCAGCAAACTCCATAAAGGCTGCATGACTCATTGTTTCGCCGGTATATATCTGTCGTTTCATTAACCCTATAGCTTTGGTTGGTGCTTTCGCTAGGCGCTGGGTTAACGCATTAACAGCTGGCATAAACCCGACTTCGCCCTCTACCTTAGTCACCATACCCCAAGCTTTCGCCGTAGAGCCGTCAATGGCTTCGCCCAAAATAAGAAACTCTAATGCTCGTGCCGATCCTATAGCCCGAGTTTGCAACCAAGCACAGCCAGTAACGGCGTGCATACCACGATCAATTACACGTTGGTCTTGAAGGCGCACGCTCTCCGTTACAACCCGAAAATCGCATGCCATAGCTAAATCCAAACCAACGCCTAAGGCAAAGCCATGAATTGCCGCAATAGTGGGTTTAGCACTTGTACGTAAACATTGCTGAATGGCCGCGTGAGTCACAGGTCCTTCGGGTAAAAACTGAAAGTCCTCGGGTAGTGGCCCCATGCCGCGCAAGTTATCTCCCGGGCAAAACCCTTGGCCAGAGCCGTTTAGCAAGACTACGCGCACGTCTTCGCTGCGCTCGCACCATTGGATCAAAAAAATGAGCTCAGCAAGCATAATGGTTGAAATTGCATTCCGCAGTTCCGGTTTATGCAGTGTCAAAGTCGCCACGCCATCAGCAAAACTAAATTGGGTTTCGGCTAAAGACTCCACATCAAAATCTATCGCAAGCGTTGTCATTACCGCCGTCCTCCTCGTATTATGGCTACTTCACATCACAGGATAAGCAAATGTCAAAAAAAGTAGATTGGTATTATTTTCGCGGGGGCTGAACCAGCTGTACCCGAGCATCCAAGTTTTTGGAAGCAAGTAAAGTATCGATAGAGACCACTGTTCCTGCAAGCCGTAAATTACAGCGAGAAGATGCCCAGGCATTGCTGGCTAAGGCGAGCAAAATGATTGTGGCGAAGGGTAAGAAAGTAGTTGAGTTCAAAGGCGGCAAAACGGCCACAGATGAAGCCATCGACGCCATGTTAGGTAGCACAGGCAACCTGCGTGCACCGACCTCAGTTGTAGGTAAAACGCTGCTAGTGGGTTTCAATGAAGATGCTTTTAACAGCGTTTTTAATTGAGCCGTCGCACATTGTGAGCCGCTAATCAGCCCACGCAACGTTCGTACTTGGCCTAATGTACGGGCTGACCGAGAAGGTCATAGCCGCTAGTTCGCGAATGTGCCCTTCTCTCTTAATTGAGTTTTTGCCTAACAATTGTCATTTTTTGCACAATAATGGGCACAGTAGAATTCAGGATATCTTATGCAAGTAAGCGAAGCCGTGAACGCGCGAAAATCTATTCGCTCTTTTTTATCAACGCCAGTGCCTGACGAACAGATAGCACAACTACTAGAAAAAGCGGCACGCTCGCCCTCGGGTGGGAACGTGCAGCCATGGCGAGTGTTTGTGGTGAATGGCCCAACTATGCCAAAGTTCCATGACTTTTTAGCTCAGACCAACCCTAGAGAAACTCCCGCTTACGAGATTTATCCTAAAGAACTGCCCTCACCCTACCGAGATTCAAGATTTAAAGTGGGTGAAGACATGTACAAACTACTGAATATCCCTCGTGAGGATAAAGCCAGTCGTTTTGCGCACCTAGCCAGAAATTTTAGATTCTTTGATGCCCCTGCTGCGTTCTTTTGTTTTATTGATAAAAAGATGGGACCTCCTCAATGGTCTGACTTAGGAATGTTTTTACAAACATTTATGTTGCTGGCTCAAGAGGCTGGGTTAGATACCTGCGCCCAAGAGGCCTGG
>CAJJDH010000025.1 GCA_905182905.1 marine gamma proteobacterium HTCC2089 | reverse complement strand
TTTATTTTAGCCTGTCTATTAGTTGTTTGGATGTCCAGCGCAGGTATCGCCTTCTTCTACTGGTGTCCCGTTTCAGGTCTCTCCATGGTCGCATTGGTTTGGGCCTTAAATCCTAAGGTTCCAGAATGGCGCGGTGTCGTGCAGTAACTGAGCCTTTCCAAGCCCTTGGCTTACGTTGCTCGAAATTTGTGGACCTGCGCGAGTTTTCACTTTGATCTCTCCTACGCTGGATATTACTTGAACGTTCGTTGTTTATTCTTTGCTTGTTTGTACTGTGGCGACTTTCACTGCGGCGCTGGTTAGATCTTTGTGAACGATGATCTGCATGCTCGTTGTGTCTTCGATTGTGAGAGCGATATTGGTTGCGCGGTGTATGGTCTATGAACCCTCTATAGCGATTATTGTGATGTTTTTCGTGCTGCCGATGGCTTTGCTGGTGGTTTTCAACACGGCTTTGAATATGGTTTTGACGGTAGCTGTGGCGAGGTGTGCGAAAGCTTTTTCGATGATGACGATAGTGATTAGGACTATAGCGGTCCCGTTTTTGGATGTGGCCGTTGCGCCATGACAGAGTAAAGGCAGGTCCATGCCAGCCTCGAGTTGTATGATGATAACGGTGCGACGTGCTGTAGTGACGGTAATAGACTGGCGCTGGTCTGGTGTGGTAACGCATAGCTCGCCGATTAGGGGTGGCTGCGGTTCGATAAACTACTACTTGTCTAGGGCTGTAGTCTGGCACATAGATTACTTGCGGATCTCTCGGGCGGATCATAAGTGTATCTTCTGCAACATCGACTACTTGATAATCGTCGTCGCGTAAGAATCCGGTATCTGCGGCAAGTTTTCTATAGTCTTGGATGGCGGTCAGCAACTCACTTTGCTGCAAAACTGTTGCCTGACCTAGTGCACGGGTCCAGTTTAGGTCTGCATTCATTTTCTCTAATACATCTGGGTAGTGTGCCAGTGCTTCAATGGCGCTAGTGGAATCGATCTCTTGTTGTTTTCGATCATTGCTGACTTGTGCAGCAGGAACCTTGGTATCTTTGATCTCGCGTACCGCTAAAATAATGCCAACAATATCGGTGGCTGCGGGTAATACAATGGCAATGAGATCATCTGGATATAATGCTATCGGCGCAACTAAAGTCTCTAGCGCAGCTTGGTTTAGGAGTTGTGAGGCGTCACTTTTTGTAGCGGTGTTGGCAGTATTGCTGCGCCCCTGAGCCGGCATGCAGACCAAGCTCAATAGCAGGGCTAAGGATAGAGTTAGGTTGGATCTTGCAGCGATACTTTTCTGCAACGCAGAAAACAACTGCTGTTCACCTGAATTGCTATTGATTTGATTCGACTGGAAAAACATAAGACCCCCTAATGCAGAAGCTTTGAGTAAATGCTCATTGCTCTTTATATGCTGTTGGAGTCTAAGTTAGGCCCATGTAACTGAACCCAACCTTAACGTCTAATATTTACTTCAGCGCAATACTCCAACTGAAGAGAATTATACTAAGAGCAGCAATACCTAATTTTTGCTGCAGTGCCGGACCCATGCTATGAAAGTTCAGTGGGGCAACGAAGTACCCGGCTAAAGCGCCAAAAGCAAAGCCAAATACATGGGCGCCAATGTCTACCCGTTCGCCTCCGAATCCCATATAGGCCAGCATGCAAAGTGCCGCGAATACAGGTGCTAGCGCCCGGCGCCAATCCTGATGTTGAAAAGCTCCTCGGCGCCAAAGTACGGTGGGTGCTAGGCCCAATGCTGCGAAGGAAGCGGTAGATGCACCAAGTGAACGAAAGTTATCGGCATGCATCAGAGCGTTGGTGTAATTGGCGGCCATACTAGCCAGAACAATGACTAACCAAGCGCAGCCGGAGCCCAAATACCGCGCGGCAAAGAGACCAAATAAGCTACCAAATACCGTGTTGCTCAAAATGTGGCTGAGATCCGCGTGGAGGGTTAGCGCAGTGACAATTCGCCACACTTCACCCTGTGCGATGAGGCCCGCGTCTAAAATGCCGGCTTCACGCAGGCTGCCCGTGGTGAATTGGGCCAAGTTAGGTACCGACCAAATAACCACTAAAAATCCTATGACACCCCACCAACCGCTATCCACCGTGGGCAGTTCCACTGGCTTCACTATTGGTTTGGAGTTTTCCGCCCAGAATTCTACAAGTTGCTGATGCCCATGTTGCTGATTATGGTGTTCAACCAGAAGCGACCATGGGCCAGGAGGCACGGTTTGGGGTCGATGAACACGGTACTCTATATCCACTGCAGCCAAGACAAGGGCAGCTTCCTGAATTTGGCTTTGGCGATCAGACCGGTAAATCTCTACCCAAGGTGGCTGGGTTGAAAACTTGTCTTCCATTTTGAAAAACGACTCATGTAATGCGAGGCTCCAGACTCTACCAGTCTGAGTAAAATTGCTACGGCAAAAAGAGCAAGGTGCAGAATCTGCAGGCTAACTTGGAGGAACCTGAGATTTACTCAGAAGTTCCAAGGTTTGTGCTAATTGATTCCTTTTAAAAAAGGCTTCTTCTTTTTTGCTTTGGGACTCATTTCTGGGGCCAAATCTTGTACCTTCTGATAGAGGAAATCTGTAAGGCTTTGGCGTGTTTCAAACGTAGCGAGCTGCTGCCAGTCCAATGGGTCACCAACTTCTGCTTTGACCTCTTTACCGAACTGCTTTAACGCCTCGTTGAGTAATAGTGCCATACGCAATGGTTCAGCTATGTGCGAGGCGAGATGAAAGCGGCGACTATTGCGACCATGAAAAAATACGGGCACCACTGTAGCTTGGGCGTCGCGAATAAGTTTTGCTGCGAAGGTTGTCCAAGGTGCATCCACTACCTCGCCAAAGCCTCGTTTGTTTGCGGTAGAGACAAAACCTGATGGGAAAATAATAATTGGAATGTCTTGGGCTAAGCATTCTTGAGCAACCTTCTTAGCATTGATGTTGTTTTTCAGCGCGGCCTTGGTGGGTTTGAAGTCTATTGGCAAAAAGTAAGGCGCAAGGTCACGGTCTTGGCAGAGTACCGCATGAATCAGAATTCTGAACTCGCCGCGCGCTTTAATAGCCATGTCGCAAAGAGTCATACCGTCTATAACGCCAAACGGATGGTTCGCAACAAATACCAATGGTCCGGTTTTGGGGATTGCCTCTAGTTTGCTCTCATCATAGCTGGGTTGAATGCCCGTAGCGGCAAAGGCCTCCTGAAAAAAGTCCTCAATGGCGAAGGGGCCTTCCTTGAGCTTGCGATAAACAGACTCTATTTTGCGTCGGCCAAACATCACCTCTGTAGAGGCAATGAAGTGTTTTACTAACCAGGGATCGTCGGGTTGGGCGTAAGAAATAGTTGGATGTTCTCGGACGTATTCTTCAAAACGCGGATCAAGTTGTGGTAGTGCCATGGATTTTACTGCCAATTCAAAGTGGTCGATATCGCATCTCTCGTTGGACGGATGTTAATACCATTTTGCACTCTGCGGCGAGTACTATTGGCACTTTTGGCAAAACTTTTGGGGGCAAGTTTGGTGCCTTAAAACGCCTAGTATTGGCAAAATTGCGTACCAATAGTCTAGGTCTATGTCTTAGTCGTACTACGGGTCGTGATTAGGGGTTGCAATCGCATGCATAAACGCCAATATATACGCTGCAGATGGTCATTCCTTAGCGAATAATTAGTTGCCATCGAAAATTTATCCACTGTCATTTGAGGTTATAAACATGGATCAAAGAACAATGCGCCAAGCATCAGTAGCTGGGCTTTCTGCTCTTGAAACGAACAAGGTATTGAAGAATACCTACCTTCTACTCTCTGCCACCTTAGGCTTTAGTGCAGTAATGGCGATGATGGCCATGGTTATGAACGTGCCTACCGGTGCTTATCTAATTTGTATGATCGCATCCATGGTCTTAGGCATATTTGTGCTACCAAAAACCGCAAATTCTGCAGCCGGTTTAGGTGTGATTTTCTTGGTTACGGGTCTACTTGGGTTTGGCATTGGCCCAGTTATCAGCTTGTATCTCTCAATGGCTAAAGGTCCCGCTATTGTCGCGACTGCCCTTGGTGGTACCGCAACAATCTTCCTAGGGCTTAGCGCCTATGCCACTATGAGCAAGCGTGATTTCAGCTTTATGGGTGGTTTTGTGGCCATCGGCATGATGGTTGTCATCGTTGGCATGATCGCTAATATCTTCCTGCAAATCCCTCTTGCTTCATTAGGAATTTCAGCAGCTATAATTATGCTAATGAGCTGCCTGATTTTGATGCAAACCGGTGCCATTATTCGCGGTGGTGAGACCAACTATATTATGGCGACCTACGGGCTATATCTGAGCATCTTCAATATCTTTATTAGTTTGCTGCAGATTCTGGGCATCTTTGGTGGTGACGACTAGCTGCCATTGGCTGAACTGGTTGTGCCAGTATGTTGAATTCAAACCCGGCCACCGCGCCGGGTTTATTTTGGGGGTTATAAAATGGATTGGATGCAAATAGGCGCGCTTTTTGCCATGGGTTTGATGGCTTTTGCTATATGGCCAATGGTTAAACGCTGGCGCGAGAATCCGGTTGAAGCCCAAGAGGGCGATTGGTCCACCGCGATATTTATATTAGGTTTAGTCGCGTTGTTTGTGTTGCTGTTGATTTGGTCGGTGCAATAACTCTGGGTTAGATGCATCAAGCGCGAGGCCTAAGCTGCTATCTCAATAGCTACCGCCCGGTGAGCGTGGCATAGACCTTTGTCAGTTGATCGGGCAAATCTTCCATATCCTCAATAATCATATACCGTTCGTCAGGGCACATGCGCTTGAGATAGTCGTGGCCTGATTTGTCCACGGTGATGCAAAACGTTTCTATACCCTTTTGCTGCGCCTCTACCAAAGACTTCGCGGTGTCTTCTACTCCATAGTCGTGATTGCCGCGTTCTGGGCCGTAGTCACAATCCTGAGGAAAACCATCACTGATCATAATCAGTACCTTCATAGCGTGACCTGAGGCCATAAGTTTGTGGCTGGCATGGCGTATTGCAGGTCCCATGCGTGTGGAGCCTTTAGGCTGCATTGCCGCAATACTTTGGAGGGTTTTTTGCGAAAAATTATCCTCCGGTTCTTTAGCGACAAATATTTCTACATTGTCTTTGCTGTAACCAGAAAATCCATAAATACCGTAACTGTCGCCAAGTGCATCTAAGGATGCCGCCATAACCACCATAGCATCGCGTTCTAGGTCTATAATTTTGCGCGGGATCTCTGCGGGTTCTTCCTCCACTTCTGGCGCTAGGGCAGAGTACCAACCGGCTCGTAAATCTACTTCGGCCTCCTCATCATAGTTAGACCAGTCCGTGGGCTCAGGTGGATGAATTGGGTCATCTGTGGATGCAGACTGGTCCACTAAAAATACTGCGCAGACATCTCGCTGAACCCGTTCTTTGCGTGAATAGTACCGCTCGTCTGGGCTATGCCCGGCACGCAAATCCTGCCTTGCTTCAATAATTGCGGTGAGATCTAGCTCGTCGCCGTCTTGTACTCTGCGTACTCGCTCTAACCCTGTGGGTCTAATTTGTTCAAGCTGACGCTGCACCATGGGCTGATAATCGCGGATGACCCGTTTGAGGTGATCTATGTCCTCAGCAGACTCAGATACTAGCTCTTCTTCAAAAACCCGGCACCATGCGCGGAGATAGCGTCGGTTTAGATGATCCCATTCGTCATAACGGTAGCTGCGCGCGCCGCTGCGATCCTGGCCCAAGGCGTGTTGTACCGATGACTTCTCCATATCTACCCTACGTTTGAGAGCGTCGCGGTCGTCTTTGAGTGCTTCAATATCAAGCCCGGCTTCGCGCTGAGAGCCCTCGCCGCCTTCGCCTTGTACAGCCTCGGTTTCTTGACCTGTAGGTATTTCATTGGCGGCAGATTGAGCTGCCATCTCTTCGTTGATTTCCTCCAAATCTTCTTCCCAATCTTCTATGCGCTGTTCGCGATTAAGCCAGTCGACTAAGGATTCGTCTTTTTGTTGGTAGGGTAGACTTGGCGGTAATGGGTATTCTGCCGCCACTAGGTCGTAAGTTTGGCAAAGACAAGCCACGCTGTCGTAAACGCTCAGATTCGGCGCAGACTGTTCGTGTAATGCCAAATATAACGCCTGCCAACCGGGTCCAGAATTGATTTCCTGGCTAAAGTCGGCGCCTCTAAGCCACTCTAAGCCTTGGCCTAAAAGGTCAGTATCGCTGGGTTCATAGTCAAGTAAATAGGCTTGATGAGTGTTGAGGTGTCTCTTTAAACCAGGATATGTGTCGAGCATATATGCCTGAATACGCGCTTGCTCTAGCAGCAGAAATAATCGCTCCGCAATGTTTGGTTGCGTAAATGCGTCAAACAATAATCTATAGTCGCCGGTTCTCGGGCTAATATCCTTAGCCGGTTCATATCTTGCTGCCAGAGCAGGTACCTGTTCTAGCGCCTGAGCCATACGAAACTTGAGTGTGCCGCATTCGCGTAAACCCAATTGTTCCATAACTAATACGCGATACCCTGCAGGTGTTGCGGTTGCGAGTTCTTCGGGAAGAAACAGAGTGTCGTGACTTTGCCCCATAGCACCCATATCTAGGTTCAGGCGTGGATTAAGCTGGAACTCTTCGGTGCCACGGATATGCAGATAGCGCCCAGCAATGCCTTCTGTAAAAAGGGTTAGTGCGCTCTCAACATCTGCTAAGTGGATTTGCATTTACGGCAGAATAATATCGACAATATCTGCGACAGCCTGCTGGACACTGGCGTCATCAGAGATGGCACTGATGATTGCTGCTTGAGCGGCTCTCCGCGGCTCAATACCCCCGGCAATGAGTTCGCCGGTATAAATCAAAAGCCGTGTACTCACGCCTTCTTCAAAACCATGTTGCTTGAGATTGCGTACGCGTTGACCAATAGTTGCTAAACGCTCAGCTTGGCTCTCATCTACGCCTGACTCGTGGGCGATAATGCGGCACTCTACCTCTACATCAGGATAGTCGAACTCGAGGCTGACAAAACGCTGGCGAGTACTGGGTTTTAGGTCTTTAAGTACACTTTGATAACCAGGGTTATAGGAAATCACCAAGAGAAATTCATCGTGGGCTTGAATCAGTTCGCCAGTTTTGTCGATGGGCAGAATGCGCCGGTGGTCGGTGAGGGAGTGAATGAGCACAGTGGTGTCTTTTCGTGCTTCGACAATTTCGTCGAGATAGCATATCGAACCACTGCGCACGGCCCGTGTTAAAGGGCCATCTGACCAAATGGTTTCATCGCCTTTTAGTAAGTAACGTCCGACCATATCGGTAGCGGTTAAATCTTCATGACACGAAACGGTGATCAACGGTGTATCAGACTGCGCAGCTACGGGCTTTTCGTTATTCAATAACCAGGTCATATGCTCTACAAAGCGAGTTTTGCCACAACCCGTTGGACCCTTTAGAAGAATGGGTAATCTAGCTGCGTAAGCAGCGCGGAACACCTCTACTTCATCGGTGAGCGGTAAATAGTAGGGTCGGGACTGTGCCACTGTTGTTTGATCATCGCCAAGGTCTGTTGCTGTCATAAGTTCGCAAGCTCTGTATGTAAAAGGCATTGCTGCCCGTGTGTTTATCGTTTTCTCGTTCCTAGCTCTGGCAACTTTGAAAGTTAGAACTCTCTAACCCTCTAGTTAGACAGATACATTGCCTCAACAGATGTCAAAAAAACGTCGCTTTGTGTCCTCTTGGCGAATAACTATAGCGAAAAAGTTCTGGCCTTTGGCCACTGGGCCAAGCTAATTTGTCCCAAGAACTCGCCCTCAATTCTGCGCAGCTGATGTCCATCCTGTCTGAGTAGCTTGGTGGGATCACTATTTTTAGTATAGGGAGCAGTCAGTGCCGGAAACCGATGAAATGCTTGATGCCACAACAGCGCTGATACCACCGCTGCTTACAGCTTTAGATGCTTTGTCCTACGCTGGAAGGCATATGCACCCACCCAATATTAAGGTGGTAGTTGGCGCAATCGAGTCCTACCAACAGCCTTTAGAATTCGGGTTAGAAGTCTTTACCAATGTCCCATGGCCCGAAGATTTAGCAGACTTTGCAGCGCACGCGAAAAGTAGTGCCACATTAGCGTTGAAGGCTTTTGCCGGATTTACTACTGCAGCCCAAGACCCAGACCCTGCGATGGGCGCATATAGAGCCATGGGCCTTAGTACCAAAGCTATTGAGGCAGCTTATCCACTGTCTTATATGTTGCCCCCAGTGAGTCGCTATTTTCTGGAGCCCAGCCATAGAGATAATCAGCCTTTGCTGGAAGCGTTGGGCAAGAGCGATGTACAAATGCCCAATGTTGGAGTGATGCACGCCGATAATGCCAGCCAAGAGCGGGGCGGTTTTTCAGTTTATGTCCCCGAGTACTATGCTGGAGAAGAAGTACCCTTGGTGGTGGCCTTACACGGTGGCAGCGGTCACGGTAGGCAATTTTTATGGTCCTGGCTGCGCGCAGCGCGGACACATAATTGTATTGTCATTAGTCCTACCTCGGCAGATAGAACCTGGTCCCTAATGAATCCTGAGCAAGACAGCGATAGATTGGCTGAGCTCGTCGCTTATGCCTGTGAAAATTGGCAAATTGATGAAACCAAGATATTGCTGGCAGGAATGTCCGATGGTGGCACCTTTAGTTATGTCAGCGGGTTAACAGAAGACTCCCCTTTCACGCATTTAGCGCCATGTGCAGCATCTTTTCACCCAATGCTTTTAGAAGTGGTAGATGAACAACGTATTCAGGAATTGCCCGTTTATCTGACACATGGTGCGTTGGACTGGATGTTCTCGGTAGAGGTGGCACGAACTGCGCAAAATGCCTTAACGATTGCGGGTGCGAGAGTAGTTTATCGAGAGTTGGCAGATCTCTCTCATACATACCCTTTAGAGGAGAGTGCCGAAATATTGCGCTGGCTGAAAGGCGAGGGGCCAGTACATGAGTGACATTGAAATAGTCGGCTATCAGCGCAAATATGCCAGTGATTTTGCTCGGTTGAATTATCAATGGATTACGGAGTTTTTTCTTATAGAGCCGGAAGACAATGCCGCGCTAGACCACCCCGAGGCTTATGCCATAGATAAGGGGGGAGAAATTTTCTTTATTCTTGATCATTCAAGCGGCGGGGAAGAGGTGATTGGTACTGCTGCCATGGTGCCCAAGGGCGATGCTGTGCAGGCAACGGCAAATAGCGGAACAGACAATCCACGCTTTCAGGTCTATGAGCTGGCTAAGATGGCTGTACTGCCTAGTCGTCAAGGCGAGGGGCTTGGTAAGCGGTTGCTCGAGCACTGTATTGATTTTGCGCGGGAGCGTGGTGGCAAGCAGATTGTTCTGACCACAAACGACATACTTAAACCTGCGTTAGCGGTATATCACCGACTGGGTTTTGTTGACTTGCCGGTGAACCCAGATGAGCGTTATGCGCGCGGGAATTTGGCTATGACATTAGATTTGCATAATTAGCCACGTATTTGGAACGCTTTCTATTGAGCCGAAAGCTACGAAAAAGAGGAAGGTGAAAAAAAGAAAGTGGAAAAACATAAAGGTAGAAAAACCAGAAGATAAGAATGAAAGCAGTAGGGCCAACAATAATAATAAGGAGCTTATTGAACGACAAGTAATTGATTGCAGGTGAAGGAGACAGTAAATGACAGCCAACAAATTTGATCCATTAAAGGACATTCAAGAACTTATAGACAGCGCGGTGAATGCCACGGGTGAAGACCTTGATCTGTCAATGGCGCCGCCGTTTGTTCGGGGCATGGATCTCACCGGGTTGCTCTTCACCGAAGTCGCAGTTGGTGCCTTTGATATGGTGTGGACGGTAGAAGCGCACCTCACCCACTACGATGAAATGGTTCAGGGTGGTGTGGTCAATGTTATTGCCGATACAGGTCAGTCTTTTGCCTATGCTACAACCAGTACTGAACCAGAGATGTTTTCCACAGCTGAGTTTACTACTCGGTTTTTCCGACCAATGAAAACGGGTGATGTCATTGATGTTCGTAGTCGAGTGGTAAATAGGTCGCGCCGGTTAGGGGTTGTTGAAACGCGCTTTACCAATCAAGCAACTGATAAGTTGTGCGCTATCGTCACCGGTTCTTGGATGGTGGTTGATCGTGATTTTGGCAATATTGAGAACAGCTAGAGAAATGACTATCCGCCTTTATTGAGTTCACTCGCCGCTTTGTATGCTGGCCGTTGATACTGTGTATTAGCGTACTCTTGCAGTGTGCTATCCAGCTCAAATCCGTAGTTTGTAGCCCACTGTAAAATACTGGTGAGCATCAGGTCCGCGCCGGTAAAGTGATTGCCAACTAGGTAATCTCTCTCTCTTAAGTGCTCTGCGGCAACGGCCACTTGTTTGTTAAAACCTGCAATGGCTGCATCGATAGCGGTAGGTGCTTCCCCATATAAGTGACTTAAGTCTTGATGCTTGCGCATGACATAGAGCGTGTGTGCGTCTAATTCCATCTGAATAAATGATAGCCATTGGTTGTAGCGCGCACGGTCGTGACTGCCGTGCACAGGTATCACAGTGCCTGGTTCAGCGTAGGTGTCCGCCAGATAAGTGATAATGGCCGCACCCTCGGAAAGTACAAGGTCGTTATCAACTAATACAGGGACTTTGCCCTTTGGGTTTAATTGCAGAAAATCCTTTGTATGGGTTTCGCCGGTGCGTGGCCCAATGAGCTTGGCTGAATAATCTAATCCCAGTTCGTGACACATCCAATGGGCGTGCATAGTGCGTGAAGTTGTGCCACCCCAAATGGTTAACATGTATTCCCCCGAGATTTCATGAAAATTAACTGTAATGCGAGTAGTACCGAGTTTATCCATTCGGCGCAAGGATTCTTCTCGCTACCATTTTGCTAGACTGGTTTTTTTGAGGCTGCCATTAAGGGGAATATATGAGTCTTGTAGTTTGGTCGTGGGTATTTCTTGCTCTATATATAGGCATGATGCTTGTTTTCGGCATTATCGGACAGCGTAAGGTTTCAAGTGGTGATGATTTCGCCACAGCTCGCAGTAGTTACGGACCACTCTTTTTGGCCTTCGCGTTTGCAGCAACCACGGCAAGTGGTGCCACCTTCGTTGGTTTTCCGGGCATTGGCTATGATGCTGGTATGTCAGTCATGTGGTCGGTCTTTCTCTATCCAATGGGTGTTTATGTTGGTGTTTTGTTATGCCTGCATTTGGTCAGTAACTCCGGTCATGCTTTTGGCACTCGCTCTATTCCTGAATATTTGGGTATTCGCTATCAATCCGATGCCATTCGTATTTTGGTTTCGTTGTTCTCCTTGTCGCTATTCTTCTATCTAGCAGGGCAGTTGGTGTCGGGCATCATAATGTTTGAGGTGATGCTGGGATTGTCGCCTATGGTTGCGCTCATTATTACGTCTATTGTTTTGCTGGTGTATGTGGTCATGGGGGGCGCTCATGCGGACATCCTCACCGACGGCGTACAGGGCTTTATCATGGTGTTGGTGGGACTATTAGTGACTGCAATGTTTGTCACCGGTTATGGCAGTGAAGGTGGCTTCAGCGGCATGATTGAAAGTCTGCGAAGTCAGGACGAAAATCTGATCAAACCGCTCAACCCAGAGAATGTGCTTTACCATTCTTGGTGGTCGGTTGCTGCAATTTTCCTCGCCCACGTACCGCTGGGTATGTTGCCCCATATTGGCAATAAGCTGTGGGCGCTAAAAGAGCCTACACAACGCAGCCGGTTTATTCGTCTTGCCTTTAGTTTTGGGCTCATTCTTGGCATGTTGGGTCTGGGCGGCATTATGGCCAGAGCAATATTAGGTGAGGGAGTGAACGGTAATCAGGCCCTTATAATGCTGTTCATTGAACTATTCCCCAGTTGGTTAGCTGCATTGCTAGGTGTGGGTATTCTTGCCGCTGTGATGTCTACTGCAGATGGCCTAGTAGTTTCCTCTTCGCAAATTGTAGCTAATGATATTTACCGTCTGAGTTTTGTGCCAAGGTTTCGCAGCACTCTGAGTGAAGAAGAGGTAGAGCGCCGAGTACTTAACGTGAGCCGTATCAGTACTGTTGTGATTATGATTTTGTGCACCATTCTGGCTTGGAACATGTTGGATATGAATGTCACGATTATTGTCTGGATTGGCAGTGGCTGCATGATGGCGGCCTTTGCTGGGCCACTTATTTTGGGTTCTGTGTGGCCTGGGGTGACGAAGTACGGTGCCTTTGCCGGTCTAATTTCTGGGGGCTTAACATTTATATTAGTCTTTAACCGCGCCATAGATCCTGCGTGGTTTGCACCAGGTATGCTGCAAAATGCAGTGCAGTGGTTGGTTATAGAATCACCAAACCCTTGGTCCTGTGCGGCGATGGGTGAATTGGTGTCGGTAACCTTCACCGTTGTGGTGTCTAAACTGACTAAACCATTACCCCAAGAGCATGTCCAAGAGTTGTTCTCACCGAAGAGTAATAGCGCATAAAGCGGCTGCCTAAACTGGGCAGTTGCAGTTGACTGCCCAGCTTGGCGTATCCAATAGCCTGTCAGTAGCAGGCTAATGCTTTACTTTTGCTGCCGACAGCTGAATATCAGCTATTCGACCTGTTGCGCTCGTAACGAATAAATAGAACCCCGCCCAGCAATGACCAAATCAAAATGGTCATCCATTCCTCTGGCCATGACAGTGCGCTAGCACTCCATGGAAAGAAGGCAGATAACAGTCCCAAAGCCATTATGACACCACCGTAGCCGACCAAGTTAGGGTGGCTAACTTTGAATGGGCGCGGCATATCTGGCTCTGTTTTACGCAGTACTAAGAATGAAATTGCGACAAATACGAACGCCACAGTAACGGCAAAACTGCCACTGTTAACCAACCAAACTAAGATTGTACGACCAAACAGTGGTGCGACCATTGTGAGCGCGCCTATAGCCAAAATACCGACGTATGGAGTTTTGTGTTTGGGGTGTATCTTGGCAAAAATTTTCGGTACATGACCGGATTCGGCAAGGGCAAAGAGCACCCGGGATGCGCCCACTATAAAAGCATTCCAACTGGTCAAAATGCCGCCAATACCACCGAGCACCAGTAAACCGCCAGCCCAGGATCCACTCCAAAGGGATGTTGCCGCATCTGCAGTGGCCATTTTAGCGGTGGAAAGGGCTTGGGTTGTAAGGCCAAAGCCTACCGCCATGGCAATTAGGATGTACCAAGCCACCGCGCAAGCTACGGAGAACACGAGCAGTCGGCCGATTTTATTGGGTGGTAGGTCAATTTCTTCTGCGGACTGGGGAATGACGTCAAAACCCACCAGCATGGAGGGCACCATAATCAGCACTATTAGTATGCCGCTTACTGGTGTGGCTATCCAAGGTTGGGCGTTGTTGATGTCGCCGAAGGCTATGGCGCCAGTCACAAGCAATATACCGGTGCCAATAATCACAATGGTGACCACGGCTTGCAGCATGGCCGCTGTACGGATACCCAAATAGTTGACCCAAGTGACTAACGCTGTGGCAGCAATGCCGATGAGGATAAAGCCTAGGTCTACATCGCTACCGAGTACATTCCATAACGTACCCAGACGAATGTCTGGATATAAATATTCTACCGCCGAGGGTAAAGCGACGGCTTCAAACATACATACGTTTACATATGAAAAGAGCAGGGCCCATGTGCAGACAAATGACCAACGCGAACCTAGGGCGCGTTCAGTGTAAATATGCTCGCCGCCAGCTTTGGGCATGGCAGAAGCTAATTCGCTATAGGTTAAACCGATTAAAGTCACCGCTAATCCGCCCACGGCGAAGGCGATAAGTGTGCCAACGGTACCTGCGGCAGTGAGCCATACACCGGTTAATAGCACCCAGCTCCAGCCGATCATTGCGCCAAATGCCAGTGCTATGACCTCTGGTGTCTTGAGTACCTTTGCAAATCTAGTTGAATCAGTCATACCCGCCTCCCATGCGATGTTTAATCATTCTAACCTTATCGGCGGCATGATTAGGGCATCATTACCAATTCTATTCGCGGACACCAACCCGTAGAGCAAAGTGAACAATAAGTTAGATAATAGTGCCGGTTAAACAAGTTTATTTTGATGGGCTTGCTACAATTAGGTTTGTTTGTGAAATCTATTGCTGGAGAGCAAGTTGTCAAAACATCTTGAGTTTCGTCATCGTCATAAGACGTTTGATCTGTATTTGACCGATGATGGGGCCATTGAGTTATACCTAGACAATTGTTTACGTAAGCGCCGAGACAAAGGTGAGGCTGAGCCGCAATATGTTTGGACCAATGTTGAGTTGGAATGGGAAGAGCATCACTATATTGAAGTGCGTTATTGGGCATCTTCAGGTGTGCTAAAAATTACTGTAAACGGCGATCCCATAGTGGATACAAAGTTATAAGCCACGCTCGCGACGTAAAACACAAACTACTCATTTAGCGGTGGGTGTAATAGATAAGCTTTGAGTAAGAGACGCAGCCAATGCCCGGTGAACCTAAAAACAATAATCTACGTGCCTTTGCAAAGGATGGGTATTTTGTAGCTCGTAATTTTCTCTCTGAAACTCAGCGTCAGGGTCTGCAGGCATCTATCCAAGGGGATCTTGCGCCGCTGGTAGGGCCTGCCGAGTTAGAGGCGGACGTCGGCTATCCCGGCGCACCCGGTGATCGCTCTGCGGAAGGAGGTTCAACTCCTAGACGTCTACTGCATGCCTACGCACGTTCGGATAAGTTAAGAGCACTAGCGCTAGATACTTCAGCAACCGTGGTTCTGTCTCAGTTGCTTGGCACTGAGCAGGTACAGCTTTCGCAATGCCACCATAATTGTGTGATGACCAAATACCCTGGTTTCAGCAGTGCAACACTTTGGCATCAGGACATAAGGTACTGGTCCTTTGATCGCCCTGAGCTGATTTCTGTTTGGTATGCCCTTGGCGATGAGCTAGAAGAAAATGGTGCCCTTAGTGTGATACCCGGCACGCATTTGGAAAATTTTGGTCGCGGGCGTTTAGACGGAAATCTTTTTTTGCGCCCTGAGCTCGAAGAAAATCAAGCGTTAATCGAGCAGGCTAAGGTGGTGGAGATGGCAGCTGGAGATGCGCTATTTTTTCACTGTCGGCTGTTTCATGCAGCAGGTAGAAACCTTACCCAGCAGGTGAAAATTTCCCCCGTATTTACTTATCATGCCCAGAGTAATCAACCTATACCCGAGACTTCTTCGGACCGGCTACCCAGCATTGCGCTGAGTAAGGTGACATAGAGCAATAATCGCCGTTGCTGACGGTTTGGCGTAAATGCCCGTCTAATTGGAAACACCCATGCAAGAAGATGATACAGACGAAGATGCCTTTTCGGCAGCGATGAAGGACGTAGAGCCTTTGAATCATCCTAGTAGTATTGTGCCGAAATCAGCTTGGCAAGGGCCAAGTCAAACTCACCTATTGCGTCAGCAAGCTGCTGAGGATTTTGCCAAAGTCGAAGACGAAAAGAACATGCTCAGTTTGAGTGAAGTGAAACTGCGTGATCCGCTGGAGGTTTTGGAGTGGAAGCAGGAAGGGGTACAACTTGCGGTATTTAGTAAGCTGCGTAAGGGCGGCTATGCTATTGAGCGTGAGCTTGATCTGCACCATAAGACCGTCAAGGAAGCTCGGGTACTGGTCTATGATCTAATTAACCAAGCAAGTGCAAAAAATTGGCGCTGTGTATTGATTAGTCACGGCAAAGGCCAACGCAGCGAAACACCAGGAAAGCTCAAGAGCTATGTGGCGCACTGGCTAGTACAACACCCGTTGGTGATCGCCTATTGCTCTGCGCAGCGTCAGCGCGGCGGTGTAGGCTCAGTGTACTTGTTGGTGAAAAAGTCAGCGGCTAGTAAAGAAACTAACCGCGAAACTTATGGTCAGAAGAGTGATCTATAACCTAGGCTACTTAGCTTTCGCAAAGATAAGCCTTAAACGCTTGAGCGCCGTAACGCGGCTCGCCATCTGTAATTATCGCGTTAGCCCCCAGTTCCGCAGCTTTATTTCTTGCTAAGACAATAAGCTCTTCTTTGACATTACCCGTGTTTCGGTTGAAGACGACTTTGTCTTTGGTTTGGCTAGAAACATTACCCACTAGCTTGCAGTTTGTTACTTCGTCTTGAGTCGCCTGACGCACTGTACTTCCTGCGTCTGTTAAATTTACGAAGGCGCAGCCGGACAATGTTGCAACGACGATTGTTGTGCAAATAGTCCGCGCGCGGTTAATTTTATTTAAGTTCACATTTTTGCTCTTAGTTAAATAGGCCTTTAGCAGGCGTTGTTTTTGTATTTGGCAAACAATTTGTCTTTAGATGCGACCTTTGTCCAGTTCTAGGATGCCGCGCCCTATGTTGAGTTTGAGTACATCTGTTGCCCCTTCTGCCAGTCGCCAACCTCTTACGCGACGGTACAGTATTGCCAGAGGGTGGTCCTCTACCAAGGCTGTGCCACCAACCAACTGAATTGCTCTATCTACTATTACGCCTACGGCTTCTGTTGCGAAGACTTTTGTCGCTATCGCTTCGTTGACTATATTTTCGCCACTGTCGGCCAATCGCGCTGTGCGGTACAGCATACTCCGCGCAGCAAAGGCCTGTATGCGCAGCTCTGAATAGTGCCAGCGCACTACATCTTTATTGCCCCTTGCTTCGCCGCTTTTATCGGGACTCTTTAAATGCTCGTTTAGCAGATTGAGTACCCAAATCATGTAGCCGCAGGCTTGAGCCGCGAAGAGTAAGCGCACATCACCAATTTGGCGCATAGCCTTAGGCAAACCCTCACCGGGTTCTCCAATGATCTGATTGGCAGGTACTGACACATCAGTAAAACTGAAAGCTGCGTGGTGGGAGCCGTCAAGAGAGACAAACTTGTTTTCAATCTTTACGCCGCGCAGGTGAGTGTCGATGACGATCATAGACGGGCCTCTGCCTTCTATTCGGACTAGTGCGTTAATGAAGTCGGCATCAGCGCCACCGGTTACATAGGACTTCTGACCGTTGATGATGACATTATCGCCGTCAATTACTCCAGCCGTTGGCGTGGCGTCGTCCGGTTCGGTAAAACCAAAACTGCTGCGTTTCTCGCCAGCTATAAGTGGTGCCAAGTGAGAAGTAGCCAAAGGTTCTTGAACTGAGCCTAGTACACCTGGGCTAGGGCCAAAGACACTGTCCATGAAAGGTGGGTTAGCTGCCGCTAAAGTTTCGCGGGCAACGCACAAAGCCAACTGTCCAGCCGCGCTACCGCCGAAGGCCTTGGGCTGAGTCATCGCAAATAATCCTGCAGCTTTTGCTGCGGCTCTGACTTGTTCTCTAGCATTCTCCGCTGGATGGTTGCTGTGAATGAGAAGGTGCTGGGTGGCAAAATTTGCGCAATCCTCGCGCAGTTTGATCAGTTCTGGTGTTAGCAGTTCAGGCATAGCGATGACTCAAAGATTTGGGGCGATAGTGAATACAACAATGATCATCATCATAATGAACATGCCAGCGAAGGTATAAAGAAGTAAAGACTCTCTTTGCGCGTATTGATACAAGAGCGCTTCGAGCTCCTCTGGATCTCTCGTGGCGGCGCTAGAGGTTATGCGATAGCGGGTCACATCACCCTGGCGGGTGGGTATTTTGACAAACAGCTCTGGAGTTGCGTCGAGCCTGCGTGCAACCTCGGCAAAACTAATGCCGGTCTTTTTTGCAATTTGCGTGGGATGTAGGGCTACGCTGCCGGCCTCTAGGAAGCAGTAGTACATATCTAGAATCATTTTGATCTTGCCGCGGAACCTAAACTGAAAGGGAACTATGCCGAACATGATGGCCAACCTCTCGTTGAGTTAAATAGAAACTGAGTATACCTCAGCTGGTGAGGTTGCTGGTTGAAATACCGTGACGGCTTGCTTAGCGCCGGTGTTCTAATTTTTGCTGCCAACAACCATTGCACGAACCGGCCGCGGATGACCTTCCACGGTAAGCCTTTGGTCTTCAGGATTCAGTGAATGCACTAGAGATTCAAAATGCATCCATGGTGTACTGCGCTGCTCCTCGAATGATGTAGTGCATACATCAATTACCTGAATATCACTGAATCCAGCCTTAGTCATCCAACTACACAAGTCGTCCACGGTCGGTACGCACCAAACATTGCGCATACGTGCGTAGCGGTCTTCCGGATACAAGCTTTCAGTGGTTTCCACTACAAGGGTTTCAATAATTCCCTGACCGCCGTTTTCGGTTAAGGCAAAGACCTTATCGATATGCTCTTGGGGATCTCTGCGATGGTAAAGTACCCCCATGCTCAGAACTCGATCAAAGGTCGTAGTAATGGGGATTTCTTCTACCTTCAGTGGCAATACCCAGTTGCGTTGGTCTTGAAAGTATTTTTGTATCGCTTGGTGTTGCATGCAAAATAGCAGGGTGGGATCAATGCCAACTACTTCTTTGGCTCCAGCGCCTAACATGCGCCAACCGAAATAGCCGTTACCGCAACCGATATCCAATACGCGCTGGCCATTGAAGGTTCCCAGGGTTTTGCTTAAACGCTGCCATTTCCAATCCGAATGCCATTCGGTGTCGATACGAATATCGCCAATTTGAAATGGGCCTTTGCGCCACGGGTGCAAGTGCATAAGCTGATCTTGCAACACAGCGGTTGTTTCCTTACTTAGGTTAAGTACACAGCGAACGGCATCTTCATCAAGTAAAACTTCATGGCTAGGCTGCTCTGGCATGGCATTGATGGCTTCAAACCAGCGCGGAAAGTCACCGTGAGTTTTATTGCTAAAGCGTTCGGCTAGCAGGTGTTGGGGCCACTCTGGTAGATTTTTTGGCCAGTCCAGAAGTTCAATTTTTTCGCTCAAGAAGTAGGCAACTGTTTGTAGACCAAAAACGATGCCCAGTTTAGGCAGCGATACCATTGTTTGCTGGTGGTAAAACCAGCTGCTGCGAAGCGCTGTAACTGCATTGCTTCGGTATCTACTTTCATCACGTTTTCTAATGCTTGGCGCTTTTGGCTTACCTCTAGCTCGCTATAGCCGTTGGCGCGTTTCCAATCTAGATGAGTATCGTCAAAGATTGTTTGTATTGCGGGGTCTGGGCTACGGACCTTTTCCGACACAATAAGCAAACCGTCTGGGTGCATTTGTTCGTGGAGGCGGGTAAATAAATCTAAGCGTTCGTCTGGCGCAAGAAACTGAGCAACAAAATTTAGGATGACTACTTTTGCACCACTTACCGAGGTGCGCAGTAAGTCTGCGCATTGAAAGATTGCTCTTGTGTCAGTGATTTGTGCTATCGCGCCTTCGATCATGGCCGCAGAATTATCAACGCCAACGACTCTAATATTCTGTTCTTGGCTTTGTTGTAAAACGGCTAAAGTAGACGCGCCCAAAGAGCAGCCAAGATCATAAGCAGTGCCGGAATCACCCAAGTGCCTTGCTGCGATCAGGCCGGTCATTGGAATAATAGTTTCATAGCCGGGTACAGAGCGCCGAATCATATCCGGGAATACTGCGACTACATCCTTATTGAATGCGAAGTCGACGATATGTTGCTGTTTTTCCACATACACATTGTCATGCATGGTAGCAGGCCCTTTGATTGCAATTTTGGTGGTGGTCACTGCCCACTTCACCGTTGGAATTTAGCGCGCATTTTTACATACGCGCACTTCGCAATGCTACCGAGGTTTGCTCGCCAATGGGGGTATTGGGCAATCTAGTGTGGCCCCAATACCCTTTATCAGGGCAAATTGATCCTGGGTCAGGGTGCCGTCGGCTAACGCTGTTTGGATGCAGGCTTCAAGTACGCTTGCTTTGAGTTTTGGCTTGAGCTCACGCAGTTTTGCTAGCGCTTGGTTGAAGGCTTCATAGTCGAAGTATTCTACTGTTTTGAAGTTCTTAGGCTTGTTTGGCTGAAGTAATTTCCAGCCTCGGGTAAAGGCCGTATCTTGTGTCTGTGGGTTCGCGATGCCGCAAGTGGCGATAACACTAATTAACATGTGTAGCTCAGTGGTCAGGCGTTTGAGTGAAGCAATATTGCCGTTGCTACGGCTAGGTGCAATAAAGTGACCGTATAATTCTTTGGTCAATATACGGTGTAGTACCCACTCAAAAATATCTACTTGTTGATCAGCGACAATCAGTTGGTTGGTAATGGCGGTAAAGCGCTTGTATTGGCCACCGGATAGTTCTTTCAAACTTGGTACTGCCATCTCTAGCAAAGTTAGCTTTTGTTCTTGGTCCGCAGTTGCCACCGTTGGCATTAATCTACGCACATGTGCTGGAACGCCAGCTTCAGCATTGGCGTCGACAAAAGCCAGTTGCTGCCGAGCAATGTCGGCGTCGTCTGCGACCAGCATGGCGTAGATCAACGCCCTTGATTCAAATGTGTCGTGAGCCGCTGAGAAAAGTCCTTGGTCCGCGTTACTAATTAACGCTTGGGCTTGAGCTAAGTTAGCGTTACCAATGCTGTCTAGTAACTGAGATTCTTCACCAACTTGTGCAGTGGTCGGTGCGCTGCTGAAGCCGGAAGCTAATGCGGACTGCTGCGCGCCGTTGGGTGAATTTGATTGCCGCGATGTTTTCTCAAACTTGCCGCTCCAACTAGGGTCTAGGGCTTGAATACGTCGCTCTAATGGCGGGTGTGTAGACATTAAATTTGCAGCAAAAGGCTTAATAGCCCCAAAGAACATATGGCTGCTTTGTTCAGCGCGAGTATTTTTGATTTGCGAGCCAACACTATGCCCGCCAATCTTTTTCAACGCGTTAGCAATGCCGGTATTAGATCGAGTGAATTGCACGGCGGCAGCGTCGGCAAGGAACTCACGCTGGCGACTGACAGCGGCCTTAATCAAATTGCCGAAAAAAGTACCCCCGTAGCCGATAATCAATAGTCCGATACCCAGTGCGATGACGCCGCCACGTTCCTTGCTGCGGCTGAACATTGAGCCGCGCAAAAAGCCGTAACCGATAATGCCCAAAAATAGGATGCCGTGAAGTAATGCCATCAGGCGCAGATTGATGCGCATATCGCCATTTAGAATGTGACTAAATTCGTGTGCCACTACGCCCTGTAACTCTTCGCGATTGAGTAAATCTAGCGTGCCTTGATTGATACCAATAACAGCATCGTTCGGAGAAAATCCCGCAGCAAAGGCGTTAATACTGTCCTCGCGAATAAGGTACACCGGAGGAACGCTAAGTCCAGCGGCAATGGCCATTTCTTCCACCACATTGAGTAGTTGGCGCTCTTGAGCGTTGCGAGTATTTTGGTGAATCAATATACCACCTAAAGACTCTGCGACTGCTCTACCGCCCCCACGAAGAGTTAGGTATTTGAATAGGCTAGCCACCGCCACTACGCCACCTACGCCTAGGCTAATAGTGAGCCAAATTTCAGGCGGCGTTTGGGCGAGAGTCTGGGTAAAACTAGTCGCAGGGTTTTCAAAGTTAAGCATTACGGCGACGAGTAAATTTGCCATAACCAATAGCGATATGAGTGCGGCGATAAACAAAAATGTTAGTTGGTGGGTTTTTCTCTTTGCTTGATCTTGCGCTTTGAAGAAGTTCATAAACTATTGTTCACCATTGTTGAGATGCCAAGGCTAGTCATTATTTGGCTAGCCTGCTGCCATACAGTGCTAGAAGGAAACTTTTGGCGCAGCTTGGATAGCCGCAGAATCTTCAAACTCCAACAGTTCTGCATCGGTAGGGTGGCCAAAGGTCGCTGCAACCATGACGGGTGGAAATGAACTACGGTAGGTATTGTATTCGGTGACTTGGTCGTTGAAGGCTTGTCGAGCAAAGGCAACCTTGTTCTCAGTTGAGGTCAGCTCTTCAGTCAGCTGCATCATATTTTGATTAGCTTTGAGGTCTGGATAGGCTTCCATAACCACATTCAGCCGACTCATTGCGCTACCCAAAATGCCTTCTGCACCTGCAAGTTCTTGAATTGCTGCGCCATTACTTGGATCACCTGCGGCGGCGGCAAGGCCCGCGGCAGCATCGTTGCGAGCATTTATAACAGCTTCCAAAGTCTCGCGCTCATGTGCCATATAAGCTTTTGCTGTTTCCACCAGATTCGGAATTAAGTCATAGCGTCTTTTGAGCTGTACTTCGATTTGCGAGAAGCCGTTTTCTTGACGGTTCTTCAGCGCGACAAGTTGGTTGTAGATGGCGACTAGCCAAAAGGCCAGTACCGCAACAACTACGAGTAATATAATCATCTCCATGACAACAATCCTATTTGGCAGTTAATAGACACATGATGAGGTTAGGCTAGGGAAATGCAACCAACTTTCGTAGTAACGGTCTATTGGAGTTTTGACTGGTAATGATGGAAATAGGATGTTGGCACGAGGTGCAGTCGCCCGTGAGTGAAACGCAGCGCAGTAACGCTCGCTAAGTTTTTTTGGCTTGGCTTGGCTTGGCTTGGCTTGGGTCTTCAGTGCCGCTTGCCTTTATTATTTTAGAAATTCTGGATACCCGGATATCACACGTGCTTGGACCAAGAATTTCCAGACAACGCGAACGTGATGTCGACGGCTGGCATAAGGGTGCAGGCTCTACTCGCAAGTGCCTGTCGCGGACTCGTTAAACCAAAACGTCTAGTCCGGTAAGCCCAATACTCTTTTAGCAATTACGTTTAACTGCACCTCACTAGTACCGCCTTCAATGGAGTTGGCCTTAGACCTTAGCCATTGCCTAGTTGTGCCTATTTCCTTGGCGGAAAAAGCATCACCCTCCCAGCCTACAGCTTGGGTACCCATAATCTCTAGCATGCGCTCGTACTTGCGCTTGTTTTGTTCTGTGCCATAGAACTTAAAGATGGAAGCCAAGTTGCCATCTGCCTTGCCTGCTTTGGCTTCTTCGCCAGCTCGCGCCATAGTCAGCTGGAATGCTTTGTCATTGATTTCTTGTACGGCTACTTTGTCGCGTATCGCGGGGTCTGCAATACGTCCGGCTTCTTCACCAACGTAGGCTTTGGCTACGTCATGGAGTTTGCTGCTTGAACCACCTAGGGCACTGTTGCCGCCGATGCCAGAGATCATTTGGCGCTCGTGTTGTAGAAGACGTTTGGCGATACCCCAACCTTTGTTCAGTTCGCCTACTAGCTGAGTTTTTGGCACGCGAACATCGTCAAAGAAGGTTTGGCAAAAAGGTGACGCGCCACTGATGAGCTGGATGGGTGAAGTGCTGACACCTTCGCTTGCCATGTCGAAGAGTAGAAAGCTAATGCCTTCGTGTTTGGACGCCTGCTGATCGGTGCGCACTAAACAAAAAATCCAGTCCGCTTCGTTGGCGTAAGAGGTCCATATTTTTGCGCCGTTAACTAAGTAATGGTCGCCTTGATCCTCTGCTTTGGTTTGCAAGCCGGCAAGGTCAGAACCGAAGTTAGGTTCTGAATAGCCTTGGCACCAGCGGATTTCTCCTCGGGCAATTTGTGGCAGGTAGTGTTGCTTTTGTTCCTCTGTAGCGAACTCTAAGAGTGCTGGCCCTAACATCCAGATACCAAAGCTCTGGAGCGGCGAGCGTGCTTTGATGCGCCCTAATTCCTGCTGTAAGACCTTGTCTTGATCTGCGGTTAAGCCGCCGCCGCCATATTCTGTGGGCCATCTAGGTACTGTCCAGCCTTTCTCCGCCATGCGTTCTAACCATAATTTGGAATCATTATTAGTCCATTGCTGATTACGCCCACCCCACACGGTTTCGTGTTCTGGCATAGGTGTGCGCATTGATGCAGGGCAATTTGTTTCCAGCCAATTTCTGGTTTCAGTTCTGAATGTTGTTAGATCGCTCACCGTAAGTTCCTTAAATTTTCCAGCCAGCTATTTAAGCAGAGGCTTAGAGGAAGGGAAATAGTGCTATTGACCAAGTAGTTATTCAAGCAATGACTTTGGGACACCACTTTACCTGTGAGGTGCTCGTGTAGTTAGTCGCGTAGTCTTTACGGTATAGTATCGCTACAAAAAAATACTATAAGGCCTAACCATGGCAGAGATTTCTGGGGAGCACTTTGACGGTGCAGCATTTCGTCAAACAATGGGTAATTTCTGCTCAGGGATAGTCATAGTCACGGCAAACTTTGAAGGAGCACCAGTAGGCTTTGCGGCACAGTCCTTTGTTTCCCTCTCGCTAGATCCGCCCTTGGTGGCTTTTTGTCCGGGGAAAGGCTCCTCTAGTTGGCCGAAAATTCGTGCCAGCGGAGGTTTTTGTATCAATATTCTTGCCGCAGATCAGGCTGATGTGTGCGCAACAATGGCCCAGCCTGGAGCTGATAAATTTGCCTCAATACAGTGGCGTGAAGGGTTATTGGGAGCGCCAATATTGGAAGGTGTTTTGGCTCATATCGAATGTGACTTAGACGCCGAACATGATGCTGGCGACCATACTATTGCTGTAGGTAGCGTGCGGCATTTTGAGTCTTCTCTGGGTGAGGGTGAGCCCTTGCTCTATTTCCGTAGTCAGTACGGGGCGTTTGCTCAAGGTTAAGTAAACTCTGGCCGGGTCTTGTGCTTTGCGAAGCTCAGGCACATTTATTCTTGGACGTTTCCTAAGAAAAGATAGGCACAATTTCTAGATATAAAGAAGGCGGTGAAACCTAGATTCTTACTAGGATCCCACCGCCATTTTCACCAAGGCTTAGCTGCTGAAATTAGGGCGCTAACGCTTCTTTTTTAGGGCGCTAACGCTTCTAGGCACTCCCAGTGTAGGTCGCCGAAGACGCCATTTGGGTTTACCGGCTGTATGCAAACGTGACTTGCGCCTGCGTCCATGTGCTCTGCAATTCGCTCTTTGATCGCGTCAACGTCACCGTAGGCGAAGGTTGCATCAATAAACTTGTCGCTGAGGTTGTCGATGTCGCTTTCGTTCAAGCCCATACGTAACCAGTTGTTACGGTAGTTGGGTAATCTGTTGTAGATCTTCGCTACAGGCCGTGCCAGTTCTCGGGCTTTGGTTGTGTCGGTTTCCAAAATAACTTTTTGTTCAACGCACAGCATTGGACCCTCGCCCATTATGTCTCTGGCCATCTTGGTGTGCACTGGTGATGTGAAGTAGGGGTGGGCGCCATCAGTGCTGGTTTTTGCGAGTTCGAGCATCTTTGGGCCAAGGGCGGCAATAATGGTGGGCGGTTTTTCTGCAGGCGCAAAACCATTGTAAGGGGCGCTGGCCATGCGCTCGAGGTAGGTGCGCATAGTTGCAAGCGGTGGTCCGTACTCCAAACCTCTGACGCCCTCAACTAATGGTTTGTGCGAAACCCCCATGGCTAGAGCGAATCGGCCACCTGATTGCTCTGCTAGTGTTTTCTGTGCGGCCCCAGTTATCCCAGGTTCGCGGTTATAAATGTTCACAATACCTGTGGCTAGGTTGAGCTTTTCAGTATTGGCGAGTAGCCACGCGGAGGAAATAAGTGGGTCTTTACCGACAGTTTCAGGTAGCCACAAGGTGCCGTAACCTAATTCTTCTAATCGTTTTGCTGCTACAGCGGTATCTGCTGCTGATATTCCGTCAAAAAAATACCAGACTCCAAGTTTGCCTAAATCCATAATCGTCCTCTCCATTTTGTGTCTTATTGCTAAATTTTGCTAATTTCTTGCCAGTTAATAGGCCTTATTTACTGGCCTTTAAAATTCCCTGGGCGCCGTTCACTGACCGCGCGAATTCCCTCATAAGCATCTTCTGTAGCGCGCAGCCATTGTTGCTCCGCAAGTTCGTGAACTGTGGCTGATGCCACTGCATCTGCTAAGCCTTCTCGCATTGTTGCTCGTACGGACTGTATAGCCAATGGCGCATTTTCCGCTAATTCGGATGCGAGTTGCATTGCCGCATCGCGCAGTTTTTCTTCTGCAACGATTTCATCTACTAAGCCAATAGACAGAGCCTCTTGCGCATTGATGCGTCTTCCTGAGAGCAATAGCCTTGAGGCATTTTGATTACCGATAAGTCGCGGTAGTGTGATCGAAATGCCAAACCCTTGGTGTAAACCGAGTTTTACGAAGTTTGCTGCGAAACGTGCTTTGGGGCTGGCTATGCGGAAATCAGCGACGCAAGCTAAGCCAAACCCGCCACCAATGGCTGCACCTTGAATGGCTGCAATGATAGGTTTCTTGCTTCTAAACAGGCGAATTGCTTCAGAATAGAGTTTTCCTGTGGTGTTCTGGAAGCCTTCCTCTGTAAACTCTGGACTCTGGTCACCATCTGTTTGTCCGCTTCCAAAGTTGGCACCGGCGCAAAATGCTTTGCCAGTAGAAGTTAGCACGACTACTCGACACTCAGGATTGTTATCCGCACGGTCTAAAGCTTCAGCTATTTGTTGAATTAGGCTGAGATCGAAAAAATTAAATGGAGGTCTTTGAATCTCTATAACAGCGATATGGTCACTCTGTGTGACCTCTATGTCGGCATATTCATTTGTAGCAGTTATGCCGTTATTTCCATTGGACATAGAATCTCTTCCTTAATTTAGGTAGGGATACTAACAAAGGTTTGCGATATCTGTGACAGACGAAATTCCGAATAAGAATGAAGATAAGAATGATCAGGATAGTGATATTGGCGTTGCTTCTTTGAGTACTTCACCTGATGGGGTATCTGCCCCAGAAGATGAAACTTCCCCAGAGTACCAGCGTCCATCTATTTGGCAGCTGGCTTTGCCCAGTATTCTAGGTAACTTGAGCTACACTATTGTCGGCATGGTACAAACGAAATTTGTCGGTGAGCTAGGTCCTCAAGCACTGGCTGCCGTCGGTGCTGGGCAACGTGTGATGTTTGCGATGTTGGCTATCTTGATGGCCGTCAGCGCCGGTACCACTGCGCTGGTGGCGCGAGCTTGGGGTGCAGGGGATTACGAGGAAGCCAGCCGTGTGACTATGGCATCCCTAGTTTTAGGTGGTGCTTTGTCATTGGTCGTTGCCACCTTAGGTTTTTTCTTTGCCGATTCTATGGCTGGGGTTTTTGGTTTAGATGCCCAGACGTTGGCTATGGCCACTGAAAATATTCGTTTGTTAGCATTCTTTAACGTGGCATTTGCTGGAATGTTGATACTGGGTGCGGCTCTGCGTGCTTCAGGCGACGCTTGGACACCATTGTGGATCAGCGGCGGCGTTAACTTGATCAACCTACCCCTGCTTTATGCATTTATCTTTGGCCATTGGGGTATGCCGCAAATGGGTGTTGCAGGCGCTGCTGCGGCAGCGGGTATTGCGTTTACTATAGGTTCCTTGGTCCAGCTAATTTTGTGGGTGAAGCAGAAATTCCGTGTACGTCACGTGGTCAACGGTTGGTGGCGCAAGGCCCGTTTGCGACAGTTGTTAGATATCGGTTATCCAGCGGCGTTGGAGCAGGGTGTTTTTCAGTTGGGCTTTTTCATCTTCCTAATTGTTATCGGCAACAATTACGGCACGGAAGCGTTTGCGGCTTATAACATCGGGGTAAATATTTTGGCTGTGTGTATGACCATTGGCTTTGGTTTTTCCATAGCTGGATCTACCTTGGTTGGTCAGCACTTGGGCGCGAAAGATTTTGATGGCGCGGCTCGTAGTGGTTGGCGTTCGTTATGGTTGGCTGTGGTTTCCATGGGTTCAGTAGGCTTGTTGGTAATTGCCTTTGCCCAAGAATTAGCTGAGTATTTTATTGGCGATGGCCCCCAGACCATTATCTATACCGTGCAATTCATCTATGTTTTAGGCGCAATGATGCCGCTGCTGGCAGTGGAATTTGCCATCGGTGGTGCTTTGCGTGGTGCTGGAGATACTCGCTTCCCCTTGGTCACTACCGTGCTAGGTCTGTTGGTCATGCGTTGTGGCTTAGCTGCAATTGCTGCGTATTTGGGTGCACCAGTGGTCTGGGTTTACGCAGCACTGGTTGGTGACTATGTGCTTAAGAGTATTATGCTGATTTGGCGTTTTCGCCAAGGGCGCTGGAAGACCATAGTGCCAGACTCATATACAGGTCAGTAATCAGACGATTGCTCGTCTTCGCGGGAGGCTAAGCGAATAGCCGATGATGTGCTGTCGTTACGGTAGAGGTCCGCGGGTACACCTTGGCATAGCTGCGCAAGTGCCGGTGGTAGGTGCAAATCTTCTAAAGCAATAAAGCGCTCGCCGTCCACCCGACCAAAAACTAAAAACTTGGTGTTAAGTTCTGTAAGGGCCGCTAGTGCCTGAGTGCGCTGACCCTCATCGTTAGCGTAGAAGCGCAGCTCACCAATGCGCGCAAGTGTATCCGTCCCCAACGCGAATGTTGTGCCCGGAAACGCGGCGGCTTTCTCGGCAAAATTGGTCAAGTTGGTCAGCCATACGTCGTGGGATGTAATGTTTGCTAGGCGCTCAGAGGCACTCAAAAAGTCGATATCGGGTTTGTCAGCATTGCGCAGAGTAAGCTCAAATGCGCCCGTACGTCCGGTTAGAGACTCGGCGACTTTGAGCATGTCCTCATGGCCTTGGTGGATTGGGTTGAAAGAGCCGGGAAGCAATAATTTGCCATCGTGGTCTCCGGTGCACCAAGTATGTGGCAAAGCCTGCAGTAACGGCAGCCACTGTTGCTGGGCAACGTGACTGTGCTTTTCTATTGAGGGTTGTAGCGAGTCAGCGGCTTGGGCTGGGTTGAGCAAAGCCCAGCCGATACTTTGCCAAAATGCCTGAGTGAGATGCGCCTCTTGTTCCTGCCTAGATTGCTGAGAATCTAGTAAGAGGCTAAATGAATGAGTGAATTCTGCGGATTGAATGGTCCAGTGGGCGCGGGTCTGGCCTTTTTTTAGCCGATTGGTTACCAGGCTTGCACTGGCACCAAAGCCAAAATTTTGGCCGTCCGCCAATGCGCAAGCTTGTTTGTAAGCCGCCATAGCCAGTGCGCGGGCAGTAGCCGTGGCTACCGCTTGTTCTGGTGCTTTGCCCAATATTTGGGCCAGTGACTTTTCTGCGTACGGAACGCTTGCTTCCAAGACAGTACTAGATGCGCCGGGCACCTCTAACAATTGACTTATTAGTGAAGCGCCGCCTCCAGTAATATAGAACACGCCTTGCCACGGAGAGGCGTGCAGTTTGGGTGCGAGAGCATGCATAGTTTAGTCTGCTAAAAAGGTCTTCACGCGCTGCACAAAGCCATCGAGCTGATCATGATGTACCCAGTGACCTGCATCAGCGAAAGCCTCAACTTCAAGTTCACAGTTGAAAGCCTTGGTGCGACCGTCCGCGATGGGGTCCGATGCCCATGACTCCAAGCCGCGCACTAGTAGCGTAGGGCAGGTGATGTCTCCATATAGTTTGGCCATCTCTTCAAAGGGCACCCCGATAGGTGCAAAGTTTCGTACATAATTGTCAAACTTCCAGCTGAACGTACCATCTTCGTTTTGGTTGCTGCCGTGAATGGTTAGGTGTCGAGCTTGATCCTCAGACAAGTGAGGGTTTTCAGCTTGCATACGCTGGAATGCTTCTTCCAAAGTCTGATAGCGGCGAGGCAAACGCCCTGAAGATTTACGCAGATCATTCATCCAGTTGTGCAAACGTTTGCTTATGGGCTGATTGATGCGCTCTTCGATCATTTTGGGCGGGGGGCCCATACCTTCGATGGCAACAAGTTTGTTGACCTTTTCTGGGTGCAGGGCGGTGTACAGTGTCGAAATTGAGCCACCTAGTGAATGACCAATGACGGTTACTTTTTCCATTTGCTTTTGTTGCAGCAATTGGGCGATGTCGTAGACATAGTCAATTTGGTTGTACGAGCCACCTTCCAGCCATTGGCTGTCGCCATGACCGCGCAAGTCTGGGGCAATGATGTGATAGTCGTGGCGGAAGTGTTCTGCAACCCAGTCCCAATTACGACAATGATCGCGTCCACCGTGAATCAAAATCATGGGAGGTGCATCGGGATTACCCCAGTCTACGTAGTGCAGGCGTAATCTTTGTGAGAAGTAAGTATGTGATGTTGGCCCAAGCATAGTGGTCATCTGAATTCCGTTTTCCTAACTATTCATGGCGCTAGTATAAAACACGTTGACTCAATCTGCCTTAAGCTTTCATAAATCAGGGGGTCTCGTTGTTTAATATTCGTTCTTTGGCGACCACTTGGATGCTCGATTGGCGTGCCACAATAGCTTCGATGACAAACCCCAAAATTAAGATAAAGGTTGCCGTAATGTGATTGAGCAAATCTAGGCTGAAAAGTATTTGTGCGGATGCGTAAATGCCGATAACGCGAAGAATACTGCCGTAGGCCATGCCGCCAGTTTTGCGGCTCATCATGAGCCGACCATGGTGAAAGTTCCGATAAATAATAATTGCCGGCATTAGACACATAATCAGCGAAGCGTCTCTTGCAATCATGACCAAATCATCGGGTAAGCCAACCACGTCTACCCAAAGCAAGGTGGATAACGGCGTGACTGCAAATACCAACATAATGGCGGTTAGACCTATGGTGATTAGAGTGAGGAACTTCTTCTTGCGCTCAATGTCATCAAAGCCAAAAGTTATGAAAAAGTGACGGAACTGATTAGCGGCCTGTTGAAATACCATGCTGAAATCAAACGCCACTCTGAGGGCGGCAATCGCTAAGATGCCGTCAGGTGCGCGAGCGACAAATGCAAATAGTATGGGTCTGCTCAATGCAAACATAACGCCGGTAGTGGACACTGGTATAAAAAATTTCATTAGTTCTTTATAGGTTACGTCCTCGTGCTCGTGATGCTCTGGGGGTACATAAAGGCGATAGCGCGCGTAGAGTAGTAAACCCAATAGGAGAATTACGCCTACCGTTTCAGCACCTACTACTACGTAGACGGGCTTGGCGCCTAACGCAAACCCCAGTAGCAGCGCCACAATGACCGTACCTAAGTAAACGAAGTTGAATATGGTCATCCAACCCGTGAGGCGAGATTGCACCATTAAGCCTGAGAAATAGTGGCGTTGACCGTTAAGTACGATCAGTGGGCAAAGAAGTGCTAGGTAATGGGTTACGCGCGTAACGATGGCTTCATCGATGCTGAATATGTAAGCGATGAGCCAAGCGCCAGCTTCTGTGAATGCGATGAGTGCAAGTGGCAACATAATGCAAAAGCTGATTATGAGTACGAATAACCACGAACGCTGGGTGGCTGCTGGGCTGCGAGCGTAAACATTTGATAACTGGGCAATGAACTGCATGCCCGCATTGAATGTACCAAAAACACCGTAGGCCAAGGCCAAGATTGCGATCTCGGTTACAGCCTCAGGATATTGCGCAAGGGTGGCGTTTTGGAATTGCAGCGACAGCACCATTCCCACACCAGTTAATGCCAACGGCCAATAGAATTTCCAGTAGGTATACATTTAGGTGCCGTTTACAAGGTGGAGTGCAGTATAGGTCTAAAGCGCGTTACCGTGGACTGATATTTGGTTGCTGACACCTATGTTGCTGGATGGTGTCTAATTGCGCAGGATTGGCCCGAAGGTTTTATTTTTTAAAGATCAGGCTAAAGGTTACCGGCACGCTGTGACTAATTGAAGGTAGTCCAGCTGCTGTGCGTAGTTTTTCGACGCCAACGGCAGCACCTAGAGTGGTTGCATTGAGCATGACGGGGCGAAGGGTTTGTATTTGTACCGAACTGCTGTGGAGTCGAATGATTCTAACATCCGCGCTTAGCGGCAAGGTTGCTGGGCCGAAAGATAGCTGGCCGTTCAACGTTGCATCTGCAACATCCCCCACTTTCATCTGACTTAGATTCTCCAGGTCTACCTGCGCGCTAAAGTCTGCTGTAGGGAATGCGGTGGTCGTAAACAACATTGCCTGCATGCGTTCGTTGCGAATGGGAATCATGGTCTCAACACTGCTTAGATCAATACTTAAGCGTGCCAAGCCCGACTCGTTCACGCTGCCTTGCAGTTGAGTAAAGGTGTGTGCTTCGCCTACATGAGTGGCCTTGGTGGAAATGAAATTGAGTTGAGATACGTCATTTGCCAATTGCCACTGAGCGTGAGTGTTGGCAGTAAAAGCTAAAGCACTAATCAGCAGGCCTGCGCTTGTGACTAAACGAAGCTGCTTGAAACTGTTAAAAAATGTCATTGGTATGTCCGCTCTGTATGTTAGGGGTAGCTTCGCCAGAAGAGATTGGGAAGGCGCTAATAGGCCACCTTCCGCCATTATCATCTGTTTATGACTGTCTACGCGTCTAGTGTCCGACTAATCAATTCCTTCATAATCTCATTGGTGCCGCCGTAGATGGACTGCACTCGAGCATCTTTATACATGCCAGAAATAGGGTACTCCTCCATATAGCCGGCGCCACCATGTAACTGTAGGCAGGTGTCGATAATTTGATTTTGCTTATCAGTGCACCAGTACTTGGCCATTGAAGCAGTAGAGGCATCTAGCTCGCCAGCCATATGCTTAACTAGGCATTGGTCAACAAAGGTTCGAGCAATCAGTGCCTCGGTCTTGCATTCAGCTAACTTAAACTTGGTGTTTTGGAAGTCGAGTACACGTTGACCAAAAGCTTTGCGCTGCTTAACGAAGTCAATTGTCATAGCAATGGCCCGCTCCATTTCGACCACGGCCGCTTGTGCAATATTCAGGCGCTCTTGGGGTAATTGCTGCATAAGCTGAACAAAACCTTTGCCTTCGTCGCCGAGGCAATTGCCCACGGGAACACGGCAGTCTTCAAAAAACAGTTCTGACGTATCCGCTGCCGCTTGGCCCATTTTCTTCAAATTTCGACCTCGCTGGAATCCTGGTGTGTTGGCTTCAACAACAACCAAACTAATACCTTTGGCGCCTTGAGTGGGGTCGGTTTTCGCAACCAAAATCACCAAATCACAATGCTGGCCGTTGCTTATATAAGTTTTTGAACCGTTAATAACGTACTCGTCGCCATCACGGATAGCAGTGGTACGCACACCCTGTAGGTCTGAGCCCGTATTAGGTTCTGTCATAGCAATTGCGCCAACGCATTCCCCCGTCGCCATCTTAGGCAGCCACTTTTGTTTTTGTTCTTCGGTGCCGTAGTTCAAAAAATAAGGCGCAACAATTTGGCTATGAACTTGGCTGCCTAGACCTGATGCGCCTGCTCGGAGTTGTTCTTCCATAATGACCGTTTCGTGGCGATAGTCTCCGCCACTGCCACCATATTCCACAGGCATTTCCGCAAGCAAAAAGCCTGCTGCACCGGTTTTTGTCCAAGCGTCTCTGTCTACCATGCCCTGTTCTTCCCAACGTGCCTGATGGGGACCAAGTTCTGTGGTGAAGAATTTTCTTGCAGCGTCTCGTAGTACTAAGAGTTCTTCGTTTAACCAAGGTGAGGAATAATTTTCGAAAATGTCGGTCATGTCTTATCTCATTTTTTCTATTTGGGACTTATCTTGCCGTTAGCGGGATTAGTTGATTTAGGGTAATCCTGCGGCGCGAAATGGCGCTGGGTAAACTTCTATGCGGGCATCTTGGTTGGCCTTGCAGGCCGCTGGCGTAGAAACTGTTGAAGTGAGTATATAGAGGTTGGCTTCGCCAATCATGCACGCAAAGGCGCCGCGTTCAAGTTCAATAGTATGGGTCACTTCGCCGCCCTCAATCTGCCTTATACAATTATTCGAAGTAGGCGAGGCACTCCATATACCGCCTCCGGCATCTAAACAAATGCCGTCAGGCACCGCGCCTTTTGGTAACTGCGCCCAGATTCTTTTGTTGGTTAGGTCGCCGCTATCCAAAATGTCAAAGGCTGTGAGTCTGCTGGCAAAAGTTTCAGCGACAATTAGAGTTTTGTTGTCAGGGGTAATAACAGCACCATTTGGGAAAATTAAATCATCGTCTACACAGCGGGCGCTGCCATCCACTTCTACGCAGATAAGTTCCGCGGCTGATTGCTGCGCCCCATTGTGAATGTCGAATCCAAAGTTGCCCACATAGGCACGCCCAACATGATCCACCACCATGTCGTTACAGAAATGGCTAGCTAAAGATGAAAGATCAGCGTGAACACTTAACTGACTGCCATTGAAACGCAGCACCTGTTTTTTAGTCATTGCAACGATTAGCAAGTCACCGTTGGGCAGCCATCCGAGTCCTGAAGGCTGGTCATCGTCGAGTTCCACCACGGTTTCAACGTTGCCTTGAGGGTCTACTTTCAGCACTTTTTGCGCATGCATATCCGAGAACCAGAGCATACCTTCGCGCCAGCGCGGTCCTTCTCCAAAACATAGCTTGTCGAGCAAAATTGTCATTGGCGCGTATCCCTAATTATCAAGACATCGAGTGTAAGAGTTTTTTTCTCAAACTTCTTGTCTCGGATGTTGAACATTTCTATTGGACTGAACTGAGTGGTGTGTGGCCAAAACAAAACTTTGACAAAGCAATCATGACCTTTTGCAGTCTTGATCTGCGGCTGATCTAAAGTCGGCGTGCAATTTTCAGAAGTGAGACTGTTCGGCGGCAGAGTTTGAAGCCGTTAACTGGGTGTAAGGGTTTAAATGATTCTAGAGGCAATAACTGAGTTAGTTAATCCAAATGCCGTTAGTTACTTGGCAATCAAGCGAGTCTAGGAGCATGTGGATCATCAACCCCAATCCTATAAGGCGAGTTTTTGGGAAAAAGCACAAAACGAGATATAACGCGATAAACCAAGGTTGATGCAGTGGATGAAAACCAATACTGCAACGGCTGGCATCATAAATGGGGTCGGCGAATAAATGGTCGAGATCTACCAACATGGTAGCCATCATAACCAAGTAAGCCACCTGCCAACGCTGACTAAAAAACTTTAGAGCGACAATGGCTGGTACCGCAAAGTGTAAAACTATGTGTAACATTCTTTAACGTGTTTCCCCTAGGGGCATAAGGCATAAGGCATAAGACATTGCTATAAAATTAGGGAATTTTGCTTAATCGAGCATCGCAAGTAGCAGCGGGTACATTGTGGTGCCCGCTGCTACTTTGCAGAGGAGTACTAGATAGCTTCCAAAATTATCTGTGTCAGTTCTTCTGGTGATGTTTGGGGGCTGAAACGACCCACCACGTCACCGTCTTTATTGACCAAAAATTTCGCAAAGTTCCAAGGAATATCAGAATTACCTTCTTCGTCTGCCTTTTCACTTTTGAGGAATTGATAAAGATCACATGCATTGGCGCCATTAACTTCAATCTTGCTGAACATTTGAAAGTTAACGTTGTATTTGGTTTGCGCGAACTCAAGCACTTCTTCGTTACTACCCGGTTCCTGTGCACCGAATTGGTTGCATGGAAAGGCGAGAACCTCGAAGGGGTGATCGGCAAATTCTTCTTGTAGAGTACGCAACCCGGCGTACTGTGAGGTTAATCCTCAGCGACTAGCGACGTTGACTATTAGGCAAGCCTTGCCTTGGTAGTTGGCAAAGTCTACTTCAGCACCTTGAATGTCGAGCATCTTAATATTATGGAAGTCTGTCATATCGGTTTCCTGTTTGTATTTGTTGCAGAACAAGATACTAACCGAGGTTGGCGTTCACGCAAACGGGGATTGGCTTTGCAGCTGTGATCTGGTTACCATTCAGGTTCGGGGAACTTGACACTGTTCGAGTTGGAGGTCGCACCATTTTGGTGGTGTGTCTTCCTCTAATTCTAGCCGGTAAGCAAAGCCTTTGGTCGCTACATGTGCCCAATCGGTAAGAAGCTATGTAAATGCTAGGCTGTGGTTCAGGAGGTAGCGAGAGCTACATAACGAGATAAACTAATTCATAAAGGGAAGAAACTATGAGAGACGTAGTAATTGTCGATAGCGTGCGCACGGGCTTAACCAAAGCTTTCCGTGGCAGCTTTAACCTCACACGATCAGATGATCTTTTGGCACATTGCATTGATTCACTTTTGGACCGCAATCCAAACGTCGGAGCTGATGAAGTAGAAGACGTAATCGTTGGTGCTGCGACTCACACTGGTGAACAAGACGGCAACCTAGCGCGTCTTGCAGTAATTTTGTCAAAACTGCCAGTAAGCGCTGCGGGCGTTTCAATTAACCGTTTTTGCTCTTCAGGCCTGCAATCAATTGCAATGGCTGCAAATCAGATTGCTTCAGGTCAAAGTGAAGTAATGATTGCTGGTGGTGTAGATTCTATTTCAATGCGCACACGTCAAGAAGCTGGTAAGTCCAAGCAAAACAAGCGTTTGATCGAAGAAAAGCCAGAAATTTTCATGGCTATGGGTAATACCGCTGAAGTGGTTGCGCGTCGTTATCAAGTAACGCGTGAAATGCAGGACGAGTACGCACTGCAAAGCCAGCTGCGTTACGCAGCAGCAGTAGACGCTGGCAAGATTGCTGAAGAAATTGTTGGTATGAATGCCACCATGCTCAAGGTCAATAAAGAAACCGGTGAAGAGACTCATGAAACAGTTTGGGTTGATCAGGACGAATGTAACCGTCCTAACACCACGCTTGAAGGTTTGGCGTCCCTCGCTCCAGCTTTTGAAGAAGACGGCTCAGTAACTGCCGGTAACTCTTCTCAGCTATCTGATGGTGCTTCTATGACCATGTTGATGAGCGCCGAACGAGCAGCTCAGCTAGGTATTCAGCCAATTGGCATATATCGTGGCTTTACCGTTGCCGGTTGTGAGCCTGATGAAATGGGTATTGGTCCAGTATTTGCTATTCCACGTTTGTTGAAGAACGCTGGTTTATCAATCAATGACATTGACCTTTGGGAATTGAACGAAGCATTTGCCTCTCAGTGCCTATACTGTCGTGACGCGTTAGATATCGACAACGAAAAGTACAATGTACTTGGCGGTAGTATCTCAATCGGACACCCGTTTGGCATGACCGGTTCACGAACTACTGGCGTTGTATTGCGTGAGCTGAAGCGTCGCAACCAAAAGTATGGTGTTGTAACCATGTGTATTGGTGGTGGACAGGGTGCTGCTGGATTGTTCGAAGTAGCATAAGCCTCAGCAGACCTAAACTGGCGTTTTGCCCCGAATTGATTGGGCGCAAGACATCAAGAGTTTTCAAACTCGGTGTAAAAAGCCGAGTTTGAAACAAAATGATACGTCCTGGAAATTGCGCAGTAACAGGGCGTTTTCATAATAGAAGTCGTTATTAGTAGAAATGCCTTAGGTGTATCGCCTTAAAATGATTTTTTCGAAGCAAAAGCAAAAGCAAAAGCAAAAGCCAGAGCTAAACCAAAAGCCAGAGCTAAACCAAAAGCCACTTCCCAACACCTTCCTTTGTGTGTTGAGTTTTGCTTTGAGTTTTTTTGGGCCAGGCATAACAGCAGCCAGTGCCAACACTCCAGTATCTTCAAAGCCCGCAAAAGTAACCGCTGGCGAACCCTCAAATGTCATTTGGGATCTTACCGATAAGTCAGATCGCGAAATTAACGAATTAGTGCGCAGTTGGCCTCAGCTACAACCGGCCCAGCGGCGAGATTTATTAGCAGAAGTGCGCTCTCGTATGAATAAGGCGCGGGTGCAATCCGTCGCGCCAAATAACGGCCAGCGTCAAAATGGGCAATCAGATATAGAGGAAGGTCTTGTTCGTGCGCAGCGACAGTTTAGATACGGCCAACCAATTCCGCGTAACCAGAAAGGTACTGTAGTGATTACAGCAAAAGTTACTCGGGTGCTTCCTGATGGCTCTCGTGTCACCCAAAGCACAGTAACCCCAGTGCCGCTGGAAGAATTGAGAAAAAGATCGGCTAACGGCAGCGCGGTGGCAAATATCAGATTGCCGCAGATACAACCGTCGAATATTCCCAATGACAAATCTCGTGTCGTAAGTGCAAAAACGGGTACCTTGCAACCCCAACAACCGTCTCGCCAAGTGTTTAGAGCTACGGTGAGGTTTGGGGCTGGATTTGGTCGCCGCGCAGAAAGAAATCAGGTTAACTCACAGGCACCAGCGCAGCGGTCGGTGAAGACAGTCAATGCGCCAGTTCAGGCGCAAAATATTAGTTATGAATCGGAGCAAAATCCGGTTCAAGATTCCCAAGAAGAAAAGGTACTCGGTAATAATGGCAATTGAAGAAAGCGCTGACCTTGAGCACCTATTAGTCGTAGATGATGACCCAGAGATCCGTGAACTAACTCAAGAATATCTCCAGCAGCAGGGGTTTCACGTTGCTGCAGTGGCTTCGGGTGAAGAAATGGACGCTTATCTAAGCGAGCATGACGTGGATTTGCTGATTCTAGACTTGATGTTGCCTGGTGAGCATGGGTTGTCAATTGCCCAGCGACTGAAAAAACGTAACGAATTACCAATTATTATTGTCTCGGCTCAAGGCGATGAGGTAGATCGAATTGTTGGTTTAGAAGTGGGCGCAGACGACTATTTACCCAAACCGTTTAACCCTAGAGAACTATTGGCAAGGGTTAGAGCAGTATTGCGGCGTGCGAGTAAGTCTGCAGTGGTAGATGAGGGTGTGGATAGAGAAGTTTTCTTTGGTCCGTTTTGTTTGGACCTTGCATCACATAGCTTGAGTAGTGAAGGGGTACTTATTCCTCTGACCTCCGGGGAATTCGATTTGCTGGCAATTTTAGTATCGAATCCAAATAAGGTTTTACATCGTGACCGAATCCTCGATTTATTGACTGGGGCCGAGCGCTCCCCTTTTGATCGCTCTATTGACGTTAGAGTAACAAGGCTGCGCTCTAAGTTAGAGGTTGATCCAGCTAAGCCCGCTTATATAAAAACCATTTGGGGTAAAGGTTATATGTTCTGCCCTAATCCTGGGTTGGCCGCTGGCGATAACTTAGATACTGCTACTGTTCAGAGCGAGTCGAAGTAGCTTAAGCTGTACGCTTACCTTGGTGCCATTCTTAGTGGCGATTGGAAGAACGTATAAACTATGATCCCCACACGTGCTAATTTGCCCATTCTGCGTGGCCCTTCCTCTTTGTTGGTGCGCACGAACTTAACCCTCGGGTTTAGTAGCATGTTGATGGTTGTTGTATCCACTATTGCTTTGTATGCCTTCGTTATCGACCCCATTGCCGAACGCTCTGCTGATGATGAAGCGGCCTTACTGGTTTTATCCTGCCAAACTTGGGTGGAATTGCCGCCCGCTGCCCGGCCTTACTTCGAGTTGGAGCTAGCGCAAAATCACGACCTGATTATCAGCGAAGCAACAATGGACCTGCCTGAACTAGATCGTTTTTTGCCTTACACCGCTTTGCTTCAGGACAAACTACGAGATCGATTGGACATGGATGTGCGCATGTTGGATGGCGATGATCTAGTGTGGGTAGTGGTGCCTATGGCGGACTACGATTTACAGGTGGGTTTGTCGCCCGATCGTCGCGATATCCAGTTCCTTTATGTAGCTGTGGTGATAGTTGGCCTTGGCGCAGCAATTGTCTTTTTGACTTCCTTATTGATTGTTCGTCGCATTGCGCGCCCCTTGGTTAAAGTAGCTAAACAAGCTGAGCAGTTTCGCGGTATTGAAGACATAGAGCCGTTACCTGAAACGGGGCCTCATGAACTGGTCTCATTGGCGCGTAATTTCAATACTATGGCCAGTGAGATTTCGTTATTGCTCGCCAATAGAACCACGTTGATGGCGGGTATATCTCACGATCTGCGCACACCTTTGACCAGAATGCGCCTTGCGCTGGCACTCTTGCCTAGTTCTGTTGATGCAAAGTTGATTACGCGGTTCGAGACCAATTTGGAGGCGATGGATGAGTTGATTCGTGATGCTCTGCACTTTGCTAAAGGCACAGGCGAGCTCGCTCAAGAGATAGCAGTTGTCGAGTTTGTAAAAGGTATTGTTGCAACCTATGACCAAGCCATAACTGTCTCATCTGATCTCGCAAATAGCGCAAGTGCCGTGGTTGCGCCTAATGCCTTCGCTCGGGTACTGACCAACCTTGTTTCTAATGGCATCAATCACGGCGGACAGGTGTCACTGCATATCGGTGCAGGGGAAATTGCAGTCTCGGATAACGGTCCCGGTATTGCCAAAGAGTCCAGGACAGAGATCTTCCAACCATTTTTCCGCCTAGAAACCTCTCGCAGCATTACCACCGGCGGTAGCGGTCTTGGCTTAGCCATTGTGCAGCAATTATGTCAGGCCCACGGCTGGCAGATTGCGGTTGATGATGCTGCCACAGGTGGCGCAAAGTTCACGCTGAAATATACTTAGCCGGCAACATAATACCTTTAAGTTATTGATTTAATTGTAATATTAGCCAGTTCTCCAGCAGATGGTGTGGCGTCTGATTAAGCCTTTTGTGAAAATTTTAGCGGCGTCTTTCCCTCAAGCGTGGGTCTTGAAGCCCTACAGATACTCACTCAATGAAACAAAATGTCACAAAGTTTCGGGGTAGCGACATCCTTCAGAAACCCTATTAGGTGATATTAGGGTTGTTGTCTTAGGACAACATCTCTCCCCTTAGATCTTGGGTGAGGTTGGAAACGCTCTTTTGAGCTGGTTTTTAAGCAGGCCAGTTCAGAAAAAAGAGCTGCTGCAGCACCATATAAGCAACCAAGATCGACTATTAAGCCGCCGGCTCACTCTCCAGGTCGGCGGCTTTCTTTTTCTCCTAAATCTAAGTAGATATTGTCGTAGCTGGCGCTTGCGTCTTCACAAGCTTTCATCAAGGATAACGGCCTTTAGATAAGTGAAGTGAAGGAAGTTATGCAATTAGACAATGTTCTATACGAAGTTCGCGGACCTATGGCATTGATCACGATCAATCGCGCGGAAAAACACAATGCCATCTCCCTAGCTACCTTAGAAGATTTGCATACAGCAGTAGATGCAGCAGCTTGGGATGACGATGTTCGGGTCATTACCATTACCGGTGCGGGTGGCAAGGCGTTTGCCGCCGGATCAGACTTGTCTGAAGTCATACACAGAGATTTCAAAAAGGCATTAGAACCTATTGTTCAAGGTTTAGCTGATAAGCTGGAGCGCACGCCCAAACCAACTATTGCGGCGATCGATGGCATCTGTATGGGTGGCGGTTTGGAAGTCGCACTAGGCTGTGACCTGCGCATTGCCACACCAAAGTCAAAGTTTGCGACCCCAGAAGGTAAGCTTGGAATTATTCCAGGTGGCGGTGCCACTGCGCGATTACCGCGTATTGTTGGTCGTGGCTGGGGTATGGAAATGCTGTTAATGGGCGAGCCAATGGATGCAGACAGGGCTTTGCAAATTGGCTTGGTCACACGTTTAGTTGAGTCTGAAGATCTCATAGCACATACAGCTAGCATGGCCGAGCACCTCGCTGGTTTTGCTCCTTTTGTACCGCGAACGATGAAGGCGATGGTGCATTTTGGTATGGAGGCTAGTTTGGCTGGTGCACTGATGTTTGAAAAATATGCGCAAGGTGCACTGGTGCAAACCGAGGATAAGGCCGAAGGCATTAGTGCGTTTTTGGAAAAGCGAAAACCTGAGTTCAAGGGTAAATAGCCACAGCGTACTACTGACGCCCAGCGCAGTGCTGGGCAACGCCCGATTTACTCACTATATTCTTATTGCTTAGTTGCTCTGCATCTACCTTCCACATATTTCTCTACGATCGCGGCTCTACTTTTTTCGCATCTAACGGCAAGGGCTTGTACCTTAAGTGGTTCCTAGTGGATACTCTGGGACACAACTAATGCTCAAGAGGGGAGAAAAATGGCCGTAGATAAGTTCCCAGTAGAAGGCAGTCATATCATGATGTTTGCCCGCTCTGTCGGTGATGATAACCAAATTTATTATGATGATGAGTACGCTAAAGGTACTGAGCCCGGCGGTGTTATTGCACCACCAACCTTTGCTCAGTCTAGTGCGCAATTTGACCCGGATTATTTTTTGCGTCCCAAACCCGGTGCCGATTGGTTCGGATCAGGTAAAGAAGCCACTGGCATTAAGAAAGAGCCAGGTAGCGGTGGTGGCGGAGGCGGCGGTGGCGGTTTGCACGCCGAGCAGCATTTTGAGTATCACCGCCATATTGGTCCTGGTGACGTTCTGACCGCAACGGTGAAGCAAGGCGAAGGGTGGGAAAAGGAAGGTAAGCGTTCAGGTAAGTTAATTTTCTCTGAAACCATTACAGAATATCATGATCAAAACGGTGAGTTGGTGATAACTGCGCGTGGCGTAGGTGTTAGAACTGAACGACCAGTGGACCAATAGGGAGAAATTATATGGCACTTTCAGCAAGCAATTTGAATGCCGGTGACACCTATACGGAGTCTCTGGTAGAAGATTTAAAACGTACGCAGATCGTTATGTATGCAGGGGCATCAGGGGACTACAACCCTGTCCATACGGATGAGAAGTTCACCAAAGAATTGGCAGGATACCCCTCAGTTTTTGCCCATGGCATGCTCACTATGGGTATGACTGGAACGATGCTTACAAACTATGTAGGTGATGGTCGATTGACTAAGTTCGGTGTGCGTTTCACTAGTCAGGTTTGGCCTGGAGATTCATTGAATGCAACAGCAACCGTTGAAGATGTGACAGATGGAATCGTCAATCTTAAAGTTGAAACAACTAATCAAGATGGCACAGTTGTTCTATCAGGTTACGCGGCTGCTCGAGTAGATTAGTCTTTAGGGCAAGTTTCTTTCGCGAAGCTGTAGGAGTTAGGGAGCCGCTTGGTTCCCTTTCTTCTTGCGTTTCGAGCTTATTTTGCCCTGCCTAGTTTAGGGTTACCATTTCTCTACTGACGTACGAACGTCTATTTCAAAGCTCCATGCCCGTTGTGGTTGGTTGTACAAGTATTCGTAACCATCAACAATGCCATCTATTGAGATCATGCCTTGGTCACCCAACTTTTCTGCGTATTCAGGGAAGTGCGTCTTAATTTTTTCGCCACCGATGGGGCCATCTACAACTATATGACCCACGTGAACACCGTCGCGCCCGTATTCCTTAGCCATTGCTTGTGCCAGATTGCGCAGCGCACCTTTCGATGAGTTGAAGGCGCCGAAGTTTTCTCTGCCCCTGAGTGAAGCACTGGCACCGGTAAACAGCAAAGTACCCCCGTTACCTGCGAAACGGTTTACTGTTTCTCGACCAAACAAAAAGCCGCCAAAACAGCACACACGCCAGCTGTTTTCAAAATACTCGGCAGACATATCGGCTATACGTCCAGGGGTATTGTTGCCAGTGTTATAGATGGCTAGATCTAAGTCTGAGCCTGCTAGATCGAACAGTGCTTTAGTATCGGCTTCACTTGTGGAATCTGCTACAACGGCCTCGGCACTGCCGCCATTGTCCTTAATGACATTTACTACCGCGTCGAGTTTAGTTTGTGTTCGACCTGCCACAAGAACGTGTAAACCCTTGCTGGCGAAGCGTATACAAAGTTGTGCACCCAAACCTTCAACAGGTCCAACTCCGCTAATGATGGCTTTTTTCATGGTTAAGACTCCGCTGGTATTGCTTGTTTAAAAGGGTGAACGGTGACGCTTTCGAACAGGCCCGCGAGATAGTAGGGGTCGTTGTCAGCAATGGATTTAGCTGCAGCTAAATCCTCGGCAACTATGAAAACGATGGAGCCGACCATTTGGCTTTGATCATCAGTGAGCATCGGCCCTGCGAAGCGCACGTCTTGTGTGGACAAATACTCAAGGTGTTTGGGTCGAATGCTCTGTCTTAATTCACTATGGTTAGGTTTGTCTTGGCAGATAAGAACAAAAAGCATTGTGGGCTCCTATGAAATTTTCAATGGGTATGGAAACTGGTCTGGATCTAGGTCTTGTGTAATCGCTAGTCTAGGGGTCAATCTAGACATTGTGGTCAACGGGTTGAGGCCTCATTGAGGCCTCGCAACCTAGTTCAGTTTAAGTGGGCTTTAAGTTTTTCAACAGCTGATAGGAATGGTGCTCGAGAACATTCAAATACGGCTGCTGTGCTGAAAAAGTCATGGACTAAGCCTGCGCAGCGTACAACTTCCGCCGTGCTGCCGGCTGCATTCATTGCTGCGCCATAGGCTTCACCCTCATCTCTCAGCGGATCAAATTCTGCCGTCATAATTAGCGCAGGTGCCAAGTTAGCTAAACTTTCAGCTTGTATTGGCGATGCATTGGAATTCTTTCGCGCTGCCTCATCCGGGCAATAAGTGTCCCAAAACCACTTCATAGTGGCAGTTTCCAACAAATAGCCTGAGCCATTCAAAGCATACGACTCGCGGCTCATATCCGCATCGGTGACAGGGTAAAGTAGACATTGAAAAGCGATAGCTGGACCGTTTTCATCCCTAGCCATTTGGCTCATGACTGCCGCAATAGTGCCCCCGGCACTTTCGCCCGCAACGCCAATTTTGCCGTTACCGTTAAGTCGCTGTTGATTCTCGCCAACCCAACAAACGGCGGCATACGAATCTACAACTGATGCTGGATAAAGGTGCTCGGGTGCTAAACGATAGTCTACTGACACCACCACCAGGCTTGCCAAGGTGGACAATTCTCTGCAGACCGAGTCCGCAGTGTCGATATCGCCAATGACCCAGCCGCCGCCGTGAAAATAAACTAGAACACCAAAGGGTCCATCCCCTGCAGGGTGATATACGCGTACTGGAATTTCTCCAAGCGGACCATCAATGTTGAGATCTTCTATTTTATGTACAGGTAGTTCAGGGTTTACCGGGCGCATAGTGCGGTAAACGTTCCTGCCGTCGGGTACCGGTAGATCTGATATGCCCGGAGCTGGGCCGTTTTCTGCCAATTGATCAAACATGGCTTGATATTCTGGTGCTAGTGCCATTGAAATTTCTCCTCTCGTCCCAAAAATAGGTGAGTCGAAGCTACACTAAAGCGTATAAGAACACTATATAGTAGCGTCCCTCAGGTGCATGGTGGTGCGCAAATTGAACGAGAAAGATGCCTTAGACCCGAGTTTAGAGTTAAGATGAAACCGGCCAGAATTAGATTTAATGGAGTGAACCGATGACACGGTTAGACAGCGAGCAGGATGAAAAGTTAGCAGCGGAAGCAGCCAAGAGTTTCAACATGTTGGACAATGTGTTGATTAAGAACCGAACGCTGACATTGTTTGGTGAAATAAACCAAGATGTTGCTCGGCGTACAGCGGAAAAACTTCTGGCTTTGGCCTTTGAGTCAGACGAACCAATTACACTTTATATTGGTTCGCCCGGCGGACATGTAGAATCTGGAGATACCATTTTCGATATGATTCGTTTTATTAAGCCGGTGGTACGAACTGTAGGTACAGGTTGGGTCGGCAGTATTGCTACGCATATCTATCTGGCCAGCGAAAAAGAGAATCGTTTTGCTCTGCCTAACACCAGATTTTTGATTCATCAGCCTAGCGGTGGATTTGGTGGCGATGCTACCGATATTCAAATTCACGCTCGAGAGATTGTAAAAACTCGCGAACGCATCAACGGCATTATCGCGTCTCAAACAGGTAGAACATTGGAGAGCGTGGCTGAAGATACTGCACGTGACTATTGGATGAGTGCAGAAGAGTCTGTTGAATACGGGCTGGTGGGTAAAATCATCAGTGACATTGGTGAAATTGGTTAGACATTGATGTCGCAGATAGCCATAGCAGTGTGCTTAAAGTCTTAAGCTGAGAAATGCTGATCATAGAAGAAAGGGCCTTTAGGCTCTTTTTTTGTGGCCTACTAACTTTGATTTAAAAGCGTTCGGATCTCAGTCTCTAAAGCAAAAACGTGGGGGTCATCGATGACCCTATCGCGAAGGGCTTGAGCCAACTCAAGTAAGTACTCGGTATTTGTTCCACTAGGGCCCACGCTGTGGAAAATTTCTTTGGCAATTTGCGCAATCGGTGCTTGGCCTAGGTACGCTTCGTTGTACTCGTCAGCAATGTAGGTAATCCCTGCAACCACCTTTTCGTCGGTTAGGACGGCATCTGAACCAAGATTCAAATCTAGAGTGAGGCGGGTATAGCCGTTTTTCTCGCGGTGATCTAGCTGGGCAAAGGTCTGCTCAATTTCTATGTTGCTCACTAGGTACGCCACACCAAAACACTGGCCTTGGTAGTCGGGGACTAAGGTAACTACGCGTCCCGGAGACTCAGGCGTGCCTCTGTGATCCTCAGATCCTTGCCAGAAACGCCTTACGTATCCATCTACCCTGGCTGGATGAGCGCGGATAAAAGGTAGCTCGGGTTTCCAAATTAGTGATCCATATCCAAATAACCATGTAGATGCTTGCTCATCTGCTGGGAGTGGTTGTGAATTCTGACTTTGCGCTTGGGAACCGGGCTGAGTATTTACTGTCACTTGTTGTTTCCTAACTGCTAAATAGTCGGCTGAGTTGGTGTAGCCGCAACTGTCGAATTCTACTTCAGGTGTTAGCTTTCAGCTCTAAATAAAGTGCAGGGACGGCTTTCTTGTGGTCTGCCCATGACCTTAGTTTGCTCGAAAATTTTGCTTGGGGTAGATTCAAGGGGTAGTTCGGGGAAATGAAGCTTATAAATTTATACTGCATGAAAAGACTATGCAGTGGGAGAGGGGAAACAAAATGACTTACACGAAGTATGAATTGATAAAAGTAGCGGTAGCTGGACGCGTAGCAACGGTGACCTTAGATAACCCACCCATCAATTTAATTACCCAAGAGCTTTTTGCTGAATTGCGTGATCTGGTGGGAGCGTTAAAAAATGACCCTGATTTGACGGTGGTGGTGTTTAAGAGCGCAGACCCAGACTTCTTTTTGGCACACTTTGACGTGTCATCTATTTTGGAATTTCCTATTGAGGGCGACGCTGAACGGGCTACTGAGTTAAGTGCCTATCATTTGATGTGTGAGCGCCTGCGTACCATGGATAAGGTGACTATTGCCCAAATCGAAGGTCGAGTTGGCGGTGGTGGCAGCGAGTTGGTTTCTAGTATGGATATGCGCTTTGGCGTTAAGGATAAAACCATCATCAATCAGATGGAGATACCATTGGGTATTTTACCAGGCGGTACCGGCACGCAAAGGTTGCCGCGTTTGGTGGGCCGCGCCCGTGCTATGGAAATCGTTTTGGGTGGTGATGATTTAGATGCAGAAACGGCAGAGCGGTGGGGTTACCTCAACCGTATTTATGCGGCCGCGGACATTGAGGCAAAGGTTTCGGCTCTAGCTAACCGTATTGCCAGTTTTCCCGTGGAAGCTGTACGCTTAGGTAAAGCTGCGGTTTCTGCAGCAGACTTGCCTTTGGCTCAAGGTCTGCAAGAAGAAGCCTATTTGTTTGCACGTTTGCTCAGAACAGATTCAGCTCAGCACAATATGCGAGAATTTTTGCAGATTGGAGGACAAACGCGAGAAGGTGAGCTGCAAGTTGGTGAGCTTGCAGGGGCATTGGGCAAACCCCAAACAAAATAGCTGTCCTGCAGGCATAGCCAGTGCCGATGTGACTGTCTTAGTCGGTCATGTTAGCTTGATAGGCAGTATCAGGTACAAAAAGTGAGTAAAGGTAGAGGTAAAGATTAGCATGCCATATGTAACAGGAAGGACAATTCATGATGCGGACAGCCACGTGATGGAGCTGCCCCACACTATTTTGCAATACGTTGAGGCTGAACATCGCCAAGGCCTACTAGATGCTATTCCTCCACACGATGAGAACTGGCTTCGCGACATACAACGTAAACACACTGATCCGCAGTTTCGAGCCGATGAAGAAAGCCAGTTGATGCTGCGCAAAGGCCACGACTCCGTGGGTGCATTTAACAACCAAGACCGGGTCCGCACCCTGGACTATCTTGGTTTTGCCAGCCAACTAGTTTTCACCTCCGCCGCCCTCGCTAACTATGGCCTAGAAACAGGGCGTACGAATAGCTTGGCGCTGGCATCCGCTCGAGCCCATAACCGCATGATGAGTGATTTTTGCTCGGTAGATCCGCGGTTACTAGCCACCGGATACGTGCCTTTATTGGATATGGAGCAGGCACCGAAAATAGCCCGCGAAGCCATAGATATGGGCTGTAAGGCAATTATGATTCCTTCACGTTGCCCACCAACTCATTCCCCAAGTCATATTGGTCTTGATCCACTTTGGGGGCTAGTCCAAGAAGCGGGCCTGCCGATTATTTTTCATGTTGGTGGTGAAGATCAAATGATCGCCCCGTACCACGAAAATGGTTTGGGACGGACCTTAGATTTCCATGGCGGCGCCGAAAATTTTACTTCTACCAGCTATATGACTATTCCGCTTTCCCTTTGGGAAACGTTGTCTGTGCTCATCATTGACGGTGTTTTCGACCGCTTTCCAAATTTGCAGTTCGCAGCCATCGAACTAGGTGCTTCATGGTTACCCAGTTGGATGCGTTCTATCGACTCCGGTGTGGCTGCATTTACTAAAGGTGAAGACCGATTGAAGAAGTTGTCTGCAAGGCCAAGTGAAATTGCCCAGCGACAATTCAAAGTTACTCCTTATCCCCACGAACCAACAAATTGGATTATTGAAAATTCAGCACCGCAAATGTGCCTTTTCTCCTCTGACTTTCCGCATGTGGAAGGTGGCAGAAACCCATTGAAGCGATTTGGTGAAGCTTTAGAGGGAATAGACGAACAAACCCAGCAGCTTTTTTATCGGGATAACTTTATTCAGATGATGGGTGCGGGACTGGACCCAAGTTTGCACGATGTGGCGCCTATCAAGGCAGCCTAGGTGCGAGAATATAGGCGTCCGGTCGTACGGGTTAGGCGTAACGCCTAATCAGCGAATGTGCTGCCAGCGCAAAAATAATCGTTGGTAGTGCTACGGCAATGATAGCCGGAACGCCGAAGACTATGGCTGTGGGGGCAAAAAGATCCTGTAAGTACTTGAAGCCTAGTCCAACAAATATCCCAATGGTCAAACGTTGACCCATGCCTGAGCTGCGGAGTGGTCCAATGACAATAGCTAGGGCTAATAGCGCCATGCCAAAGAAAGTCAGAGGTTTTAGTATTCGCGACCAATAAACTAGTTTGTATTCGGTAGCAGGTAAACTCTGTTGTTCCAAGAATGCTATTTGCTTATGAATACCTAATAACGGCATCTTGCGCGGTTCTAAAAATGCTTGGCTAGCCAAAAGTTCTGGGGTCATGGGGGTCTGCCATGACATTTTTTCGAATTCTACTGTTTGCGTAGTGACATCGCCGAGCTGCGTAACGGTGCCGTTATAGAGAGTCCACGCGCTAACACTTTCATCATACTTTGCTGATTCAGCTTTAAGGCTTTGGGTGAGCTGATGTGCATCATTTACCGAATAACGTACAACGCCAGCGAGATCGCCATTCGCCTCAAGGCTACTAATTTGCACGTATTCGCCGCCATCGCGAAACCATAAACCACCGCTTTGGCTGAGTGCATTTTCCCCATACTGCGCCTGTTGTTTGCCGCGCTCACCTGCTTGCTCTCCCGTTGGTGCCAGATATTCGCTCAAGCTGAAGCTTACAATGAGACAGATTGTCAGTGACGGTAGCAGCCCGGCCAATAGGCGCATTGGCGATACGCCAGCGACTCTGGCAGCGGTCAATTCTCCGTTCTCGGCAAGAGCGCCGAGGGCAAGCAAATAGCCAAGGAATACACAATAGATGAGTAGCTCGTCGATTCTTCGCGGCAGTGTTTGCGCCAAATAGACAAGCGCGTCAAGAAAACCATATGTAGCTTGGCTTTCACCCAACTCTTCAAAAAGCGCAAAAAGACTGGTGATACTGACCAAAGATAATAGCGTCAGGAATACTGCTAAGGTGGCAACTCGCGTTAGATAGCCGTCAAGTATTTTCATGCGGCTGATCTGCTAATTGAGAATTTGGCGCTAGCTGCTTAATCGCTTGGTCAGTGTTGAAGAAAACCTCGCCGCTAATGGATTGAGTAATATCTGTATTACTCAGCTGTTTCATCAGCGGGCCTTTGACGTCGCTCAAACTCAGCGAAATGTTCGCCTCAGCCAGGTGACTGTTAAGTCGGTACAGCATCATTAAACCGGTGGCATCGATCATATTCACCGAACTGCACACGACAACAAGATGTTTGGTGTCTTTGCGCCTTAGTGCGCGTCTGAGCAATCTATCTTCTATCTGTGTAGCGTTGGCAAAGAAAATGTTTTCGTCTACGCGGAGCGCCAGAATGTTTGGGTAAGTTGTGACTTCAAAGCGCTTCACTGATCGAAAATGTTCAGAGTCATCAAGGCGACCAACCTGAGTGATATTAGGTTGGCTAGAACTGCGTATAAATAACGCAATTGATATGCCCACGCCTGCAAGTAGACCAACTTCCACCCCAAAAATAAGCACCAGTGACATGGTGGCTAATTCTGTCCAGCTGTCGTGCCGGTAAACGGACCAGTGTTTACGCGAGCTCTTGAAGTCAATTAGACCGATCACTGAGACAATGACAATTGCAGCCAATACCGCTTTGGGTAGGTTGGCAAATAGGCCTGTGAGGAAGGTCAGTGTAAGAACCACCACAAGTGCACAGAACAGTGAACTCAGTGGTGTTCGCGCGCCTGCTGAGTAATTGACACTGGAGCGCGAAAAAGAACCGGCTACCGGATACGCACCAGTTATTGCCGCGCCCATGTTAGCCGCTCCTAAGGCGAATAATTCTTGGTGAGGATTTATGCGTGTCTGCTGTTTTGCAGCAAGTGTTGTACCAATAGAATAACTTTCTACGTAAGTAATGATTGCGATTATCGCTGCCGCAGGCATGAGGTTTAACCATAATGCTAGGTCAAAGTTCGGCCATACAAGAGTAGGGAGTCCAGCCGGTACAAAGCCAACAGTCTGTAGGTTGCCATTTAGCCCCAGAAAGCTGACTAAAATAATACTTATGACAGCGGCTAACATTGGTCCGGTTCGTGTCGCGGGATGATCTTGGGTTTCTTCCACGCCGATCAATGTTAGGCATTTGGCAATTATTCTTTTGCTGGCGACAAGGAAGGCCAGAGTGCTCAGCCCAAATGCTAGAGTTAAGGGCTCTAACTGGTCGACGGCGCCAATTAGATTGGCTAAATCAGCCAACGGGCTTTCAGCATCTCCTAGCGCTATGCCACTTAAACCGGGCAGCTGGCTGACTATAATTAGTATGGCGGCAGCGTTTACAAATCCTGTAATCACCGGGTGGCTAAGTAAGTTCACCAGACCGCCCATTTGGGAAAGTCTAAGCAACCATAAAATTCCCGCAATTTGCAGACACAAAACTGAGGTGATGGCTAAGTAGGCATCGCTATATTTGGGCGCGTATTCACTGACGGTGGCAGCTACTAGCAAAGCAGCCACTGCTACCGGGCCGACTACCATTTGTTTAGAACTGCCGAAAATGGCGTAGATCACCATAGGTAGTAGACACGCATACAGCCCCGACTGAGGCGGTACGCCGGCCAAGTAAGCGTAAGCTACCGCCTGAGGTATTGTCACCATTCCAACAACTAACCCCGCCAGTAGGTCATGGCTCAGATCATGTCGGCGATAGTGGGTGAGTACACCAATTAGGGGTACAAAGTTTCGCCAGCTTCGTAGGCTAAGTGCAATACGCATACCTAGCCGCATAGAGTGACCAAAGACTTGTTACGAAATTTGTGGCTGGCAAGAAAAATCATCGATGCAGTTTAGCAGTAGTCATAGGTTTATTGATGCTCAGTTTGTACATTGCATAATAAAACTGACTTGGGTTATAAGGAGTAGATCAAGGCCCAATTAAGCTGGTTTAGACATTGAGCCTAAATGTAGTGCGAGGTCTGAGGGTGCCTGCGTTTATCGTCAGTGTCGTTTGGAGCTGTAAGATCTGTAGTACGGTCTGGAACCTATTAGTTAGTAGGTCGCAGCATAAGGCTGCAGCCAAAAGAGGAAGTTAGATGATTGAAACTAAAGCCGCAGTGGCCTTCGGTCCGGGCCAAGATTTAAGTATTGAAACTGTTCGACTCGCGGGTCCAGGTCCGGGCGAGGTGTTGCTAGAGGTTATGGCTACGGGTATATGTCATACAGATGCATTCACCCTGTCCGGTGGCGATCCGGAGGGCATATTTCCGTCCATCTTGGGTCACGAGGGAGCAGGTATTGTTCGCGAAGTTGGTACTGGTGTGACCTCAGTGAAAGCGGGAGATCATGTGATACCCCTTTACACCCCAGAATGCCGGCAGTGTAAATTTTGTTTATCTGGCAAAACCAATTTGTGCGGCGCTATTCGTGAAACTCAAGGCCAGGGATTGATGCCAGACGGCACTTCAAGGTTTTCCCTTGGTAGCGACCCCATCTATCACTACATGGGTACGTCTACTTTTGCCAACTTCACAGTGCTGCCCGAAATAGCGGTAGCAAAGATCAGGTCCGATGCGCCTTTTGACAAAGTTTGTTATATCGGTTGTGGGGTGACTACTGGCCTAGGTGCGGTTATGAATACAGCCAAAGTAGAACCCGGTGCTACGGTAGCGGTATTTGGTCTGGGGGGCATAGGTCTGAATGTGATTCAGGGTGCGCGGATGGCGGGTGCTGAGCGCATAATTGGTGTGGACCTCAACGACGCTCGCATGGCGCTCGGAGAAAAATTCGGTATGACAGATTTTATTAACCCTAGTTCAGTAGACAATGTTGTTGAGGCCATTGTAGATATGACCGATGGCGGCGTAGATTATTCTTTTGAATGTATTGGTAACACAGAAGTTATGCGCCAGGCACTTGAATGCTGTCACAAGGGTTGGGGTGAAAGCATTATTATTGGTGTTGCTGCCGCAGGTCAGGAAATTGCCACTCGACCATTTCAGCTGGTGACCGGACGAGTGTGGCGGGGTACTGCATTTGGTGGTGCAAAAGGTCGTACCGATGTACCAAAAATTGTCGACTGGTATATGGAAGGCAAAATCAATATCGATGATCTGATAACTGATACTTTTGCTTTAGAGGACATCAACAAAGGTTTTGCGGCAATGCACAGTGGTGAAGGTATTCGCTCAGTGGTCGTATACTAATGCCTGCCTCGGCACAGATAAATCTATGGCTTGATCAACTCCGCGAGGATGTAATTGATGCCGAGCGCGAGATTTGCGACCCCCACCATCATTTGTGGGACCATGACCTTAACGCCTATTTATTGCCAGAGCTGTTAGCAGATATTGGTCAGGGACATAATGTGGTGAGCACGGTTTTTGTCGAGTGCGGCTCCATGTACAACGCAAGCGTGGACAAAGCGATGGCGCCCGTAGGAGAAACTGAGTTCGTTAATGGCATAGCCGCAATGTCAGCGTCGGGTCAGTACGGACCTGCAAAACTTTGTGCTGGAATTGTCAGCTACGCTGATCTGACATTAGGCGACGATGTGGGCCCCGTCTTAGATGCGCACATAGTCGCATCTCCAAGATTTCGGGGTATTCGTCATGCGGCAGGTTGGGATGCTAGCGAAGCTATACGTAATTCTCATACCAAACCTACAGAAAACTTGTTCCTTGAGGAAAAATTTCAGCGAGGTTTTGCACAACTAGAAAAGCGTGGCCTGAGTTTTGATGCTTGGTTGTATCACCCGCAAATTACAGACCTTACCGTTTTAGCCAAGGCCTTCCCAAAGGTAACCATTGTATTCGACCATTTCGGCGGACCTTTGGGTATTGGACCTTACTCAGGTAAGGGCGAGGAGATCTTCAATCAATGGCAAAAAGATGTAGCGCAGTTAGCCACATGTCCTAATGTGGTTGCCAAACTAGGTGGCATAGTAATGCCTATAAACGGCTTTGGATTGCACAAACGAGATATGCCACCTTCGTCAGACGAAATAGTTGCCACTACGGGGCGCTACCATGACTATGCCATAAAAGTATTTGGCCCAGAGCGTTGTATGTTTGAAAGCAACTTTCCAGTTGATAAGCAAAGTTGCTCATACCATGTGCTTTGGAATGCGTTTAAAAAAATTGCACAGAAATACACTCAAGCAGATCAGCAATGGCTGTTTCATGATGCCGCTAGTCAAGCTTATCGGTTGATCTAGCTAAGTGGTTTCAATAAACAAGTTTGTATTTAGCAGATAACTCCCTGTTATAAGACAGTTATCAATCAGTAAAACAAGCAAGTAGGGAAATATGGCTATAGAAGTAATTGGTGCAGGGTTCGGTCGCACGGGCACTTTGTCGCTCAAATTTGCCCTAGAAACACTGGGTTTTGATAAGTGCTATCACATGATGGAAGTGCCGCTAAATCCATCTCACAGTAAGCTGTGGACTAAAATAGCGGAAGGTCAAAGGGTCGATTGGGAGCAACTTTTTGCAGGTTACAAGGCTTCTGTTGACTGGCCGTCCTCAAATTATTGGCGAGAGCAAATGCAAGCGTACCCTGAGGCACGAGTGATTTTGTCACTACGCGATTCCGATAAGTGGTATGCAAGCGTAATGAACACTATTTGGCGTGCCTCAGAGCGTGCGCGCTTAGACGCTGAAAATAGAAAAGATGTAGAAGCTCTCGCTCGCTCCGCAATGGTTTACGAAGTTATTTGGGATGGTGTCTTTGGTGGGCGCATGGACGACAAAGATCATGTCATAGCCTGTTACGAGCAACACAATGAAGAAGTAATAGACACAGTGGACCCAAATAATTTATTAGTCTATCGACCGGGTGATGGCTGGGAGCCACTTTGTGAATTTTTACAACAACCCGTTCCTTCTGCGGATTATCCGCGGGTTAACTCTACTGAAGACTTCAACCGGCGCTGGACTAAGTAAGGTCTTGTAGCAAACTTACAGCCTAGGCTACCTAGGCTACCTAGGCTTCTAGGCCGCCTAGCTTAGGCTTGGATTAAACCAAGCGTATTTAAGATTACAAATGCGACAGTGGCCATGACTAAGTAGGCCACAAGCCCCATGCCCACCGCCCGCCAAAAGGAATGAAAGCGCCCCTGCATCTGGGTGAAGGTTGCCAGCATACTGCCTTGGACTATATTTGTGATAACTATGAGGGCTACCACTTGTGCGATATTAACTAACAAAGGAATTGTTAGGTCCAGGCTGACTATCTCGCCTTCCTGAGTTATCGCAGGTTCAATCAGATTAGCTACCGCAACTGAGCTCAGGCAGAAAGCAACAAAAGTAACGCCTAGGGTGATATAACCGAGTTGCCGCATACCTAAAGCCCGATAGTTTTCGCTTATCAGGTAGCCGCCAGCTAAGAGCGAGCCAAAGAATGTGGCTACGCCGATAGCGGGTAAGGAGTAGAGTTGGGGTAACTGCTTAGGTGATGAATTATTATCGGTCATAGTGGTGTGCTTAATTTAGAAAGTTGAAATCAGCTGAGTTAAAGCGCCCGCCATATTCTGATACTTCAAAGCCTTCAGCAAAAGCTAAATCTGCAATACCTGAATTTTTTCTTGCAAGTTTTGCTACCGCTTCTGGTTTAGCTGAATAAAACTCCCGCAGCCAGATTTGTCTATTTTCAGCGTTTACGGTTTTGCCCATTATTCTGGGCAGCCACTCAAATACTTGGGTTTGATGGCACGTCAGCATTTCCAGCACGGTTTCGAGTTGCGCGGCTATATCGATGACCCAGTCTAAACGATGGGGGCGCGGATCTTGAAAACGATCATAGGCGAGTAAAATTGCTGGCATTTGCCGCATAGCAGGGAAGTTTGGTTCTATGGCGGGTACCTGTAGTAGATACGCAGAGTCCTGTACTAGTTGCCCCGTTGCACGATGGTCAGGGTGATAATCTGCAACTCTGTGCGTGACGATAAGATCCGGTGCAAATGAGCGAATGCAACCGATGAGTTTTTTTCTGAGCTCAACACTAGGTGTTAACTCGCCGTCTGGCTGATCCCAAATCTCTAATTCTGCGCCAATTATATCGGCAGATGATTTGGCTTCCTCCGCTCTGCGCTTGGCGAGCTCATCTGGTGGGGTCTTATGGTGACCGGCATTGCCATTGGTTAGGCAAAGGATCTTTACTAGATGTCCTACTTCACTCCATGCACTGATCAGCCCTCCAGCACAGAATTCCGCATCATCGGGGTGGGCGGCGACAAATAGAAGTTTTCGCTTAGGTGCCATTTTCGTCGACCTATTGGGCAGTTATTGGAGCGCTAATTTCACAGTGATGGCGCTTTTAGATAGTGTTTTGTTGCGTCCTCAAACAATTGCGCAATTTGTAGCAATGCAAGATCTCCACGGGGCTTACCAACAATTTGCACGCCTACGGGTAAGCCGTTTTTTGTGAAGCCTGCGGGTACGGATATTGCCGGTAAGCCTGTTACCGTGATCATGCAACAAACCGACATCCAGTCCAGGTAGGTTTGCATTGTTACGCCGTTGATTTCTTTTACCCACTGCTCATCTGCGTTAAAAGGTGGCACCTGAGCTGCAGGTAGAATAAGGGCATCGTAGCGTTGAAAAAAGCTCACTGCTCGAGCGTAAATTTTTGTCCGCGTAGTTTCCGCCTGCATGATTTCATCGGCGCTAAGCTGCTCTCCCTTCTCAATATTCCAGATGGCGGTATCTTTAGCGTGCTCTCTCCAGTTAGGGAAATTTGCCTCCAGATTCTGCCCTAGCGGGCGCAGACCGGCCGCACGCTGGACTTGGAAGGCTTCCATAGCGCCTTCTAAGTTGGGCTCATCTTTGTTAACCGTTGCGCCAAGGGCGCTAAAAGCTTGCCCGGCAGATTCAATAATTTGGGCAACCTCTGGGTCTATCTCCAGACAACCTAAGTCAGTGCTTAATGCGATTTTGAGTTTACTTGGATCTTGAGTTGCGCTTAATGCGTCGAAAAAGCTATGCCCTGGTTCAGGTAAGGTTAAAGGGTCAATGTCGTCTGGTCCTGCCATAGCTGTAAATAGCAGTGTGGTGTCCTTGACAGTTTTGGCCATGGGGCCAGTGGTGACCATACGCCCGTACCAAGCATAATTTCTGTTAAATGGCATACGCCCAATGGACGGCCTAAAGCCAACTACATTGCAAAAGCTAGCTGGGTTACGCAAGGAGCCACCTAAGTCGCTACCATCTGCCAGAGGTAGCATTTGCGCTGCTAAGGCTACTGCGGCACCACCACTACTACCGCCGGCGGTTTTGCTTGTGTCGTAGGGATTTAAAGTGGTCCCAAATAGCGAGTTGAAGGTGCTAGAACCAAAGCCAAACTCGGGCATGTTGGTATGACCAATAAAGATTGCCCCGGCTTCGCGTAGCCGACTGGCTAAGGCGTCATCGTTGCTTTCAATTCGATCTGCAAACGGTTTAAAACCCCACGTTGTGGGAAAGCCTTTGGTAGCAACAGCATCTTTCAATGCCATAGGCAATCCATGCAGTATGCCTCTGACAGCAATAGGTACTGTGTCTGCTTGGCGTGCTAGTGCTAGTGCATCATCGTAGTCGAGTAAGTTGACTATGGCATTGAGCTTTGGGTTCAGTGCCGTAATACGCGCGTAGACGTTTTCCATAACGGTTACAGCGTCAACAACGCCACTTTGCAGATCTGCACAGAGCGAAATTGCATCGTCCCAGATAGGTTCAGGCATTTGCGTGGTGTCAGTCATAGTTTAGGCCATCCAACCAATGTAGGAGGTCAGCATAGACTTCATCGCGATTTGTTTCGTTAAACATTTCATGCCGTCCTGCGGAATAGATTTTTGTTGTCACTTTGATCCCCGCTTTGGTGTAGCGTTTGCTTAGCGTCTTAATGCCGCGACCTTTACTGTGTACAGGGTCTTCTTCGCCAGAAATGATTAAGACGGGTACATCTTTATTGATGCAGGCTATGTTGGCTTTTTGCGTGCTTTTGCTTAGGCCACTGAACATGCCTGCAAGTCCGTCGGCGTTAAGTATCGCACCGCAATATGGGTCGGCGATGTATTTGGCTACTTCCTGTTTATCTCGGCTTAGCCAAGCGAATCCGCCGTTGCTGTCTCCGGCTTGCGCGAAGGAACGGTTGTTTGCGCTAAACAAATTTTTACTCAGCCAAGGGCTTTGGGCCGCCGGGTCGAAGCGCCATGTATCAAATTTGGCAATAGTTTGGGCTATGAAGCTGATAACGGTTGGTATGTGCCCGGTTGACCCGCTTAGAACTATGCCTTTTAGAGATTGACCGTATGTATAAAAGTACTGTTGTGCCAGCATTGCACCCATACTGTGGCCAATAAGGACAGTGGGTTTTGTGTACTTTTGTTTAAGCCAGTCTTGGAGAAATTTAAGATCCTCTAAAGTTTCATTCCAGCCGTTGTACCCCATATCCCCAGGTTGCGTAGAGCCAAAAATACTGCCGCCATGACCGCGTTGATCATGGGCTAGTACGTTAAAACCCTTGCTCGCCAATAGTTCCCCTAGTGCTGTGTAGCGACCACTATGCTCGCCCATACCGTGGGCAATAAGAATATTTGCTTTAGCCTCATCGCAGGTCCAGTGGCGGACATTGATACGGTGGCCTTTGCGCCGCAGAAAAAATGGTTCTGTCATTGGTTAATTTCACCCGCTATCAATTTAAATTTGTTCTAGTTGCCAAACAGGCACTGAGAGGGGTTTACGTATAAATAGTCCTCCGCCAACATTGCAAAAGTCTTTTGCGAGTTGTTTTTTGTACCACTGGCTTGAGCGTATTTGCTGCCGCATGTCAGTAGATTGTTGATCACAGATCGGCAGATCCTCCTCTGTTAAGACGCTTAAATATAGGCATTGGCGGGTCAATTTGGCGATATTTTTTATCGCTTTGGCGCACTGGGCATTACTCAGATAGGCCAACACATCGTTGCAAATCACCAAGTCATATTGTTGCTCACTATCAATGCCAAAATCCACTACGCTGCCTTTACTCCAGCCGTGTTGGTGGCAAAGAAAGTCGCTGATCTCTACTCCTGTAGTGTCCACATTTGGCATTGCAGCTTTCAAGCACTGTAGGAAAACTCCTAATCCACAGCCCAAATCTAGCACGCTCCTGATTTCAACTTGTAGGTAATTTACGTACGCATGGATCAAGTTGACCTGCCGTTCTTGCTCTTGGGTAGATACCGCCTGTGTTTTGGCATCGAGGTAAAATTTTTCGTAGTAGGCTTTGTCGAACAAAACATCTTTCACGGTTTATGCCCTTTATTCGGTGGTTAGAAAATTGCTCGTGAGCACGGTGTTTGAAGGTCATGTCAGTGCCGGTGTGTTCTGCGGCCTTGTCGATAATCAGCACTCGTGGGCCTGCGGTGCAACTTGCAAATTGCTCAGCGTGCTCTAGTGTAGGTGCCCTCTTAAGTTTAAGCGAACGTATATGAGTATCTCTAACGACGTCCAGAATCAAAATTTGGATCGTCTTATTTTCTTCGGCAGTGTTCTAATCATTTTCTCTCTTTGCATTCCTTTAGCTCTTTTTCCTGAGCAAGGTGCTGAACTCTTGGGCGCGGCGTTCAATTACTTGACCCAGAGCTTTGGTATTTTTTACATCGTTGGCTCTATTGCTACCATCTCATTTTTAGGCTTTATCGCATTTAGCCGCCATGGAGCAATTCGGCTGGGTAATGACGCTCCAGATTTTTCCACCGCCAGTTGGTTTGCGATGCTTTTTTGCGGCGGTATTGGCACCAGTGTGCTTTATTGGGGCACCGTTGAGTGGGCCTATTATTTTCAATCCCCACCTTATTCCGTGGTGGCTGAGAGTGAGGAGGCGTTACGCTGGGCTGGTAGCTATCCTATTTTCCACTGGGGCATTATGGGTTGGGCATTTTATTGTTTGCCAGGGGTGGCAATAGCCTATAGTTATTATGTTCGTGGAGTGAAATCTCTGCGCTTAAGCGACGCGTGTGAGCCGGTTATTGGCAAGCACTCAAGAGGTCCTCTGGGGCGTGTGATTGATTTACTTTTTGTGGTGGGGTTAGTTGGCGCGTGCAGTACTGGTATAGCTCTGTCGGTACCCTTGATAGGCATGTCTGTAGCAGAGTTGTTGTCCTTAGATCGCGAAGCTTGGGGCTTTAGCCTAGATCTCATAGTGATATTTGTTGTCACCTGTATTTTTGCTACCAGCGTTTGGATAGGTCTTGAAAAAGGTATTAAGCGCCTTAGCGACCTCAACGTCACAATGGCAATACTGTTATTGGCGTTTATTCTCATTGTTGGCCCTACGTTATTTATGGTGGAAATGGGGGTGGAGTCCCTTGGCCATATGGTGCAGAACTTTGTCCGTATGAGTACTTGGACTGACCCACTTGGAACGTCCGATTTTGTCGAGTCTTGGACGGTTTTCTATTGGGCTTGGTGGTTAGCCCTAGGCCCCTATATGGGCATCTTTATTACCAAAATTTCCAAGGGCCGTACGCTTAAGCAACTTATATTAGGGTGTGTTTGTTTTGGCACACTCGGCTGTTTCCTATTCTTTTCAATTCTAGGTAATTACGCAGCTTACTTAGAGCTTAATGATCTCTATCCGGTTTTAGATACCTTGGAGAGCCAAGGTCCAGCCACGCTAATCGTTGCGGTGTTGGGAACATTGCCTATGTCCTCGCTTATCTTGTTCGTGTTCACTTTGGTGTGCGTGATCTTTGCCGCTACAAGCTATGATTCGGCCTCTTATACTCTGGCGGCATCTGCTACCCAGTCTTTAGATTCTGATGAGCACCCAGCGCGTTGGCACCGTGTTTTCTGGGCGTTTTTGTTAGGCGTATTGCCTATTACTTTGGTTTACCTTGGCGGTTTAGATCCTCTGAAATCTGCTGTTACATTAGTCTCAGTGCCTTTATACGCGGTGATTGTGCTGCTTACTCTATCGATGTGGAAATCTATTAAGCAGGCTGAAAAAGATCAGGCCTTGCCTTTGGCTGCCAAGTTAGAAAGTGCTGATTAGCCTCTGAGCGTGTAGCTAGCAAGCTAGCTCTTGCCAGATGTGCTAGCTGATTCTAGTCAAAAAGCCATACATATTTTGTTGGGGAGAAAAATACATGACCGATGATCAGCCAGTACATTTTCAATCGCTATCGCATATTTGTCGGCAGCTAAAAAGCGGTGCGCTGTCTTGTGTTGCTCTTACCGAATATATGTTTGAGCGTATCCATAGTTTAGATGCACAGACCTTAAGCTTTGCGCGTCTACTCAAAGAGCAAGCCTTAAGCAGCGCCGCCGCTCGAGACGCTGCGCAAGCCCAAGGTCAGCCGCTAGGTCCACTGCATGGCGTCCCTATTGCTATAAAGGACTTGCTGTATACCAAAGGCATAGCGACCGCCTCCGGCACATTGGTCATGCAAGATTTTCTTCCAACATTTGATGCAACGGTTGTGACGCTATTAGAAAACGCTGGTGCCGTCATTATTGGTAAAACCCAGCTAACAGAGGGTGCCTTCGGGCATCATCATCCGTCTATTACAGCACCCATAAATCCCTGGGACAAACTAGCATGGAGTGGCGTTTCATCCTCCGGTTCTGGTGTCAGTGTTGCCGCAGGTTTAGCGTTTGCGTCTCTTGGTTCAGATACAGGCGGCAGCATTCGCTTTCCATCGGCTAGCTGTGGATTGGTAGGGCTAAAGCCCAGCTATGGGCGAGTGAGCTTGTATGGTGCATTCCCCTTAGCTGGCAGCTTAGATCACATTGGGCCGATGACCCGTAGTGTTGAAGATGCTGCTCGAATGCTCAGTGTTATTGCTGGTTATGACGCTCAGGATCCTGGTTCATTGGACGCTCCTGTACCTAATTATATGTCCGCATTGACGACTGAAAATTCTCAGGATTTTAACGGTATTCGAATTGGTGTTGATTGGGACTATGTGACTGGTGGTGTAGAGCCTGAGGTCAGTGAAGTAATCCGTTTTACCACCAAGGCACTGAGTGAGTTAGGTGCTGAAATTGTTCCTGTAACAATGCCGGCAAGCTATAAAGTTTTGGCCAGTAGTTGGGTCGCCACCACTGGCGTGGAATGTGCCAAGGCACACAGTGAGTTTTACCCCCAACAAAAGGCCCTATATGGTCCAGATTTGGCGGCGCTTATTGATTTAGGCTTGCGCGTATCCGACGCGGACTATGCTCAGTTAGAGGGTATTCGGCTGGATTTTACTGATCAAATGGAACATATACTAAGAGCAGTCGATGTAATGATTAGTCCATGCATGCCTATAGCTACACCGGATCAGTTGACTATGGCTGAGGGTATTCAACCCGAAGAAAGTCAGGCGGGCTTTTTGACGTTTACCGCGCCATTCGACTATTCCGGTCATCCGACATTGACCATGCCGTCTGCTCTAAATGCTAAGGGCCGCCCATTGTCCTTTCAGTTGGTGGCTAAGAACTTGGATGAGGCTAATTTGCTTAAAGTAGGGCATATGATCGAACAAAACTCGCCTAAGATCGCATATCCCGAACTCGTGTAAGTCTGCACAAATAGTATGCCAAGGTTCGAAGTACGCTTGCTTGACTCGATACTAGGCTGTCCGAATGATTTTTAATAAGGAGTGATCGATGGATCAACAAGGTACTTTTTATTACGCCGACCCAACGGTAAAGGACCCCGCGTACTTTTTGTGTCCGCCGCCAGCAGATGCTCACAAACGTGATCCAGGCAGAGTGCCGGAACAACATCATGTAGCCGATGTACGTGATTACATGGAAAGTCTTAGCATTGACCAGCAGGGTTTAGCCTTTGTGCGCCAACAATCGGCTACCGCTGATTTTTACGATGACGAAGAAGTGCGCAATACCTATTATCCAGAAGTTCAAGATTTGGTCATGGCGCAAACTGGGGCTAAAGAGGTTTTTGTTTTTGATCATAACGTGCGCAGTAAAGAGTTGGCAGGTTCTGATCAAACCGCCCAACGCGCAGCGGTGCAAAATCCAGTGAAATCAGTGCACAACGACTACACAGAAGTTTCTGGGCCTCAGCGTGTGCGAGACTTTTTGCCAGAACGCGCCGAGGAACTGGTGAACCGCCGCTTTGCCATGATCAACGTATGGCGTCCTATTGTGGGCCCGGTCCTACAAACGCCTTTTGCTGTAATAGACGCCGGTAGTATTAGCAAAGAGGATTTTATTCCAATTGATTTGGTCTACAGCGATCGGGTTGGGCAAATCTATATGGTGCAAAATAATCCAAAGCACCGCTGGTTATACCTGTCCGAAATGCAGCACGAAGAGGTTATGTTGTTGAAGTGTTTTGACTCAGACCAGAGCGTGCCTGGACGATTTACGGCTCATAGTGCATTTGAACTTCCCGTGGCCTTAGATGATGAGCCGCTGCCCAGTAGACAGAGTATTGAAGTACGCACGTTGGTTTTTTATTAAAACAGACAATGGATTAGATTTGTGTCCAGTCTAGCCCTGTCTAGCCTAGCCGCCAGTCTTCCCAGTTCAGCTTTAGGTGTTGTTCTATTTGGGCTGCCTTATGCTCTAGATAGATGAATACTAGATAACCTTGGTTTATCTCGTGCTCCGATTCTTTCTCAGCCTGCTCCATTGCCAATGTTTGGCCGACTTGTTGCAGTAGCTGCAAACCTTGGTCTGTTGTCACGTAGCCTTTGACCCGATGCACCTCAAGGGGCAGGTCAGCACATAACTTTTTTACAGAGGATAGGTCTGTTCGGCCAGTCTGCGTTAGCGTGCAGCTAGTAAAGTCATGTTTATGATAATGTGTTTTTTCCGGGCTTAAAGCAGGCTTTTTCCCGGAACTGTGTGGCCCGCGACCGTCATAATGTGCAGCAAGGATGTTGGGGTCGACTAACACTTTAGCTGCTTCGCCTGTGCTTAACTTAAAATCCGGTGCTAGGTCTTGTTTAGATAATATTATGTAATCGGCTTCTTCCACCTGTTGCTTGGCGAGATAACCTACAAACTTATCTTGGCAAAGCTTGGCGTGACGGGAGGCGTCAACTAGAACAAATGTGACTCTAGGGTAGTAGCCGGGGTACTGACACTGTTTCTGTAGTTTTTTGGGTGAAGCAACACCACTGGCTTCGAGTAAAATGTGCTCTACCGAGCTTGTATTTATGTGTTCGCTAGCTTGCTCTCGCAGATTTTCCAGAGCCTCGCTTAAGTCATCGCCAATAGTGCAGCATATACAGCCGTTAGTTAGCCCGATGATTTTTCCGTCCGGAGACTTCTCCTTTATCCACTGTGCGTCTAGATTGATATCGCCAAAATCATTGACTAGCACTGCTAAGTTTGCCGGAGGGTTGTCGCTGGTTAAAATTCTATTGATTAGCGTAGTTTTCCCTGCGCCCAAATATCCGCCAATAATGGTGATAGGAATGTTTTTCATGCTTGGGATATTGGAAACACTTTGCCTTCGAAAACTGTGGCGTGAATATTGATGTCGCGCAGTTGCATCGGGTCGCAGGTTAACGGATCTTCATCTAACACCGTAAAGTCAGCATTTTTCCCTGCGCGTATACTACCCGTTAGATCCGCCATGCCAAGAACATGGGCAGCGTTAATGGTAATGGCCTGCAGAGCCTGTTCAGCACTAAGACACTCCTCAGGACACATAATGTCGCCTTCAGCATTGATTCGATTAACGGCTACCCACGCACTATTCAATGGCTCCGCCGGAGCCATCGTGAAGTCTGAGTGGAGTGTGGTGTTGATGCCTTCTCTGAAGCATGTGCCAAGCCTCGCCATTTGAGATGCGCGTTCATAGCCCACTGCGTCCTTTGCATAGATGTCTGATAACTCGTGCAGGTAATAGGCGTTTGCGGATATTTGTCCGCCTAGTGCCTTAATTCTTTTGATCTGCTCTGGGGTACTCATGCCAAAGTGTTCGAAGGTATAGCCGTGGTTGAATCTAGGTCGCTCAAACTGCATTTTTTCTAATACATCTATGGCCAGCTCTAAGCCAAGGTCGCCGGTGACATGCACATGGATTTGAAAACCCGCGTGCCAATAAGCGCGAACATTTGTTTCTAAAATTTCCGGTGGCATCAACCATTCGCCATGATGCCCGTCTATATAGCCGGGTGCCTGCATTTGCGCGAGCGCGCTGAAGAAAGCACCATCGCTAAACATTTTTATATGTTTTCCAAAGTGAAGCCGGTGGCTATTGCGCTCAACCAAGCCTTCGGCTTTTTCAACCGCTTGCTCTAATGTTCTACCGCCACCGCTCATTCTTGCAGAGTGGGCAACAAGACGAGTGCGGAAGGGTACGCTATCGCCTTCGAGTAAATGCGCCAGCGTGGTGGCTTCGGTTTCGAAATCAAACAACCCAGTGGCGAGGTCGCCAATGGTAGTGTGCCCACCGTGATGAACGACTTGTTTCAGGCGCTCTAACCCTGCGGCATAAACGTCAGGCGCAAGTATCCAAGGGTTAAGGTGTTTGATGGCATAGCCTAGACCGTTCTCAAAGAAGTGACCATTTTCAATATCAATTTGATCACCTTGTTTGATCTCGTCAGGGTTCATACTTGCCATTTCCATGGCCGCATCGTTCATATACAGCTCATGGAATGAGCGATGCCAGACAACTATCGGGCGAGTCGTACTTATGGCGCTGATGCGATCTTTACTCATCGAGCCGTGCCATAACTGATGAAAGCCCCAAATAAATAGTGGGTCTGGCTGTGACTCATCAGCATCGTTTTTGCCAGCATGGAGAGTTTGCATGCGTGCATCAAAGGCCGCTGGGCTGGTGGTAGGCTCTACTGTGCCCCAAGGCAGTTTCCAGCGCATTGCAGTAACAAATTCCATAGGCAATAAAACCGCCGCCATACTTGGATGTAAGTGCGGATCAATAAAGCCAGGGCAGATCACTTTGTCAGAAAATTGCTCATCAACTTGATATTCTCCGCGATCTAGCCACGGCTGCATATTCTCGCGCTCGCCTACTTCAATAATCAAACCATCCCGCACAAGCACCGCACTGGCTCGGGGCATGGAATCGTTCATAGTAATAATCGAGCGGGCTGGATATAGCGTTAACATGCGTGTGGCTCCGGGATTAGTTTTGCTGTCTTGCAGCTAATAGGTGATCTGAGCCTTTCTCAGCGAGCATTATGGTGGCCGCATTAGTATTGCCGGAGACCACATACGGCATTACTGAGGCATCCATAACGGAAAGGCCATTAACGCCCATGACATTGAGATTTTCGTCTACGACCTTGCCAATACTACAGGTGCTGGTTGGATGATAAACTGTCGAGGCATCTGCCCTAATGTAATTTAGAAGTTCTTCGTCGCTATCCAAATTGATGTCCGCTGCCGGTGCCAGACGGCCCTTCAGGTAGGGTCCAAGCGGACTCTGGTCAAAAACATTTAGCAGTATTCGCATGCCCGCCACAATGGTTTCTTTATCTAACGGGGTGCTTAAGTAGTTTGCCCTAATTATTGGCGCATCATTAATGTCGTCACTTTGAATATGAATTGATCCTCTAGATTCCGGGCGGCTCTGGTTGACGATAGCAGTCATGGCCGGTTGTTCTAACGCGCGAATCTTACCTTCGTCATTGTAAAGCGTTGCTCCAGAGGCAAAGTGAAATTGTACATCCGGCGCTTCCAAGCCCGGCTTTGTATACCAAAATCCACCTACCGGAGCTGACCCTGTTGTCAGGGGCCCCTGACGCTGGAAGAACCACTGCATAGCCGCTGTTATGATACGCCAGCCTTGGACCTCGCGATTGATAGAATCTTTGTCGTTTGTGGCATATACCACCTTGCTGAGAATATGATCTTGTAGGTGTTCGCCAACATCCGGAGCGTCATGGACAACGTTTATACCTAAAGTGTTGAGTCGAGTGCCGTCGCCTATGCCGGAGACTTCTAACAGTTGTGGTGAGGCAATGGCGCCGGCTGACAAAATGATATGCTGGCCATAGATTTCTTGCTTTTCTTTACCCCTGAGTATTTCTACACCGTGGGCATTTTTGCCTGTAAATAGTATGCGCTGGGCGTGGGCATGAGTAATGATGTCTAGGTTCTTACGACTCCGTGCAGGGCTGAGGTAGGCGCTGGCGGTACTCCAGCGGCGGCCATTGTGCTGAGTAAATTGATAGTAGCCGCAGCCAGCTTGATCATTGCCGTTAAAGTCCGGGTTGCTGGGAATGCCTGCTGCATTCATTGCAGACAAAAATATATCGTGTATGGGTCTCTTGTCCCGCACATCTTCGACATACAGTGGTCCATCCGCACCGTGCATATCATCGCTATGGGTTTGTTGTTTTTCGGCCTTTTTGAAATATGGTAGTACATCTTCCCATGCCCAACCCTTAGCGCCGGCCTGAGACCAAGAGGCAAAGTCTAATGGCACACCGCGCACGTAAACCATGCCATTGATAGAGCTGGACCCGCCGAGTACTTTTCCTCTTGGCCAATAAATTTTGCGGTTGTCGAGTTCTGACTCTTGCTCAGTTTCGTAGCCCCAATCGAATTTTTTGTTATTGAAAGTTGCTGCCCAACCGGCAGGCACATGAAGAAGGGGAGAGGCGTTGCCGCCACCGGCTTCCAGTAAACACACTGAAATATTTGGTAATGTGCTGAGGCGGTTAGCCAGCACACAGCCAGCGGATCCTGCGCCCACGATAATATAGTCGTACTTCTGCATAGCCGAACTTTCTGTAATAAGGCCTGCAAGAATGCCTATGTTCTGAGGAAAAGAAAACGCCGCAGTAGTGACCGGTCATACACACAAATTTACCCACGGTAAGGAAGGCTGTAGAGTTGGCCTTTGCAAATTTTTGGGGTATCCATGGATCCTATTAGTCAGGGCGTGCTAGGTGCGTCCTTCGCTCAGGCGGCAGCAAAAAATAAAGAAAAAATTGTTGCTGCGGCATGGTTTGGCGCGCTGGCGGGCATGGCGCCAGATTTAGATGTTCTGATTCAGTCGCCTGCGGATCCGCTCTTGTTCTTAGAATTCCACCGGCAGTTTACCCATGCATTGATCTTTATTCCCATTGGCGCGCTATTGGTAGCTTGGCCCCTGTTTAAGTTGCAGGTGCGTTTTTTTCAGCAGTATTTGTCGTTTCGTGAGAGCTACCTGTTTTGTTTACTGGGCTATGCTACTCACGGCCTTTTAGATGCCTGTACGTCTTATGGCACTCAATTATTCTGGCCCTTTAGTGATGAACGGTTCGCTTGGAATAACTCATCAATTGTCGACCCGCTATTTACCATACCTTTGTTAGTTTTAGTCGTATTGGCAGGCTATAAGCGTAGGCGTGGTTTTGCCGTTGCTGCCTGCCTGTGGGCTTTGAGTTATCTGAGTTTCGGGTGGGTGCAAATGGACCGCGCAATTGCCGCAGGTCACACCGTAGCAGCGCAACGAGGGCATGTTCCGCAGCGACTTACTGTTAAGCCTAGCTTCGCTAATTTGATTTTGTGGAAGGTCATTTACGAGTTTGAAGAAGACTACTATGTAGACGCAGTGCGGGTCTTTGGGCAAGGCCAGTGGTGTGCGGGCGAGGACATTGCTAAGTTCAATGTGGACAGAGAATTTCCTACTCTCGCTCAAGACAGCCAGCAACGGATTGATATTGAACGGTTTCGCTGGTTTTCCGATGACTATTTGGCGGTTAATGCCGCGGGACATGTCATTGATATGCGCTACAGTTTTTTGCCTAATGAGGTCGCCGCTATGTGGGGTATTACGGTCACGCCCGAACAGCCAGACACCCATGTAAAATGGTGGAGTGAGCGCGATTTGAGTGCTTCTCAAATGAACGACTTTGAGCGCATGTTGATGGGTGAGGGTTGTCAGGCGCTGTAAATATTTTTTCCAGAGCGGTTTAAAGCCTCTCTGCCTAGTGAGTAGTTATCTTTGCAACTGGAGTACCCATGCATACATTGACCGATATGAGCGCGATAGTGGCAAACTTGCTTAAACAGCGCGGTGAAACTGTAGCCGTTGCAGAAACGTCAACGGGCGGACTCATCTCTTCTGCACTATTAGCCGTACCGGGTGCCTCTGCTTACTACACAGGTGGTTCTGTGATTTACACCATGGCATCTCGCAAGGTGTTGTTAGGGATCAACCGCGCCCAGGTTGAGGGTTTGGAGCCGATGACCGAAGCCATGGCCTTGCGTTTTGCCGAGGTTGCGCGGGCCCAGCTTGGGACAACATGGTCAGTGGCTGAGTTGGGTATTGCGGGGCCTACTGGTGCACCTTATGGGGTTGACGCGGGCACCAGTGTCATTGCTGTAGATGGGCCTCAACCTATGACTATGACAGTTGTCACTGGCAGTAATGATCGCGAAAAAAATATGTGGGCATTTACAGCGGCTGCATTTGAATTATTCGAGCAAGCTTTAGCGCACTAAGAAACATCTCTAAAGGGGCGAGTTCCCCGCCGGCTCTACTGAGACTACTGGCGCTGCCCAGTAAAGGCTCTCTCGCCTCGTGGAGTAGTCACGGTGCCAGTCATAGCATCGTCATCTACTTGGCCACTGTATTTCAGCTCCAAGGGCCTTTGTGGGGTCTACTGTGAACGCTATTAGTGATCGAATTCTAAAATGGCGCGGCCCGTGATTTGACCGTTCTCAAGTGCTTGTGCTGCCTCGTTTATTTGGTCGATTTTATACCTTGCGGTGACCATGCCGTGGAGGTTTAGGTCGCCAGTATTTTGCCATTGAAGAAAGCGGGGAAAGTCGCGGTCTGGGGCGCATGAGCCGCCAATGCTGCCGACGAAACGTTTTTCATTGATTAATACGTCTATCGCGCTCAGTTCTACCGGCGTAGTCGGAACGCCCACCAATACTGCCGTACCTCCTTCTTTCGCACCGAAGTAGGCTGTTCTACAGGCAGGAACAATCTGCTCCATAGTTTGCTTTATACCAATGCAGTCGAATGCATAGTCAACGCCAGATACCGGCTGCCTTGAAATATTGAATTGGCCAGGTTTTGGGGTAAGGGCATGGATTGCCTTTACCGGATCTTCTTTGCTGGCGTTTATGCAGTGGGTGGCGCCAAAGGTTTTTGCAAATTCGAGCTTACCGTCATCTAAGTCCACGGCAATAATTGGGTGCGCCCCAGCCATCTTTGCGCCCACTACCGCTGACAGGCCAACACCGCCCACACCAAAGATGGCAACGCTCTCGCCTTTTTGTACGTTGGCTGTATTGATGACCGCGCCAGCACCAGTCATAACCGCGCAACCAATGATGGCAGTGACATCTTTCTCTATGTTTGGGTCCACTTTCACCACGTATTGCTGATCTGCAATGGTGTGGTCGGCCCAGGTAAAAACATTCTGGGAGGTGGCTAGGCCATCGCTAACCTGTAAGTTTGCCGCTTCCGGCGGGCCGTCTGCGGCCTCACTGTCGCGCGGCACCCAAGTGACCATGACAATGTCGCCTTCGACTACGTGACTGACACTGCTACCTGCCTTGAGCACAATACCTGTGGATTCATGACCAAGGATAACTGGGTTATTTCGTGGTGCGTGCATTTGATGGAGCTGGGAGTGACAAATGCCTGAAGCGAACTGGCGCACCACCACCTGGTGTGGCGCTGGATCGGGTAGTTCGATGTTTTCAATTCTCAGCGTAGAGCTGTCTTGTGGCAGAACCACGACACGTGCTTGTGTTCCCATAATATCTCTCCTGTATATCGTTCTTAATTTACCTTGCTTGAAAAATTTGCGCGAGTGCTTAGCGCAAAGAAATGAACTGAAAAGTCCAAGGAATAAGTCATTGTTTGTGCCATTATTCGGCATTAGTCGCGCTAGCAAATACGGCGGTGTGCAATGCTTAGATGTAGCTTCACTAAGTGCGCCTACATCCATAACGAACAAGGAATAAAGATGAAATTACATGAAGCCCCCTCACCAAATGCTCGTCGAGTGCACATATTTATGTCCGAACTAGGCATGGAATGTGAGCGCGTTGCAGTGGACATTCGCGGTGGAGAAAATCTTTCCGCTGAATTTTTGGCCAAGAACCCGGGTGGTCGTGTGCCGGTTTTGGAGCTAGATGATGGCACCTATATCGGAGAATCTGTATCTATTTGCCGCTATCTGGAATCTATTGCGCCTAGCACTGGCGCGCCAAAGTTGTTTGGTGATGATGGTTTGGCTAAAGCGCAAATTGATATGTGGCAGCGCCGTGTTGAGTTTAACTTTTTGCTCGAGCTTGCTGGGGCATTCCGTAACCTTACTGGGGTTTTTAAAGACCGCGAAACCTGCGTTAAGGAATGGGGTGCAGTGTGCGCTGAGCGTGCACCCAAGGCGTTAAATATGTTTGATACTCAGCTTGGGAAAAGTGAGTACTTGGCAGGCGATTCTTTCTCCATTGCCGATATCACATTAGGTGTGAGCATCGACTTCGCCAACATGGTTAAAGTGCTTGAGATGCCTGAGTTGGAAAATCTCACTCGGTGGAAGAATCAAATGGATGCTAGAGCAAGTTTTAGCGCCAGTTAGATTGTATTCAGTAGCGGTGCAGGGCTTGCCCCTGCGCTAATGCTCGGCGCTGCAATATTTGGTGGTCCAGTATATCCGGTTAGTCGAATAGCACTTTAGTCAGCTGGCCCGCGCTGGCGGCAAAGGCTGTCTCAATGTCATGAAGATTGACCCGGCCCGTGGACAGCGGTGGTAGTTCGTCAATTGCGAAGAAAGCAGCATCAGATACTTCCATGCCCGCCTGTACTTCAATGTTTTCATCAATGCACTCGCATAAAAAAAACAGTTTGTAGAAATCCCTAATGTCTTCATCGTAGCCGCCTTTGGCCTTATGCTTCAGTGCATACAAGGTCACAACGCAAACATCAATCTGGGCTTCTTCACTGAGTTCCTTTATGACGTTTTCTGAGGCCGATAGTCCTGTATCGGCATAACCACCTGGAAGAGACCATAGGCCGTCGGTTTTTTCTTTTACCAATAAGATTTTCTGGTTGGCGATAACAGCGCCGCGCACGTCTACTTTGGGTGTGGCGTAGCCTTGGCCCAGTGGACCCAATAAATTTTCAATCCGCCCGATTGGAATATTACTTAAGTCGGCCAGCATTTTACTGCTAATGTCGGCGAGTTCTTGGTATCGCTCCTTATCAAAGTCATCTACCGCAAAGGTCATGCCGGTATCTGCAATGCTTTGAATTCTCTTTGCGTAGGTAAGCCAGTTAGATTCCATTAACGCCCCTTATTGTCTTAATTGATATTACCCTGCTTGAAGAACAAAGTTCTGGATTGCAATGCTCGGATTACGTGCGTGAGTCTGAAAGAAACTACCATTCAGCGGATTTGTGTATACCAAAAGTTACTGTTTTTGTTAAAAGCTTCCTTTTTTTGTGAAGAGCCCTTTTTACCAAGAGCCTTGAAGGGTGGCGGTACAAAAAAATCTAGTGAGTGGTAGTACCTTTAGTTAGGCAGTGCACTGTATTTCTCTGCTGAGTCGACAGGTATTACTGGGAGCAAAAAGCCACTATAACTACATTAGTGGATAGGCAGATTAGTAGGAGAATAATAACAATGGATCAGCTACAAGAACTTGCGCAAACAGTCATCCAGTGGGGGGCGCTGTTATTTTTGTTCGCCCTAGGCGTGGGGCTGCTATGGGTGTTTGTACTATACCTCGTAGACAAAACTCAGAAGATACATACGATTCGCCGTAACTATCCGGTGATCGGTCGGTTACGGTACTTGTTCGAACATTTTGGTGAGTTTTTTCGCCAGTATTTTTTTGCCATGGATCGGGAAGAACTTCCCTTTAATAGAGCAGAGCGTTCTTGGGCGTACCGTGCGGCAAAAAATGTTGATACCACTATCGCCTTCGGCTCTACTCGCCCACTAGACCAACCTGGAGATGTGATCTTTCTTAACAGCGCGTTTCCTGTGCTTTCTAGCGACAGTGCAGATGCCGGTACAATCTCCTTTGGCGATGATAGTTGCCTGCACCCCTATACAACCACGTCATTGATCAATATATCCGGTATGAGTTTTGGCGCTATATCTAAACCCGCTGTCCGCGCTTTATCAAAGGGCGCCGCCGCTGCGGGTATTTGGATGAATACCGGCGAAGGCGGATTGTCGGCTTATCATTTAGAAGGTGGCTGTGATTTGGTTTTTCAAATTGGCACCGCCAAGTACGGTGTACGTACACCTGAAGGCCAGTTAGACCCGGTTAAACTTGCCGAGATTGCCGCTCACCCTCAAGTGAAAATGTTCGAGATAAAAATAAGTCAGGGTGCTAAGCCGGGTAAGGGCGGTATTTTGCCTGGAGGGAAGGTGACTCCAAGTATTGCAAAGGTTCGCGGCATAGCAGTGGGAGAAGATTCCATCAGCCCCAATGGCCATGAAGATATTAGATCGGTCTCTGATTTGCTCGACATGATTGTCAACGTGCGCAAGGTCACTGGGAAGCCTGTCGGATTTAAAATGGTAGTTGGCCAGCTGGATTTTTTTCATGATCTATTTACTGAGATTAACAGCCGCGGAGCCTTTAGCGCGCCTGACTTTATTACACTAGATAGCGCCGACGGCGGAACAGGCGCTGCGCCTCAACCATTAATGGACTATGTTGGGTTGTCGCTGCGTGAAAGTTTGCCGATGATTGTAGACATGCTGATTGAATTCGGTTTGCGCGAACGTATAAAAGTCATCGCCTCCGGCAAACTTATAACGCCGGGAAAGGTGGCTTGGGCCCTAGCTTGTGGTGCTGACATTGTCACCTCGGCACGTGGTTTTATGTTTGCGCTAGGTTGCATACAAGCGCTTCAGTGCAATAAAAACACTTGTCCAACAGGCATTACGACTCATCAAAAGGAACTGCAACGAGGATTGGTGCCAGCGGAGAAATCCTTGCGGGTCGCTAGCTTTGCTAACCAGATAGTTTACGACGTAGGTACTATTGCTCATTCTTGCGGGGTCTCGCAGCCCCGGGACTTGCAGCGTCATCATGTTCGTATTATCCAACCCGGCGGATTATCGGTATCGCTGGTTCAGCAGTATCCAGAACCAGTGGCTAGGCAAAAGATTAAACTGCCGCCGTCTGCTTAGCGTGAGAGAAAAATAAAACTACAGACAAAAAAATAAAAAGGCGTAGAGATAATAGGTAAGAAGGTCGATATGTACGGGCACTAGCAGGCGAGATTTTTTTCAGCTAAAGAGGATCATACTGATGGTAAGCATAATTGTGGGCCAAGTTCTGGCGGTCAGCGCCTTGGCGGTTGTTGGTTTAATGGTTCAGCGCGCGTTGCGCATTGAGCTTACTCTGGCTTGTTTGTTGGTCGGCTTTGTCGCTGGGCTGGGCATAGAGTTTACCAGTTTTGATACGGGTATCAGAGCAAGTAACTTACACGATCTGGTGTTTTTCGTAATATTACCGGTACTAATTTTTGAGGCGGCGTGGGAGCTTAAGCCAGCATTGCTGAAAAAGTGGCTGCTGCCAATTTTGTTGATGGCCACTCTCGGAGTACTGACCTGTACATTTATTGCCGCGGGTTTAATCTATGCAGGTATTGGTCATGCCGAGGGTTTTCCTTGGATCGCTGCACTCATTACCGGAGCTATTCTTGCTGCAACTGATCCTGTGGCAGTAATTGCGCAATTGCGCGCTGCTAAAGTATCGGCAGACCTCACTACAATATTTGAGGGCGAAAGCCTATTTAATGATGCCACCGCGGTAGTGCTCTTCAGTATTGTCATAGGGCTTGCAACAAATAGTGTAGACGCAGCTGGTGACAGCTACTTTGCCTATTTTTTCATGGTGGCGGTAGGTGGCTTAGTTTTTGGCACTGTTTCGGGCTTAGTGGTGAGCGCAGTGTTATTGCTCATTGGTTCGTCCGTAGCTAGCCGATTCATTTTGGTTTTTTCAGCCTTTGCCAGCTTTTATGTCGCCGAACACCTAATGCATATCTCAGGTATTTTGGCAGTGATGATGACAGCTATCGTTACGCGGGTTATGTTGCGCGAAGTCCAAGCTTCGGTTACCGAAGGTATTGCGGGCACATGGGAGTGGTTGGGAACTTATTTTAACAGTGTTTTGTTTGCCATTATGGGGCTGGTGGTTACGTTAGCTATGTTCCGCGACCAGTGGTTGGCGATGCTGATTGCTATAGGCGCGGCTGTTGTTGCCCGGGTAGTAGGAGTTGGCGTTAGCTGTTTGCTTGCAAGGCCATTGAGCGAACCTGTTTCTTTGCCTTGGCAGGGGCTGCTGGTTTGGGGCGGTTTGCGCGGAGCAATAGCCATAGCTTTAGTTTTGTCGTTGCCCACTAGCCTACCTTATTGGTGGACTATTCAATCTATGGTTTTTGGTGTCGTATTGTTTAGCTTGCTTGTACAGGGGACGAGCAATTCTTACCTAATAACCAAGGTTGTTGGCGTCTCGCCAGCAACTTCTGAGCCTGACTAAAGGTTGGCTACTCGAGGTGGAAGGCTAATCTAGAGTGATCGCAAGCGTTGAATATCCGGCTGCCTCGATTGCAGCTTTTACCGGAGCTGAGCTTTCCGGGCAAAGGGCGATCATAGACCCGCCACCACCGCCGCCAGTTAGTTTGGCGCCCACCGCGCCATTTTGTCTTGCCACGTGAATCATCTCTTCTAGCTCCGGTGTGGAAAGCTGCAAGGCATTGAGATAGCCGTGACATAGATTCATCAGTTCGCCCAACTCATCTAACTGCCCAGTTTTTACTGCCTCAAAAGCTGACATTGTGAGTTGTCCAATTTGATCAAAAATTGTTTCGTAACGCTCTGGGTATTGTTGCCAAGACGCTCTTACTCTAGCTACCGTGTCCGCAGTCAAACTCTCTTTGCCGGTCATGCCGATAACAAGTTCTAACGGTTGCCCGAGCGTCAGTGCACTGAACAATGGTTGATCATCTTTGCGTTGGTAGTACAAGGCCGAGCCGTAGGTTGCAACGGTATTGTCCACACCCGATGGCGTGCCGTGGGCGGCTTTTTCACATTCAAAAGCTAGCTCGTTAATCCGCCCATCTTTAAGGCCAAGTTTATAGGTATGGTTGATGGCGCGGATTATGGCTACAGCCAAAGCTGAAGATCCTCCCAGTCCCATAGCTCTTGGGATATGAGGGAATACCTCAATTGTCATGTTCTCTTTGTCTAGGTCTAGTTGTTCTAACAGTTTTGCAATAATTCCCGTAAACCCTGGATTGGTTGTACGTACTTTCTGCTCAACGCCCCAACGTGGAATAACTACATTTATACCTTCGCCGGCTTTACGAATGGCTGCTTCCACAGCCAGTGGAATAGGTAGCGCAATAGCAGGCCTGCCATAGACTACGGCATGTTCGCCCAAGAGGATGATTTTGCCGCAAGCGGACTGGCGCTCGGCAACGTCTGGTTGAACAATTTTACGTGCTAGATTCTTGGCAATCTCCTGAGCTTTCCAGACTTTAATCTCGCCAGATTCAATTAGGCCCTCGACTACTGTTTCAAAGTGCTCGTCTGAGACACCTGCGGAACTCGCCACGCTACGTGCATGTAAGTTCATGTGGTTTTGTTGTATGCCATCTGTAGCGAGAGAACGTAGTGCTGCAAAGTTTTGCGCCAGACCTATGGCTGCCATGATGCCCGCGAGCTCCGAGGCGTTGGGTGAACCTAACAGTCTATGGTTAATTCTAACGCTCGGGTTGGTCTCGAGTGACCCACCTACGGTGCCGACTTTCATCGGGATTGCTATTTCTCCAACAAGATAACCCGGTTCATTTTTGTGCCATACAGTCAGCGCTTTATAGCGTCCGCTTTGCGCAGCATAGGCGTGGGCTGCAGCTTCAATGGCTCGCCAGTCATTGCCGGTGGCAATAGCAACGGCGTCGACACCATTCATGATGCCTTTGTTGTGCGTTGCTGCACGGTAGGGGTCGGCCAGTGCTAAATCGTTAGCAAGTACAATGCCGTCTCTGACCTCTTCGCCGGTATAGCCTTTACCTGCCAAGTTTTGGATAGGAATGCGCACCTTAGCTCGAGCCACTGCCCGATCAGTGAGGTTGGATAAAATGCGTAAGAAAACTTTACCGCCGGTGAGAGTCTCAGCAAGCGAAGCCACGCCCTCGCACATAGTATTGACAAGATTTGCACCCATTGCATCCCGGGTATCTACCAGTAAATGCAAAACAACCATTAGGCGTCCATCCTGCTCAGCCTCGTAGTCGAATACTTCTATATCTAATGCACCACCTCCGCGGGCCACCATCTTTGGGTGTAGGCTATTCGCCAGTGCTAATATTTGTTCTTTATTTTCGAGCAGTACTGATTTTGCAGCCTCAGGGTCACTATCAATGACAACTTGAACTTGGCCAATGAGTATTGGCGTGACTTCCTCAGCGACAAAACCACCGCCTAAACGAGCTAAACGGGCAGCGCCGGACAACCCAGCAACAATTGAGGGCTCCTCTACCACTAAGGGGACTACATAGTCACGACTGTTGATAAGGAAGTTCAGGGCTACACCCATAGGCAGACCAAAAACGCCGATTACGTTTTCTATCATCTTATCCGCGACATTAAGCTGTACTTGGTGGCTGCCAGTAGAGAGTTGTTGAACATCTTCTTGAGACAGCAAGCCGCGTTCATGTAGTGCCGCAATTCGCTGGTTGATGTTTAAACGGAAGAAATTCGGAATCCGCGAAGATCCCTGTTGGTCTTGCTCAGTCTTTGACTGTGATGCCATGTTCGGCCATCTCCAAATCGAGTAACAAAAAATCGTTATCTGAAACCGCACTACGAAATTTTTCTAGTGCGTCTGTATCGGTACTCAACGCAATACCGATATCGCCGCCACCGGCGCCACAAGGTTTATAGGTAATGCCGTGTGAGGCCGCTAGTTTAACCAAGGAGCGGTGCTCTGTGGTAAAAATATTTAGTTGTGCGCTTAGATCCAATGCGAATAATGCGTGTTGATAAGCGTTAAGCAAATTGTCTTCGCCAGGTTGGTCAAAGAGTTGACTGCTGAGTTGGGACAGGTCATCGAGGAGGCTGGATTGGTCTTGGCTCCGCCAAGTATCAAAGCTGGTAATGTGATCAACGGTTTTAGCACTTTTTCCGGTCCACACAAGTTGCCAGTGTAAATCTTTGGGCCAACTGTAGGTTTCCGCTTGACCGTTTTGATAGCGTATTACGCCACCAAACCATGACGCTGCCACATCTAAGCCACTACCTTTGCCGCCTTGCCAGTTGCGATGGATGAGCTGCGCTTCAGCTAACGAAGGTACTTTGTGCAAAAGCTGGCACAACCCTGCGTAGGTTGCATTGCATACTGCTGCTGATGAACCCAAACCCAGCTTGTGGCCTTCGGCAAAAAAATCTGCACTGTCAGTATGTAAGTCCGCTCCTGAGCATACGTCGCTGAGTCGCACTAGTCCCCAGTGCTGCAAAATACTAGCTGTAAAGGCGGCGGTGGGTTCACTAGGCAGGGTACTGTTTGTAACCATTGCGCTAGGGCTGTCAAAACCTGTGCTGCTGAAATGCCAAGTGTTGTCTTGGCGTTCTTCGATGCGCACCTGAGCTACTGTATCCACGGCCATAATTGCTGCTGGAGCGCCCGCAAGAACTGCGTATTCTCCCCATAAAACCACTTTTCCCGGCGCGCTAAATATCACTGGTCAATAATCCGCGCACCTTCGCCCAGGCCGCAATCTATGATTTCTAGAACACCCGGCACCTGTGCTAATGCGGCGCTGACTGCGCTTCGGCTTTCTGCTGTGCATACAGCTTTAATTTGTGGCCCCGCATCTACAGTAAAAAATACTTGATGACCTTGGTCGCGCAGGGTTCTTATGCAATCCATGCAGGCAACGCTTGCTGGCGTCCAATAGCTTAAGGTTGGAATACTAGTAAGCATGAGGCTGTGCATTTTCAAACAGCTGAGTTCTGCAACTTCTGCCAGTTGGGTGAAATTGCGTGTGCTAATGGCTTCCGAGGCAGCGCTGTAATCATCCGCCGCTCCTCTTAACCAAGCATTATAAAACGGTGAGGTTCGTTTAGATCGTTGCATACCTTGGGTGGAATTGACGGATTTTGCGGCCCTGCTGGTAACGGCTACGACCACCTCCAGCGGCCAATGGGCACTAGGAGCAAGGCGCATGGCTTCCCATTGAGGCGGTACAAGTGCAACAAATCCGCCGTGGATGGAACGAGCAGCGCTTGCTGAACCTTGGCGTGCCCAATTTGAGCGCATTTCCTCGTTCAGGCCCAAGTCGCAGTGTGTATTGATTGCAGTGATTAGCGCGGCAAACCCTGACGCGGAAGATGCAAGACCAGCGCTGGTTGGAAAGTTGTTGGCACTTTTAATCACCACTGCGGGTACGTCGAAATGTTTGCGCAAGGTCTGTAACCAGCCATGGAGTTTATCGTCTTCTACTTGCTCGCCATTAAGGTGGAATTCGTCGGCTGTTCCATTCTGCTTGTTTTGAACTTCGGTAGTCGTAGTCAGATTTGACAGGGTAATGGACAGATTGGGTGTTGCTGGCAAGTTGCCTTGTTTGTCTTGCTTGCCCCAGTATTTTACTAGGGCGATGTTCGGATGCGCTTGGGCTTTGGTAGTATTTTGCATAGCGGCGCAATATTACCTCATATCAACCTAGGGATTACCTTTTCTTCGCGGGCTGTGAGCACAGCCCGGATCTTTTGCGGCGGTTATTGTTGACTTGGTCTATACCACTAGCCGTAGGCTGGTGGTGGGGTGAAACCAAAGCCTGCTTGCTCCAGTCTTTGCGCAACGCCAATGGTGATTAAATCCCCAAGCTCAGGCCCAACAATTTGTACGCCAATGGGTAAACCTTCTTTGTTCAGTCCTGTAGGAATAACAGTGGAGGGTAAAAATGAAACACCGGTCAGTCCCGCCCAAAATACTTGTTCAAAGTAAGGGCGCTCTTGGTTATCTACCTGCAACGTACGTTCGGCAAACGGCCTTTGATCATGCTTAAAGGCTGGGGTTGCCATCATCGGTGTAAGCAAAATATCGTATTTGCCGAAAAATTCATGCCAAATCCAGCGCAACTTGTGTCGAGCCTCATTAGCTTCTCCCCACTGTTTGAAACTAGAAACTTGGGCGCGTAACACTTTAGAACTTTCACGATCATCATTTGGATCTAGGTCTTTCACGTATTTGAGTAAGTTCTCGTAGTCCTCATCGGGCATACGCATTGCCATGGTCGAGTGCAGTAGTTTGCGGTAAACATCTTGCACATGGTCAACGGAAAAATCTGGTCGAGCGTCTTCGTCAATTATTGCGCCTTCGTCTCTGAGGGCTTGGGCCACAAGGTCTACCCTTGCTTCTACTTCTTGGCTGACAGGAGCGGATGCTTCGTTTTTCCATACCCCGACTTTAAGGCCCTTGAGCGATCTATCGCCTAATTCAGGCAGGTCAAGTTTAAAACCTCGGGACGCAATTTCATCCGGCCCCGCCATAACGCGTACTGCAGTTTCAAGATCAAATGCAGATCTTGCTAGAGGCCCGATAACGGAAATATCTGATCCTGCGCGATTATCACCCGGTGGTGCATGACCGCGCATCCAAAGCAGGTTATGGGTGGGTTTATGGCCGAAGACTCCGCAGAAGTGGGCGGGATTGCGTATGGAACCGCCAATATCTGAGCCGGTCTCCAAGCCAGTTAAACCTGCTGCCAATGCAGCCGCTGAACCACCCGAAGAACCACCGGGTATACGTTCGTGATCGTAGGGGTTATTAGTTGTGCCGTAAACTTCGTTATAACTTTGAAAATCTGCCAAAGACAATGGCACGTTAGTTTTACCAAATAATGTAACGCCTGCTTTTTTCAGTTTTTTCACCGACTCGGCGTCTTCATTGGGTACATTGCCTGTCCAGTTTGGATTGCCCCATGTAGTCGGGGTGCCAGCAACGTTGTAGGATTCTTTTACGGTCATGGGCACGCCGTGTAGAGGGCCGCAAGCATCGCCGCGTGCCAACATGGCGTCAGCCTCAGTTGCATCCTTCAGCGCCTGTTCGCGTATATCTACAATGATCGCGTTAAGGTCACCGTTGTATTGATCCACACGTCCTAAATAGTGATTGAGCAGTTCGACTGCTGAAATTTCCTTATTGCGTACTTTCGCAGCTAACTGTGTAGCCGAAAGAAATGCTAGTTCACTCATAGTGCTCTCCCCCGAGGTGCTGATTAGTGTCTTTACTATGCTTTGACTGTGCAGGGTTAATTTGTGATTTTCAAGGTGGGCGGTGTAGAGGTAGGCAGATTAAGTGCTGGATGTTGGAGATTTGCTTAGTTTGCCTGCGTGGACTCGGTGTTCTTATTCGGAACTTTGAATTTTCAGCATTTCCATCCAGGCTTGAATGCGTTTGCGGGCAGGGGGGATATCTAATCCAATCAGAGCCACACCCAAAGGCAGCATCCAGAAGCCGAGTATCGGTAAGAAGCCGAAAACGCCCCCCACCATGCAGAGCAGCCCCACTAGACTGCGAATGCCCGGTGGCAAGCTGTCTTGAGCAAATTTTAAAACGCTGTAGCAAATGCCCGCAATGCGAGTTTTCAATGCGGGTGTTTGTTCGGACATCTTATCTAGTGCGCTAAACGTAGGTTGGCGCGTCGTTCGGCGCGTCATGATCGTTTGGGTGGGCGCGTCGTGGCAAAGTAGGGTCTATTGAGTGGTACTTATAAACACCGTCGTCATCAAGTTGGCGTTCTATCCGGTTACGATGCATCAATAAATGTACGTGGGCTATCGCCTCGCCCAGCGCCATCATCATTTGCGGCGGCCCAAGTTCTCGCGAGAACAGTACTGGTAGCAGTTCCTTAGCGTCTTTTGCTTCAATGCAGGCCTCTTCGATGGCTAGCATTCGATCATCATGGTGGCTGATCAAGTCACGAAGCCTTGCTTTCACTCCATAAAACGGAAGGTTGTGGGCCGGTAATACAAAAGTATCGTCTGGGATGACTTTGAGAAAATAGTCATGGGAGTTCATCCAGTCGTGCATTGGGTTGGCATTAGGTTCTGACGGGTGCACGCTTACATTTGACGTAATAATAGGCAAAATTTGGTCGCCAGAGATCAGTACTTTTAGCGCCGGGCTATAAAGGCAAGCGTGTTCGGGTGAATGCCCAGATCCCACAACTATTTGCCAGTCGTTGTCACCGATGGTGAGTACCTGACCACTTTCTAGGCGCTCATAGCCGCCACTCATGGTTGGCATTGTCATGCCTTCGGCGGCTCGCGTGGACCACATCTTTTCGATCTGTTCCATGTAGTCGTCAGGCATGCCGGCTTGTTTGTAAAATTTCTTGCCGATCCAGTTATTGTGGCTAAAGCCACCGCTGCTGGAAAAAGCTCGTGCTTGGTAATACTCGCCTCGAGTCATATATAGGGGGCATTGAAATTTGTTGGTGATCATCAGTGACTGACCAATGTGGTCAGGGTGCATATGCGTACATATGACACCTATGACTGGTTTGCCTTGCAGTTCGTCGGCAAAGATTTTTTCCCAAAGGTCTTTGGTTTGTTCGTTATTCAGGCCAGTGTCCACAATCCACCAGCCCGCGATATCCTCAAGCAAATAAAGATTGATAAAACCTAAGGAGCCGGGCATTGGCATAGCAAGCCAACGCACCCCCGGGGCCACTTCCATGGTTGTACCTGGCGCGGGTCTTTCCGTCAGCGGGTATGTAATTTCTGTCTGTTCTTTTTGGTTTTCTATATTCATAACTGCAGAGTATAGCCTGTAGTCTTCTATGCTGCCTCACTTGCATTGATCAAATCTGCAATACAGGTAACTGGATCAGCTTTTATGCTAGTTTCTTAATGCTTAGGCTATGAGATTAAACAGGAGCCGCGCGTCAGGGAGAGCAAGTCGGGGGACTTAAGTGAAGCAAATATTAGACGGCATTACCGTAGTTGAAGTGAGCAACGGGCCACTCGCGGGGTTGGTGGGAATGGTTCTGGCTGACTTTGGTGCTCAGGTGGTTTGGTTTGAGTACGGAGAATCTGAGCGTGAATACCGAGTTTGGCAGAGGGGCAAACTGCGGATAAACGTCAGCTTAGGCCCGGCTCAGGGCAGTACATGCGCGGATGCTGACAACATACGTAGACATATTTTGGCATCCGCTGATGTGTTTTTGACGGATTTATCTGAGACTACTCTGTTGCGTTTGGGCCTGAACGCAGCGAGCCTTACAGCAGTGCGCCCTGATTTGATTCAAGGTCAGGTTAGCGGTTTTGGCGAGAACAACAAATTTAGTCACCTAGCCGCAGATGGTGAAAGGTTCGCGGCGGAAGAATCTTTAGTGGCTGCTGCCATTGGTCGGATGATGGTTTTTGAAGGTGTGGCAGAGCGTCCTGGTCCGGTTTATCCGGCGCTCAAGGTGGGGACCCATGGAGCCAGCCAAGCCATGCTAGCAGGAATTTTGGCACAGCTGTTCAACCGCGAGCATTCCAATCACGGGCAATTACTGCGCAGTAATATGCTGCGTGCGCTGACCGCTTATGACCTAGTGGGCTTGGGTGCCAGTCAAATGGACCCTTCTCCCGTACCTTACATAGAGCCGGACAAAATCTTACCTATGCTCAATTATCAGCCTGTTCAATGTGCAGATGGGCTGTGGTTGCAGTTAGGCAATTTGCTTCCTCATCTGCAAGCAAATTTTCTCCGCGCGATAGGTTTAGATGATCTTTTGCGCGAAGCAGAGTTAGCAACCCAGCCTTTAAGTGAGGCAATAACCGAAGATTTCAGACAACGTATTTGCCTGCAGATGCAGACGCGCTGCCGACAAGAGTGGATGGACATCTTTTTAGCCGACGGTGGTGTTGTAGCGCATCCCTATCAGAGTACTCAGGAAGCACTAGAAGATGCGGATATTTTGACCAATGGGCACAGTGATGTGTCCCATGGTTTCAGTCAGCTTGGGTTGCTGGGGGATTTTACCGCCACACCTGGACAGGTTCCGGGTGGCCCGGTGCCTATTCAAATGTCGTCACTTCAACTAAAGGAGTTGTTTAAAGAACAACAAGAGCAAGACCTAGGTGTGAGGACTGCAACAAAGGCAACATTGCCCTTGGCGGGAGTTACCGTGGTCGAGGCCGCGGCGATTATTGCTTCGCCTTTTGGTGCCAGTATGCTGGCAGACCTTGGCGCTAGAGTGATTAAGCTAGAGCCCATTGATGGTGACCCTTTTCGCGTTATGGCCTTTGGTCTAGGTGCTGCTCGGTGCAATACAGATAAAGAAAGTATTGCTCTGAATCTTAAATCTCAGTCTGGGCAGGAGATTGCCCAGTCATTGGTCGCAAATGCAGATTTATTTATTCATAACTATCGTCCAGGGGTACCTGAACGATTGGGGTTAGATTACGCAAGTTTGTCAGTACACAACCCCAAACTTGTCTATATGTCGGTGAATGGATATGGCCCCAAAGGTCCGGGTGCTCTGCGACCATCTACCCACCCAATACCAGGGGCAGCTCTAGGGGGAGTGCTTTATCAATTTGGCCAGTTGCCTACAACGATTCAGGACTATCCTCAGGTTTTTGACATTAGTCGGCGGCTATTTCGTGCCAACGAGGTGAACCCAGATCCGAATACTTCCTTTGTCGTGGCAAGTGCTGGAGCCATGGGTTTGCTTGCCGCACGCAGGTTAGGCGTGGGTCAAATTATTTATTTGGATATGTTTGGGGCTAATGCGTATGCAAATTTCGATGACTTTATGCAGCTAAGTGCTGCCAACAAAAAAGGCAGCAGTAACCGTATTGCATTGGATGCTGATTACTTAGGCAAAGGTCCTTACAACCAACTCTACGCCTGTAAAGAGGGCTGGCTTTTCGTCAACTTAGTGACTGCTATCGAACAAGAGCAATTCCATAGTGTAGTGGGCGATTTTACGGATTTAGTAAATTTTTGTGCTGGAGAGTGGCAGCAAAAGCTTCTACCCATGGGGTTAGGTTGTATTCAAGCGGATGGACCTACGCCCGGGGATCGAATGCAAACGGAGTATTTTTCGGATAGTGAATTAGTAGTGAACTTTATTCATCCACTACATGGCGAAGGGCTGCGTCACGGTGCAATGTCCCAATGGCCAAACTTACAGCGAACTCTTGGCGGGCCGTGCGAGGTGGGTGATAGCACTGACGCTCTGATGGATGAGCTGGGGTTTTCAGCACCGGAAATTGACCAGTTGAGGGCCGATGGCGCTATTCGCTAGCCGTCTTGGGTCCCATTGTAAGTGGTGGAATTGGCACATGAGAGGGAGTAATATTTTCGCCCATCAGAATTAGATTGGTGCGCTCGAGGCCCTTATGAGTGATTTGCAACGTCCAGGCGATTTCTTTTCGTCGGCAGAAATAACCTATTTACGCAGTGTTTCCAGCTGGCGTAGTACATTGGCTATTGTCCATTGCTGGGGGGTTATTTTAGGCGCGTGGGTTATTGCCAGTGTTTGGACTAATCCGCTGACAGTACTGCTGGCAATTATGGTTGTTGGCGCTCGGCAACTAGGACTTTTTGTGCTCACCCATGATGGCGCCCACGGCGCGTTATACGCTAACCGTAAGGTCAATGACTGGGTCTGCGAATGGATTCTCAACCGCCCTTTCACCGATGAAAAAATCGACACTTACCGCAAATATCATGTGCAACATCATTTGCATACTCAGCAAGAAAACGATCCGGATCTTGCGTTGTCGAAACCTTTTCCAATTACCAAGACTTCGTTTCGACGCAAGGTGATCCGCGACCTTACAGGGCAAACTGGCTGGGATCAGTATGGGCGTATCGTTCGCGCGGCGTTTAGAGGAGATACGCTAGGTGCTCGTCTAGCCAACGCATGGCGACGCATCGGTCCGAATATTGTTATCAATTTGGTCTTTTTGGCGGGTTTTGCAGCAGCAGGTGTTTGGTATATGTACTTCTTATTGTGGTGGGTACCCGCGCTGACTTGGAATCGGTTTGTAGTGCGCTTGCGAAATATTGGTGAGCATGCAGTAGTACCGGATAACGATGACCGTTTACGCAATACGCGAACAACTATTGCAAGCTGGTGGGAGCGCGCGTTGATTGCCCCATACAATGTCCAGTATCACTTAGAACATCACTTGGTGGTTAATTGTCCTCACTACAAACTCAAAGATGCGCATCAAATGCTGATCGACAAGGGTTATGAGGCGCAGATGGAGATTCAGAGAGGTTATAAGGCAATATTGGCTTTGGCGGTACCTAGCTAGCAGCTAGCCAGCTGCTAGCTAAATCTGCCCTAAGCCTTTTTTGTTCGCTGTGCATTGATGTATTCAATGAGCGTGAGGGTTTCCGCAGAATCCATTCGTCCTACCGGTGAATTGCTGTAGGTGGAAGCCATGACCTTGCCACTTTTTGTCAGCAAGAATTCACTGGGTTGGATAAAGTCTCGGCTTTCATCCCACCAGGCACCCAGACTGTCGCCTTGGCTTCTTGTCACACCAAATGCTACGGGGAACGCCAGTGGCGCTGCCACCTCGGTTGTCTTCCCCAAGGAATCGACCGATGCTGCAATGATTGATACCCCTTGTGCTGCAAACGCTTCACGGCGCTCTTCATAGCCGGCTAACAGTCGGCGGCAATAAGGTCACCAATGGCCGCGATAAAATAGCACTGCCGTAAATGGACTATCTAGATCAGCAGGTAGATTGATCTCTCCGCCGTCTATCGTGTTGAGGGTAATGTCTGGAAACATATCCCCTGGTTGAAGCTTGTTTGTCATTATTGTTCCTTTTTTCAAGCAATGATTAGGGTCTAAAACAGACTGTCGAAGTCTCTGCGCTCGTTACTACCGCGACAGCTTTGGATGCACTTAGCGAGTATTGGAATGCCGGCGCTGATCTGTTCTAAGGTTAAGTGACCAAATGCTAAACGTAAGTAGGCTACGTCTTTGCGTTGGTAGTGGAAGGACTGGCCAGGCAGGAAGTTCACCCCTTCGCCTAATGCCATATCTCTTAACGCTTTTCTGTCTACGTCTTCGGGTATGCGCACCCAAATAAATAGGCCGCCAACTGGTTCGGACCAAACACAGATATCACCTAGCTCACTTTCAAGACCGGCTATGGTTAGGTCGCGCTTTTCTTTAAGTACAGGGTTAGTGGCTTTGGCGTGAGCTTGGATGCCTTCTTTATAGAACTCTGCAGCGATGGCTGCTGCCAAATAATTACTGCCGGCATCGTGTCTGCGTGCCATGATTTTTTCCAGCATTGGCGGGCGAGCATAGATATAACCAAGCCTTAGCCCGGGGGCCAAAATTTTCGATAAAGAACAAAGATAGATTTGATTTGGATCTTCGTCCAAGGCATAGAAGGCAGGTTCCAGTGGGCCATCGTAATGTACGTCCGCATAACAATTGTCTTCCACAATAGGCACATTGTAATGCTTGGCCAGCTCAATAATTTGTAGGCGCCGAGCCTTGGGCATTACAAAGCCTGTTGGGTTTTGATAAGTGCTAATGGTGTAAATAAATTTCGGCAGGCGCTTTTCTTTATCTAACTTTGCAAGTGCAGCTTCCACCGCATCAGGGCACATACCACCCTCGTCTAAAGGAATGCCCACCATGTCGTATTTTAGGCTGCGGTAAGCACTGAGCGTGCCTGGGTAGCAGTACTCTTCTACCAATACCGTATCGCCAGGGTTGTCCTGCAATGCCTCAGCGGTAAGAGTTACCCCCTGCATTGAACCGTTGGTTAATAGTAGATGGTTTGGATCAATACTTAGGCCTTCGCGATCTGCCTCGCGTTCCGCCATGGCTATGCGCATACCCTCGTGGCCCAAGTTCCCTGGATATTGAGTTAGAGCTTCCGCCTGTTCTTCAATGACCTTAGTGGCTGCGGCCTGTAAGGCAGCTACTGGAAATGTTGCGGGGTCTGAACGACCACTACCGAAATCGTATTTTATTTTAGACATTACCTTGCGCCAATCCGTTCTGCGTTAAATATTTGTAGCTGCGTGCTATTGCCGTGAGCATATCTGTTGCACATGCATCTAGTTCAACTACCGCCCATTCAAAAACTTCAGGGTCTGCTGCGGCAAAAACCTTAGGAATGTCCATTGCGCCGGAGCCCACTGCTACATGGGGGAGGTCTGGTTTAAGCGGGCCATCCTTAATGTGCAATAGTGGCGTGCGCTGTTTTATGCGGGTCAATTCCGCTGCTGGGTCGTTGTTGCCAAAATTGGCTGCCCAGTAAGTATCTAATTCAAAGGTCAGCTCTGGGATGGCATCTTGCAAATAATGATATCCAGGGCGGCCTTCGATCTCGTTAAATTCCCAGTAGTGGTTATGCAGGAATAAAGCCAGATCATAAGGTTTGAGCTGATCAACAAAAGCCTGTGTGGTTTCTATGGTGCGATTAACGGCGTCCATATCTTTGAAGTCATCGGGACCATAGCCACCGGGTACGCGGTTGAGTCCCAGCTCTTTAACAATGTCCGCTACTCGGCCAATGTCAGGGTTGCGATTTACCCAAGGAAAGTGCGTGGAAGAAACCTCCATGCCTAGATCCTCTACCTGATTTTTAAAATCAGCTGGGCTTTTGCCAAAGAGGTGGAAAGGTTCTACGCCCTTAAAACCAAGTCGCGCGATAATATCCAGTACTTGATCAAAGTTCTCGGCAGAGGCCTCTCTAACGCTATAAAGTTGTACCGAAATAGGTACTATTTTTGTACTCATAAGTTTCTCCCAATACCGTATCCTAACCTGTACTTTGTAATCTGACACCCAGAAAGAAAACGTGCATTAAGGTTTGGGCAGAGCTATAAAAGATCAACAAATAGAGGCTGAAAAATTAAATTGAGAAAACTGAAGTTTGGATTGGTTGGTGGTGGGATCGGCTCGTTTATTGGACCAGTACATCGTATTGCTGCAGAAATGGATGGCTTGGCGACCTTAGTTTGTGGCGCATTTTCCTCTGACCCTGAGCGCAGTAAAGACTCAGCGCAAAGCATTTATCGCCTACCTCAAGAACGCGCTTACGCCTCCTTTGAAGCAATGTTTGCGCAAGAAAATCTATTGCCAGTAGAGCAGCGTATGGACTTTGTGGTCATTGCCACGCCCAACCACCTGCATTACCCGGTGGCTATGGCGGCATTGGATGCAGGGTTTCATGTGGTCTGCGATAAGCCAGTGGCTTTTGACCTTGATCAAGCACTTGAGCTACAGCGCAAAGTGGAGGCCTCAGGGCTAGCTTTTGCGCTGACTCACAACTACACCGGTTACCCAATGATTCGTCAGGCCCGGGCTATGATTGAAGAAGGCAAACTAGGTTCTATTCGCCGGGTAAACTGTGAATATTTGCAAGGTTGGCTGGCGCAACCATTGCTCGATAATAAACAGGCGGATTGGCGTACCGACCCGCAGCGTGCTGGTGCAGCTGGGTGTTTTGGCGATATCGGCAGCCATGGTGAAAATCTGATCAGTTACGTAACAGGCCTGCATTTAGAGTCTCTGTGTGCGGACATCACGACGTTTGTTCCGGGTCGGCAATTAGAAGACGATGGCAATGTGCTGCTGCGTTTTGCCGGGGGTGCCAAAGGTATTCTCAGTGTTAGTCAGATTGCACTAGGTAAAGAAAACGACCTCAGACTGCAAGTGTTTGGTGACCGCGCCAGTATTGAATGGTGTCAGGATGACGCCAACTCTTTGGTTGTGCGGCATGCCGACGGCCCTATGCAAGTTTTGCGATCTGGCTGGGCAGGCACAAACCCACACTCTATTGCCGCAACGCGTTTACCACCAGGTCATCCAGAAGGTTATTTAGAGGCATTTGCCGAGGTCTATCGCAATTTTTGCAATCATCTTTTGGGTGGCTCGGATAATGTAAATTACCCCGGTATAGCGGAAGGTGTACGTGGTATGCAATTTATCCAAAGCGTGGTGAACAGTGCGCAAGCGGGTGCCCAGTGGGTGCGCCTAACTTAAGCAAAGACTAAGTGGATTTAGATAGGTGATAGATAAATGAAAACTCTTAAAGGCCCGGGCATTTTCCTTGCGCAGTTTATTGCTGATGATGCGCCCTTTAATTCTATTGATGCCATGGCAGAGTGGGCTGCGCAATTGGGATTTGTAGGAGTTCAAGTACCTATTGGTAATGCGAACTTTATTGATGTTGCGCTGGCAGCGCAAAGTCAGACCTATTGTGATGAACTGGTAGGCAGGGTCGCCGCCCATGGGGTTCAAATCACAGAGCTATCTACCCACCTTGAAGGTCAGTTGGTGGCCGTGCACCCGGCCTATGACGAAATGTTTGATGGTTTCGCCGCTCCCCAGGTGCGGGGTAACCCCGAAAAGCGCCGCCACTGGGCAGTGGAGCAGGTGAAGTTAGCAGCAAAGGCTAGTCGTCGATTGGGTCTGACTGAACATGCGACATTTTCCGGTTCGCTGCTTTGGCCCTACATGTATCCTTGGGCGCCACGACCTGCAGGGCTAGTAGAGGAGGGGTTCGCAGAGTTGGCAAAACGTTGGCGGCCAATTCTAGATGTGTATGCTGAAGAGGGCGTGAACGTGTGTTATGAAATTCACCCCGGTGAAGACTTACACGATGGTGTCACCTTTGAGCGTTTTCTTGACGCTGTGGACCAGCACGCTAGTGCAAATATTTTGTACGATCCCAGCCACTTTGCTTTGCAGCAAATGGATTATCTGAGCTTTATCGATCACTACCATGAGCGCATCAAAATGTTTCATGTAAAGGATGCTGAGCTTAAACCCAATGGTAGGAGTGGAGTTTATGGTGGGTTCCAAGATTGGTTGCATAGGCCTGGGCGCTTTCGTTCCTTGGGGGACGGTCAGATCGACTTCAAAGGTATTTTTGGTAAGCTGGCGGGCTATGACTTTGCGGGTTGGGCGGTCTTAGAGTGGGAGTGTTGTCTAAAGCATCAAGAGGTTGGTGCGCGCGAGGGCGCAGACTTCATTCGCCAACATATTATACCTGTGACAGATAAAGCTTTTGATGATTTTGCTGCAGGTGGGCTAGATGAGAAAACCAACCGCCGAATATTGGGCTTGGAAAGTTAGCTGCAATAGAGGTTTTAGCCGAAGGTTTTCATAGCTTGTTAGGGGAGAGTGACGTTATGCAAGATATTCTACAACGGCCAGCAAAGGCCTTGACCCAAGCACAGCGAGAAGGCTACTTTCGCGATGGATTTATTGGCGTAGAATGCTTGGTGGGCCAACAGTGGCTAGACAAGTTAAATGCCGTGACCAATGAATTTATTCAGATAAGTCGCAGTGTACAGGGCAAAGATCGGCGCTTTGACTTAGAGCCCGACCATAGCGCCTCCTCACCTCGTATTCGCCGTCTTAATTCCCCGGTAGATCACCATGAGACTTACTGGGAATTTGCTAGCCAAGGACCATTTGTAGATGTAGCTGAGGATCTGCTGGGTCCAGATGTTAAATTTCATCACGCCAAACTAAATTTCAAATGGGGTGGCGGTGGAGAAGAAGTTAAGTGGCACCAGGACATTCAGTTTTGGCCGCACACCAATTATCAGGTAATCACCATTGGCGTTTACCTAGACGATGTTACCGATAATATGGCGCCCATGGGAGTGATTCCTGGCAGTCATGAAGGACCACTTTATGATCTATATGACGATTCTTCTCAATGGACTGGAAATATTGCTGAAAGAGATATTCCTCAGCTCAATGCTGACAGTGCTAAGTACCTAGGCGGTGGCGCCGGTTCCATTACAGTGCACAACTGCCGTAGCGTCCATGGCTCTCCGCCCAACTTAAGTCCCAGACCCAGACCGCTGTTGCTATGTGCCTATTCTGCGGCTCATGCAATTCCGATTACTAACCTTACAGCTGGTGGTAAGTACGCAGAAGCCATTGTTCGCGGCAAGCCTGCTCGTTGGGCGAAGTTCGATCCTCGCCCAGTGTTAATGCCGCCAGATTGGTCGAAGGTAGGACATAAGTCGATCTTCGAGCACCAGCAAGGGCAATAGTACCTGTCCGCGCCGCTTAGGACTAAAGTGCCAACAAACCCTTTTTTCACGCCCTATTAATAAAGGTGCTTACTAAGTTTGTTAGATTTATGCAAAGCGTCTGAAAAATTATACCGCTGATCAAGGCGCTGGTGCGTTGTGTGGTGAAAGGTATAAGTTGCAGCCTCGCATTGAGGCGGCGAAAATTTAATGGGTAAAACCCAAGCGTCACCACAAACTCTCAGCAGGCCAAAGCGAAGCTGGGAAAGACAACACAAAACACAAAACACATAAAAGCAAAACACAAGAAAGCTAGCGCTGAGTAACGAGCAAAGTATCAGTCAAAATATCAACCAAAGTATCAACCAAAGTATCAACCCATTTGAGATAGATCGAAAAACCCATGAACGTATCCACACTTAAATATTCAATTTGCGGCGCAATACGCGGTGAGCGCGTCATGGCTGTGATTTGTGGTCTGTGGCATGTGGTAACTCCAGTGTCGTCTCAAAGATATTTCACCCAAGAAAACGCGAACATCGCCACTTTCTACGACCCGGGGAATTCGGTTGGTTAATTTGGTTCACATAGTGAATGCAAAAACCCCGAAGAGCCTCAAGCCTTCGGGGTTTTTTTTTGCCTACGCCGCACGAGGCGTTGGTAGCTTTTGGGCATGCAGAGATCAGGGAGTCGGTGATTGAAGAGCGCAAAAGCACCCATAAAGACAAATAGATTTGCAACAAAGTTGCGAGAACGACAAGACGGAAAGATGGATAGAGCAATGAATTTGAGCGCAGAGCAAAAGATGAATGCGGAGCAGTTGCGATTGTTACAACGCAATATTGCCGGCTCTATGTGGCTTAGATTTTTTTATGTCTTTGCCATAGTTATGCCCTTGATAGTGCCTATATTCCAAAGCAAAGGTTTAGACATGCAGGGAATTTTTGCACTACAGACTATTTTTGCCACGGCGATGTTAGTGAGTGAAGTGCCTTCTGGCTATCTTGCTGATGTATTTGGTCGTCGCAATATTATTTTGGCTGGTGCCATCGTATCCGGATTAGGCCATAGCCAGCTCATTTTTGCCGATAGTTTTGCTGCCTTGGTGGTTTACGAGTTTACCTTAGGCATTGGTGCTTCACTGCTTTCAGGCGCAGATTTGGCGCTGCTATATGACACCGAGTTAGCACTTAACAGAGGGGTCAGTAAGCAGCGCCGAGTAGTGGGTAAGTTATACAGTGTTGGTACTTTCTCAGCAGCTATATCAGCGGCTTTGTGTTCCGTAGTGTTGCTGACCGGTCGAATCACTGAGGTTGTTTGGATACAAGCGCTAATCGGTTGGGGGCCTTTGTGTGTTGTGTTCTTTTTAGTGGAAGCACCTCGGGGGCAACAACTATCTGAAAATGCGGGCACCTCACACTGGCGTAACTTCCAGCAAATTATTGCGGTGTTGTTGTTGCAGTCGCAAATGTTGCGCCGTGTGTTTTTGGCGCTGTGTTTGTGGCCGTTAACAACCTTTTTTGCTGTTTGGTTGTTACAACGCATATGGCAAGACCAAGACATCAGCCTGATTCACTTTGGCTGGCTGTGGGCAGTGCTGACGTTAATAACGGCGCTGTCTTCCAGGTTCAGTCATCGAATTGAAGCGCTAGTTGGGCCACGAATTTTGCTTGGCTTTATTGGTATAGCGCCGGTTGTTGGTTATATCGCCTTGGCAAAGTTTGGCTTTGTACTGGGGTTGTTGATGGCTGCTGTGTTTTTTTTCATCAGAGGGCTGGGCACAGTGCTGTTATCTGATGCGCTGAATAACCGTATTGATAGCGAGTATCGCGCGACCGCTAACTCACTGGCGAGTTTTGGTTTTCGTGGGGCCTTTGCGTTCTTGGGCCCGTTGGTGGGTTTTGGGTTTGATGTATGGGGTATGGAAGTTGTGCTCCTGGCCCTTGGTTTTTTCAGCGCGGTGTTATTTCTATTTGTGCTTTGTCCGCTTATGTATTTGGTGCCAGATGGCAGGGTATTTCGTAAACAACAAAAAGATTTGGATTCGTTAACGGTAAAGGAGACTTAATATGCAAACGAAGACGACGTTGGCCGAGGACAATCAGGCGAACTCTGAAGGAGAGATAAATCTGGACGAAGGTTTGGAAGATTCTCTTAGGAAAGAGTCTTTGGATCACTACAATGCTTGCGCTGCAACAATGTTGCGCAAGCCCGGAGTGGTCTATGAATTGAAACTTATCAAGGGCAGTGGTGGTCAGCTAGGTCTTGTTGAAGTGCCGCCAGAGCCGAGCTTTTTTGTCCGTTGGTTTTTAGCTTTTGGAAATGCTCTGCAGTACCACGATCACTTTGTATAGGAGGTTGATAGATCGCATTTGTGCTTAGATATTGTCTTTCTTCAGCGAATTAAGTCGCGTTGCCGGGTTCAATTGCTGCGCTGGTGTACGGGTGAGCATTGAGGGAGCCCGTAGCTCCTATGGCTATCCGCCAGAGTTCTCGCTATGGTCGCGTCAGCTTTAAATCGGAGAGGGCAATGTCTAAGCCAAATATCATTTTCATTTTTGCCGACCAGCATCGCCATGATGCATTGGGTTGTGCGGGCAACGAAATTATTCAAACGCCTAATTTGGACCGGCTTGCCGGTGAGGGTGTGCGGTTTGCTAATACGTGGTGCCAGTCGCCGATTTGTCAGCCCTCTCGAGCCTCTATGATCAGTAGTGCTTACCCAAATGAGTTGGGGGTCATGCGAAATTTTGGCCGTGACCTTGATAGCAATAGACCAACCTTTATGCAGCATTTGCAACAAGCCGGTTATCGCACGGCCAATGTTGGCAAAACCCACTATTATTCGGAAGGCTTGGTCGAGCCGGATAAAGACAATGGCAACATGCTGCAATTTGATGAGCAGGTTAAGGCCTTCGGCTTTGATCATAATGTCGAAGAGTTCGATCGCTACGTGCATGCCATGGACGGTGTTACAACGCCCTATACCCGATACTTAAAGGGCGAAGGCGTATTTGAGTCTTATCGAGATCAAGTCAAATCCATTTGGCGGTTGACCGAACAACATTGGGACGGCGTAACCAGTCCCATAAGTAAGGAGCAGGATTTAACCAGTTTTTTGACGCGGGAAGCCCAGCAGTGGCTCGCCGCTCAGCAGGAAGGGCAGCCGTTCTTTTTGCAGTTGTCTTACGTTCAGCCTCACGTACCGCTAATGGGTGATCCAGAGTGGTCAGCGTTTTATGCTGACGCGCCTATTTCCCGCGGTGCAAAGTTTGTGCAGCAGTCCCATCCAGAGATTTGGCAGAACTACCTTACTTGGTGTGATCATCACGCCAACGGTAAATTACTTAATGACGAATACGTTCTAGCCGGTGCGCGTCAGTACTATGCAATGATTTCCCTTGTTGATGAGAGCATAGGCAAAATTGTCGCTCAGCTGGAAGAGCAGAATATGCTAGACAATACTATGCTCGTTTATAGCGCTGATCACGGTGAAATGTTGGGTGACCATGACTTAATGGCGAAGTTTTGTTTTTATCGCAGTTCTGTGCAAATTCCGTTGATCGTTAGACCACCCGGTGGTTGTGCTGGCAAGGTTTCTGACGCATTGGTTGAGCTGGTCGATGTAGGACCTACACTGTTGGATGCCGCAGGCGCTGCAGCTCTGGCTGATTCTCAGGGCCGTTCCATTTTATCCTTTACTGATGCGGCGAAAAATTCTGAGGCGGTGGGCAGAGATTATTCTTTCAGTGAAATTATGCAGCAGACGCGATCTAAGGAAGGACCTACGTTTAGGGCGCTTCGCGATGCTCGTTATCGTATGACTTTAGAGACTACTACCCAGACCCCATGTGAGCTTTATGACTTACAAGAGGATCCGCACGAGGCGCACAATTTGTTGTGTGAATCAGCATCTTCCCTGAGCAAATATGCTGAGCGGATAGAGGCAATGACTCAAGCTATTGCTAAACGTACGGCTAATCATACTTGGTAGTTATTGGTCGGCCCCATTGCTGTAGCAGGTTAATGCGCCAAACCTGCCCTTACATATAAGTGCAGATTTGCAACCAAGTAGCACTGGGTTTTGCTTAGGCCGATCTAGTGTTGGTTACCACAGCGGGTGCTGGATTTCTTACTAACTCAGCAGCAGGTCGCTTGCGCTCGTATTTTTCAGCGGGCGTATTGATGATTTCTAATAACTCACCCTGTTTATCTCCGGCTAAGATACGTTCGCGGCTCACACTCCCGTACACTGTGGAGCGTTGCTGCGGGTCGCGATTTAGGTTTCTTACCATGGTCTGCATTTGCCGCGGTGAGGTCTCTTGACCATGCTGAGTGCCCGCAGCGCGGCTGATAGATTCGTTCATCAGGGTGCCGCCTAGGTCATTACAACCGGCGTTGAGGCAAGCTTCTATACCTTTATGACCCATCTTCACCCAGCTCGCTTGAATATTATCTATTTGGCCGTGTAGTGCTAAGCGTGCAACGGAGTGTAGTAATACAGCTTCCCGAAACGTCGGACCCTTGCGAGCTTTGCCCTTGAGATACATTGGTGCTTCCATATGAATGAAAGGCAAAGGTACAAACTCGGTAAAGCCGCCAGTTTTTTCTTGTAGTGCGCGTACGCGCAATATGTGTCTGGCTAGGTGCTCGTGTTTTTCAACATGACCATACATAACAGTGGCTGTGGTTTTGAAACCTACTTCGTGAGCTGCTTCCATCACATCCAGCCATTGCTGGGTATTGATTTTGTCGGCGCAAATTATTGCTCGCACTTCGTCGTCGAGAATTTCTGCGGCAGTACCGGGTAGGGTGCTCAAACCGGCATCTTTAAGTTTGGCTAAGTAGGTTTTTAGATCCATTTCAAGAGTTGCTGCACCTTGCCAGACCTCAAGCGGTGAGAAGGCATGTACGTGCATTTCTGGCACTGCGGCTTTGACAGTTTTCACTATCTGGATATAGGTGTCACCGGTGTATTCAGGGTGTATGCCGCCCTGCATGCATACCTCTGTTGCGCCTCTGTCCCAAGCCTCGACTGTGCGACGGGTAATTTCTTCGTCGGAAAGGTCATAAGGTCGTCCTCTGAGATTCTCCGACAATTTGCCTTTTGAGAATGCGCAGAACTGACATTTGAAGTAACAAATGTTGGTGTAATTGATATTTCGGTTAACGACAAAGCTGACGCTGTTACCGTTGGTGTTACGTCTTAGTTCATCAGCTGCTTGCGCCACCGCACTGAAGTCGTCGCCGCGTGCTTGAAACAAACGCACAATTTCCGCCTCGGCAAGTTCTTTGCCATTTTTTGCGTCAGCTATGATTGCGGCAACGTCTGCCGAGACATGCTTTGCAGGATTGATAATGGCGCTCATGATCTCTTCTGGAGGGTAGATGTCCACATCTCCCGGGCACCACTCATCGATGCGGGGCATACCCTCTGTATCAATCATTTCTAATACACGTTCACGCAGATCTGGGTGTACCCAGCGCTGAATATCTTGGGCATAAGCAGGGTAAATAGTTAAGCGTTCAGTCAGATATTTACCGGCTGATGCCGTTTCGCGGGCTAGTTCTTCAACCTGAGGCCAAGGTGCTTCTGGGTTAACAAAGTCTGGTGTCACTGGCGATACACCGCCCCAATCGTTAATACCCGCGTGCACAATTTGCGGTAACACGCCCGGGCTCAAATTAGGTGGCGCTTGGATACTCATGGTGGCGCCAAATAAAATCCGCGCAATAGCAATGGTCCAAAGTAACTCACCAAGATCTGGTTCCGGCGCGTTGACCATTTTGGTTTCAGCTTTAGCGCGGAAGTTTTGCACTATGATTTCTTGCACGTGGCCGTGACGCAAGTGAATGTCACGTATCGCCAGCAAACTTTCAACCCGCTCAAGACGAGTTTCGCCGATACCAATCAAAATGCCCGTAGTAAAAGGTACTCCGGCAATGCCGGCATTTTCTAAAGTTTGCAGGCGTACTGCGGGTACTTTGTCTGGCGAGCCGTAGTGCGGCATGCCTTTTTCGCATAAGCGTTCACTGACAGATTCCAACATGATGCCCATAGATGGAGATACACTATGTAGTTCCGCGAGTTCTTCGGGTTCTAAGTTGCCTGGGTTGAGGTGCGGCAAAAGGCCGGTTTCTTCAAACACTGCTTTGGCTGCGGCGAACAAATATTCTGTGGTGGACGCATAGCCCATTTCAGCCAGTGCGTCTCTGGCTGCTCTATAACGTAGTTCCGGTTTTTCACCCAAGGTGAAGAGTGCTTCCTTACAGCCCATGGCTTGGCCATGCCGCGCCACCTCTAAAACCTCGTCAATGGTCATGTAAGGGGCTTTTACCTTACGCGGCACTTGGGCGAAGGTGCAGTAATGGCAAACGTCTCTGCATAAGTGGGTGAGCGGTATGAAGACTTTGCGTGAATAAGTGACGACATTTCTGAAGCCTTGATCGCGTATTTGTGACGCTGCGTCAGCTAAAGCCTTAGTGTCTGTAACATCTGCAAGCGTTAAAGCTTCTTCGTTGCTCGGGTAGGTTCCAGCCACTGCATTTTCTAGTAGGAACTTCATAAACTATCCTTGGCTGTATTGGTGTGGGCGCTGAGTCGACTAGCGATACCAGACCTATGTAAATAAATTGCAGTCTGGCTGCGCGGCTGTTGTTGATACAGATCCATCAGGTCATTGGGTGTATCAACGTCTAGCGCAAAGCAACTCGAGGGAACAATCTTTGGGGTTATGCCATTAGCGAAGGCGGCATCTACATGTGGTTTGAAACTTTTGCCGTCGAAAATGTAGGGAATATTGAGCGGCGGAGAGCAGATAAGTCCATTGGTGCCTACATTTTCTGAATCTGGCAACACGGTAACTTGACTGTGTGAACGTACCAACTGATCGACTTCATCAGTGCTAATTGCTGGCACATCTGCTGGTACGACGAATACGCCTTGTGCGGCAAAGTGAGAAACAAGATATTGGGCAGCCTGGGTGAGAGCGCCAGCCAAATCTACATTGGGACTCTCGGCGAAGCGTTCTGTGGCAAATGTTTCTGCCAGTACGTCAGCTTCTCTTGCTCGAGAAACTATTAACACCCCGGTCAGGGTTTCGCTTTGGGACAAACAGGTAAGCACATCTCGTGCCATAGCCAGCATAAGTGACCTTCGCTCATCTTCGTTTAAGACGTTAGCCAGACGTTGTTTCGCCCGGGCGAAAGTCTTGATGGGAACGATAGCCCACATCAGCATCTCCTGTTTTGTTAATAATCCGGCCTCGACCCCTATTCGCACCCCTTTTTTGTGCAACTGAGTTGTCGTAACCGTTTTGGAACTTTGCAGTAGCCCGCTTGTATACTTACTCGCCGAACCGTTCTTAACCGGCATTAGCTGAATACGGTCGGTACTAAATATGCCTATACAGCAATCGACCCAGCAAAATTCCGTTGTTATTTAGACTGCAACGTGTCCAAAAATCTTATGCATTCGCGGGCCAAAGCCACACGATCTTCTAAAGTTACCATGACCGACTGGGTGGCGATAGCAGGTATTTTTATTTCACTTATGCTTTGGGCATCGCTTACATCCAGTACAAAGCCGTCTATCAAACCTTCATATTGGTCGGCTATGGCTTTTGCAGTGGTCGGTATTTTGAGTTCTTGCATCATTTTTGCCGCAGGTCCCTTCAGTGCCATGCCCGCAACAATGGGTGATACAGCGATAATTGGCAGGTGCGCTATGGCCTTTTTGAAACCGGGCACCTCAAGAATAGGCGCTACTGAAACGAAGGGGTTAGACGGGCAAATAATGATGCCCTCACAATCTTGTAGCCAAGCGTCGATCAGAGGATTGAGTTTGGCTTGTTCAATACCTTCGAACCTAAATCCAGTTACTGCCGGTTTACATTGTTCGCGCACAAAATAATGTTGAAACGCCAATTCACCCTCGCTGGTGTTAACCATGGTGCGAATTGGGTTATCGCTTACGGGTGCCATGGTGTGAGCGATGCCCATGTGAGCGGCTATTTCAGCGGTAGCTTGGCTTAACGTCTTATTATCTTTGAGCAACTGGGCGCGCCGCATATGCAGGGCAAGGTCTTTGTCGCCTAAACGGAACCAAGCCTCACCGCCTAAACCGCCCAAGGTTTCGATAAACTGCCAAGTTTCTCCTGCGCGCCCCCAGCCTAATTCCTGGTTGTTCTCGCCAGCCAAGGCATAGGTAAGGCTGTCTATATCTGGAGAGATATGCAGGCCGAGGTGTTCAAAGTCGTCGCCCACGTTTACCGCGAACATAAGTTCTTCTGGACTGAGGATCTTTGACAGGCCAAGGGCTAGTTTTGCACCGCCTACACCGCCAGTCAGAGCAAGAATTTTGGCCATTAGCGGAACATATCCTCTTCTAAGGGTCGGTTAATGTCTTGGGCAGTTTGTACCGGGTCGCCATCGTTGGTCAGCGTAGTGGCCTTAGGCAAGCCGCGTAAAATCACCACTGGGAGTTTTTCCGTAGTCTCACCCATCATCAGGGTGGCTGTGCTTGCCAGTGCGTCTGCTCTGTTGATCAGCGTGGCCTGTAGTGAGCGGCCGTAGATGTCTGCGCCGCCGCGATAATCTTCTAAAACGGTAATGCCCGCACAGCCAATAGCACTGCCAATGGTCCCCATACGCCAAGCTCGGTTATGTGAATCAGTTATAACAACACCGATTTGCACGCCGAATTGATGCTGTAATTGCTTGCGGATAAGGGCTGCGGAATGGTCGGGGTCTTTCGGCAATAAGAGCGCCTGCTCGCCATCGCTGTGGTCGACATTGGACTGGTCAATGCCCGCGTGAGCACCAACGATGCCTAGGTGATGCCGCACTACTAAGACATTGGGTTTATGGCGCATGACTTCACTGGACTCATTCAGAATCAATTGCACCATGCGCGGATCTTTATTTGTTGCAGCGGCGAGTTCTAGTGCCTCTGGCCCCGCTTCAACACTGGCTAGAGAGACCGTTTGGCCTTCTGCCTTGGAAATAATTTTTTGCGCTAGGCAAAGGACATCGCCATCTTCAAGAGTAAGATTTTGAGCCTTGAGAGTGCCGCAGATGATCTCGCTGAGATCATCTCCAGATTCCACCATAGGAATGCCGGGCACGCCTATGACAGAGAAACTGAGCGCCATGGATTAGTGCTCTTGACCGATGATCTTGATACCTGAGTGGGACAAAATGCCACCGCGGTTGATCTGGATCAGAATTGAAGTTAATGCTTCGGCTGCTGCAGCGTTGGCAATTGGTCCAGCGTGCCAGCCGGTCATGCCCGCTTCTGTGATCATCTCAATCACTTTAGCGCGAGAATCTTTGCTGTTACCGGCAACTAAAACGTCGCACTCGATGACAACATCTTGCTGGAGCAAGTGAGCTGCAATGTTTTGGAAGGCGCTGACTACATGTACTTCTTCACCAAGAAAATCTTGCGCACGCTTACCTGCGCTACCTTCTTCAGGCATCTGTACGGTGCCAACCTTGGGCGGTACCAATGGCACAGTTACGTCAATAAGGATTTTGCCTTTCAGGTGATCCTTTAGAGCGTCGAGTGTAGATATTTGGTGTGCGGCAGGAACGGTTAAGACGACAATGTCGCCTGCAGCTGCAGCGTCACCATTTTCCATGGCTTGGGCTGGAGTGTCTGGGCTGATGGCTTGCAATGCCTCAACGGCTGCTTGGGCCTTATCTAAGGTTCTTGAGCCAATAACGATGTTATAACCGGCTTTTGACCAGCGAATTGCCAAGCCTGTACCGAGGTCACCTGTGCCGCCAAGAATAGCGACTGTTTCTTTTGTAGACATTGATATACCAGATCTATGAATTAGGGCGCAGGATTATGCCGTTATTCACTGGAAAATGAAAAGTCCATAATTGTCACCCATGATTGTACTTTGGTTCTACATTGATCAAATAAGAGCAGTTGCACCTGCTTTGTCGGGCAAATTTTCTCAGTTTTGCCCTAAATCAAGTTTTCAATGCGCCGTTGTGAACTATTTCTTGAATTAACTACGGACATAAGTGAGCCTTAGTTGAGTAGTGGGTTTATTCGAAATTTTTCAAGTTGGGAGTGAGTGATGCGTATTGGGGCAATGATCGGTGCAGACGGTACTAAAAGTTCAATAGACGAAGTGATCCAGTTGGGTAAAGACATGGAGCAAGCTGGCCTTGACCACGTGTGGTTGGCGAATATTTTCTCCTACGATGCTATATCCACCCTTGGCCTAATTGCGCGAGAAACATCGACCATTCGAGTAGGTACAGCTGTTACCCCTACCTATCCGCGACACCCCGGCGCCTTGGCACAGCAAGCTATGACTACGGCGGCGGCGTCAAAGGGCCGCTTCACTTTAGGCATTGGTTTGTCGCACAAGGTGGTTATTGAAAATATGTATGGCATGAGCTATGACAAGCCTGCAAAGCATATGAAGGAATATTTGAGCGTACTGATGCCGCTGATTCGAGGTGAAACGGTCAACTTCAATGGGGATGAGTTTCAGGTGCATGGCCTGACTTTGGATATTCCTGGTGGCAATGATTTACCCGTGGTTGTAGCTGCCCTTGGCCCGCTGATGATTAAACTCACCGCGCAAATGGCTGACGGCACTAACACATGGATGGTCGGTCCCAAGACCATGGAGGAACACATAATTCCGAGTTTTCGTGACGCAGGTAAGCCCGACCCTGCCATTGTTGCTGGCATGCCCATTGTGTTGACCACTAACGTAGACAAGGCGAAATCTGTCATAGCGGAAAATTTGACAGTGTATGGCCAACTGCCCAGTTACCGCGCCATGTTGGATAGAGAGGGCGCTGCTGGCCCAGCCGATATCGCCATTGTTGGAGATGAAAATCAACTGCGTGGTCAAATTAAGCGTTTTGAAGACTTGGGTGTTACAGATTTTAACGCGGCCATTATGGATACCGAAGATGGTGCTTATGCGCGGACTTTGGAATTCCTTGGTAGCTTGAAGGGTAATTAGCAATAGTAGGCGAAAGGGTTTTAGCTATGTTTGAAGCCAAGTTTTCGCCTTCGGCGGAACGTAACAAAGAGGCCATTTTAGCCGTGTTGCGCGAGTTCTTACCTAAGAGAGGTAACGTGCTAGAGATTGCCAGTGGTACAGGACAGCATGTTATGCATTTTGCTAAGGCAATGCCGGAACTTAATTGGTTGCCTAGCGAACCCGATGAGTCTTATCGAGTTCCCTTGCAAAACATCATAGACCAAGCCTCGCTGGATAATGTAGCTGCGCCGATCAATTTAGATGTGCTGGAACCTTGGCCACATATCACAGTGGATGCGGTGATAGTTGCCAACATGTTACATATATCGCCGGTAACGACGGTGCAGGGTCTGCTGGCTGGGGCTGCAAGTGTGCTGGTGCCAGGCGGCATTGTGCACGTTTACGGCCCGTTTAAAGTGGCGGGCGAATGCACTAGCCCGAGCAATCTGGAGTTCGATCAAAGCCTTAGGGCGCGTAATGAAACATGGGGTATTCGAGACTTAGAAGAAGTGACTCTTGCCGCCATTGAAAGCGGCTTGCAATGCACTAGCATTAAGCCGATGCCGGCCAACAATTTTTCTCTTGTGTATAAGAAAACCAGTTAACGCAATGGTTGTGGTTTTAGTAATGGGGTGGTGGTGGCTCTATTTGCGGCTCTGCGCCTTCCTCTTCTTGGCCTTGGGCCTGCAGTTTTTCAGTGAGCATTTTTAGACTCTTTTCTTGTGTGTATAGCCGTTTTTGTAACAACACCATTTCGTCATTGAGTTCGGTAATAGTCTCATCTTGAAACTCCAGCCTAGTTTCAAGTTCGGCTATGCGCTGTTCTGTGTCATTCGCGGTGGTTGTCATATTTTATCTGTCTATGTGAATTGTGGTTTGCGGCGCAATTAGATGTGTCCGCGGAAGCCAATGCGTAGGCGGGTTTTAAAGGCGAAAAAATTATCTTTGCCGGAAACTTTTATGCGTTTTAGTCGAAAAGCATTTGGTTGCGTATCTATGCCCTCGTCTGTTGTTACTGCCGTGCTGAAGTCGGCGGCTTCGCACAGCTTAACGTCGTCGTCACCGTAGTGGCCGAAGGGGTAAGCAAAACTAGTCACTTGGGTGGCAAAGGTTTCGCTCAATACTTTTTTGCATTCATTAATTTCAAATGCCTTAGTGC
>CAJJDH010000024.1 GCA_905182905.1 marine gamma proteobacterium HTCC2089 | reverse complement strand
GATTCCGTAAAAGCTTAGGGTATACTAGCGGACTGTTTGAAACTAACTAAAGGAATTCATGTGAATATCCAAGGAAAAGTCGCTGTCATTACTGGCGGCGCATCCGGTCTCGGAAGAGCCAGCGCAGAAATGATCATCGCCAATGGCGGCAAGGTAGCAATTCTAGATTTGAACGAAGATTTAGCAAATGCTACCGCTGCAGAACTTGGTGATGCAAAAGCTTATCAGGTTAACGTTACCGATGACGCATCCGTAACCGCAGCTATTAATCAAATCCATGAAGACTTTGGTGCTATTCATATCAATGTGAATTGTGCGGGTATTGGCGCAGCATCACGAACCGTAGGTCGTGAAGGTGCTTTAGATATCGCAAAGTTCAACTTCATCGTACAAGTGAACCTAATCGGCACATTCTCAGTATTGAGTAAATGTGCGGCGATTATGCAGTTGAACGAACCAGAAGGTGAAGCTCTGGAACGTGGCGTTGTCATCAATACTGCGTCTGTCGCAGCTTATGACGGTCAAATTGGTCAAGCAGCATACTCAGCTAGTAAAGCTGGGGTAGCGGGCATGACACTACCGATCGCGCGCGATCTGTCACGTCAAGGTGTGCGCATTTGCACAATCGCACCGGGCATTTTCAACACACCAATGATGGCGGGTGCACCGGATGCAGTGCGAGACCCTCTAATCGACATGGTGCAGTACCCTAAGCGTTTGGGCCTACCCCCGGAATATGCTTCACTGACTAAGCAGATTGTAGAGAACTCTTATTTGAATGGTGAAACAATACGCCTAGACGGCGGCATCCGTATGGCGCCTAAGTAACCGTAAAGACACTTAGCACCTAAAAAGCTGGAGCTTGTGAGCAGGTTTACCTGCTCGCAAATTCCTGTTGTACACGCTGTAAATCCTCTGGCGTATCGACACCACCTGGCACCGCTACATCAACATCAAGTACTAGCAAGTCTTTTCCGGCTTCAATCCATCGAAGCTGTTCTAACTTTTCAATGCGCTCTAAGCGCGATTCGCCCAAGCTCACAAACGATCGCAGTCCTGAAACCCTAAATCCATAAATACCAATATGCCGTCGGGCTATACCGCTTTGAATAAACGCGTTTAACATTTCCTCATCTTGCATAGACTCCCGAGGATAGGGAGTAGGCGAACGGCTGAAGTTGATCGCGCGCGAGTTATCACCCACTACTACTTTCACGACATTGGGGTCTAAAAAGTCTGGACTATTAAAAATCGCTTCTGCCAATGTAGCCATCTCAATGTCTTTTCTTGCAATCATCGCAGTAAATAAATTATCTACAATTGCAGGCGGCAAAAGCGGTTCATCACCTTGAATATTGATCACTATATCCCCGTCGTCCCAACCCATTTCTTCAGCTACCTGCATCACTCTGTCTGATCCAGACGGGTGATCTATGCGAGTCATCAAAGCCTTATGACCCGCCGCGATCACAGCATTTAAAACGCGCTGATCATCTACGGCGACCACAACGCTATCTGCGCTTGTTTTACTCGCAAGCTCTGCCACATGCACAATCATAGGCAATCCATTTATCAGAGCTAAAGGCTTTCCAGGCAAACGAGATGACGCATAACGCGCCGGAATAACTACATGAGTAGACATACTAGAAGCCACCTTCTGAAGGCTTAGAATGAGAGTCACCCACAGCTGCTCTGGAGGTGACAGAAATTGTCGGAGCGATACCCCGCTCTACCAATTTACTCATTAGAGTACTTGCAACGTCCTCATCAAATGTGACATCGATATCCAGCGACCAAACATTAGTCAGATCCACATCCAACTGAACTAATTTGGTTGCATCCTTTTCCGTACAAACCACACTCATCACATCATTGAACTGAATCTCTTCGCCAGTATATAAATGATGGTCACTATATGCCTCAGGCTCAATCAGAAAACCTAAATCAGACAAAGTAGCGAAAAAGCGCGCTGGATTACCAATGCCACAAACCGCATGCACCGCACTATTTTGCCCTAAGAAGTCAGCAGCCATCATTTGCCTACCATCTGCGAGGCTTCGGAAATATCTAGCCTTAGAGTGCATTACGACTTCACCCTTAACCAACCCCGAGGGCCGACCATTAGAAATAACCAAGTCCACTTCCTTCAACCGCCCTGCGGGTTCGCGCAAGGGACCTACAGGCAGTAATTGACCGTTACCAACACCTCGAGCACCGTCAATCACTATAATCTCTAAGTCTCGGCCCATTGCGTGATGCTGCAGTCCATCATCCGAAATCACAATATCGCAAGATTCGTTTTGCAATAATTTTAGCGCCTTCATACGATCAGCAGCAATTGCTACCGGGCAATGAAGCCTATTGCGTAACAACACGCCTTCATCGCCATAGTGCAACGGATCAGCATTAGGCGGTATAAGTGCGCCCTTCCGACTGAGCCTGCCTTTATAACCTCTAGAAACTATACCTGGAGTAAATCCGCGCCGACGCAGCTCCTCAACCAACCAGATAACCAACGGTGTTTTACCTGTCCCACCAGCAGTAATGTTTCCAACTACGATAACTGGCAGTGACGTGCGACCTGCCACCTTAGTGCCAGATCGATAGGCACCCGCCCTGCGCTGACTGACCCAGCCATAGAGCCATGACAACGGAGCCAACAGATACGGCCAGCGAGCATTGCTATACCATGCCTGACTCAAAATGTTAGCCGAGCGATCCATAAACGAATTGACCTTCGCCATACTCTTAGCGTTGACCACCTCTAAGGATGCGGAAGCACCTGCTACCAAACCATCTTCTTCAACCTCAGGCTCGTCTTGAAACTGAGCCGCATAAAGCTCTGCATAATGGCCGCCCCGAGCCAATAGTGCTTTGTGGCTACCCTGCTCAACCACTTTGCCTTGCTCTAAGACCACTATGACATCAGCGGATTCAACAGTAGACAAACGGTGCGCAATAACCAAAGTCGTACGACCACTCATCACTTCTTCTAAGGCGGCTTGAATATATTTTTCCGACTCGTTATCAAGGGCTGAAGTTGCTTCATCCATAATTAGGATAGGTGAATCTTTCAGTAACGCCCTTGCGATTGCGATACGCTGTCTTTGACCACCCGACAGCAGCACACCATCGTCACCCACAATGGTGTCCATGCCATCCGGCAGTTTATTCACAAATTCACTGGCGTAGGAGCGCTCCAACGCTACATTGATTTCCTCATCAGTCGCCTCTTTTGCATCACCATAGGCAATATTGTTGCGCAAAGTGTCGTTGAACAAAGTGACCTGCTGATTCACCACAGAGATCTGTCTCCTAAGGCTACTCATCTCATAGTCTCTCAGATCAATTCCGTCTAACGTAATTTTTCCGCCGCCAATTTCGTAAAAACGCGGCAACAGGCTCGCCAATGTTGACTTACCACTACCCGACCGCCCAACTAGCGCAATACTTTGGCCTGGGTGAATGTCTAGGGAAATGTTGTCCAAAACCTTGGGACCTTGTTCGCTATAGGCAAAGTCAACAGCGTCAAACTTCAAAGCGCCTGCAGCTTTGTCTACAGCGCGCCCGCCGCTATCGACTTCAATAGGAGAATCTAGCTGCGCAAAAATGTCCTCCGCCGCCGCAAAACCACGTTGTAACTTGGCGTTAACTTCCGACAGTTTCCGAATAGGTTTACCCAACATGCCTGCAAGCACCAAAAACGTTACTGCCTCGCCACTCGTCAGTCCACCACCAACCTCCGGCCGATAAAGCATAATAATCAACCCACACAACGCTGTAGCAATGATGGTCTCATTTATCTGCGAGCTAAGAACCCTGGTCACCGCCATCTTTAGGTTTTGCTGACGATTAACTTTATTCGCACCTAAAAAGCGTTGCTCTTCGTGAGCTTCGCCGCCAAATACTTTAACCACGCGATAACCGTTTACAGCTTCTGAAGCCACGTGGGTTACATCACCCATAGAATGTTGGATACGTCGACTAATTTTTCGAAAACGACTACTAGCGAATACCACAACCAACGCCAGTACCGGAGCGGTGCCAATAAATAACAGAGTGAGTTGCCAGCTTTGAAACAGCATTAGACCTAAGTAGGCTAGGACCTTAACACCGTCCTGGATAAGCGAGCGCAATGCATCCGTACCTGTGTCGCGCAATTGGGTTACCGTAAAAGTAATTCTTGAAACTATATGACCTTGTGATTCGTTATCAAAGTAACTGCTAGGCAACTTCAACACTTGGGCAAACAACTCTTCGCGCAAGTTATAAACTACACCGAAAGATATTCTGGCCATGGCGCTTTCGCCAACAATTGTGCCCGCAGCGCGAATCAAGGTCACAGCCACCATCATTGCCGGTATGGACGCCGCAGCTCTAACCTTAAGGTCATCCCATTGATCAATCAGCTCACCAAACAGCTTTACAAAATAAGCCTCTGCACCAGCTGCAAACAAGAAAGCTATAATGGACAGCGTCATAACAAACCAATAACGGCCCACGTAGCGTAATAACCTGCGATAAGTTTGCCAATCCGACGGATTCACACTAGATCCTTGATCCATATAAAGCAGCCTATTCCTTAGAAGGTTTTGATATTGGCTGGGTAGCCAGACTAATTTCTGATAATCCTACCTGCGCACAGGCATCCATAACGCGCACTACAGCTTGATGAGTCGTATTAGCATCGGCACTAATCACCACGGGCAGATTTTCGCTTTGCTGAGACTTCGCCCTAACAACCTTTCGCAGCTGCGTGGACAACCCGCTTAGCGAGCCGTCTACGGCAGAGTTGCCATCAATGGCATAAGTGCCATCGCGACCAACAACAATGTTTATATAGACCTCTTGGGCGGGTCGAGCATCTCCATTCGCTTGAGGAAGCGCAACATTTAAAGCTTGATCTTGCACAAAACTAGTAGAAACCATAAAAAATATAAGGAGCAAAAAAACCACGTCTATCAGGGGCGTTAACTCTACGGACGCCTCGCGACGACTAGCGCGGTGATTCCTCACGTTGTAGGTCGCGCAAAAAGTTCTATCGATTCCAATCCAAACTCAACGGCGATATTCCAAACTCCGCTTTCAGGGGGTTTCCTATCAAACATTATGATCATTCATCCCGACCCGCAGACGGTCAAAAAAGCGCTGACTAATACTATCAATCTCCAAGATCAGCTCATCTACTTTACGCAAATAAAAGCGGTGGGCGATCAAAGCAGGGATCGCTACTGACAAACCCGCGGCACTGGTCACCAAAGCAGTTGAAATGCCTCCAGCCAACACTTTTGCGTCGCCCTGACCCGCAGAGACTAGTGTGCTAAAAACATCAATCATGCCAAAAACAGTACCTAGGATGCCCATCAACGGAGTTATAGAAGCAATAATACCCACCAAAGTTAAGTACCGCTCCAACTCATGCGCAACGTTATCAATGGTGGATTGCATGACGCGCTGAAAAGCTTCTGCGTGCAAATCAATGCCTTTTAGCCCCGCGGCTATGACATAGCCTAAGGGAGAGGCAACAGCCAGCTCAGCAAGCGCCTTATTGTCACTGGACCATTCTTTTGTACTCTGTAATTGGCTAAGCAATACTGGAGGAATGACCTCCTCGCGCCGCAACGTCCACCACCGCTCCAAACAAATAGCTCCAACTACGACACTACAAAGGAGAATAGGTAGCATCAACCACCCACCTGTTATGACTATATCTAGCATGGCCTCGACCAACCTCTTTTAGCTATTTGCTGCATGAACTACCAAGAACATCCGCGACCAGTTATCGGCCAACAGCTGTGTATCAATCCATCAGCTTCCTGTATCCAATAATACTCATGCAGATTTACTGTTGGATCACAGTGAGGGGTAGCAAATTGAATAACCTGCCCTAACTGGATTTCTTGTTGCCCCTCAGCAAGTATCAGTACACCGTGCTCGTCTCCAGCAAAGCGAAACTCAACATCAGGAATATCGTCACAGACAGGATTAACGCTATCAGAAGCAAAGGCTTTATAACCGCCATCGACGGTAATCGTAGTCCCTTGTGGCTGACTTATGGTTGTACAGGCTACGCTGAGAGAGAGTTCAAATGCATTGAAGCGCTCCCCTTCAGCACTACCAATTGCCCGGTACTCTTCATCCATAAATATATAGCTACCCACTTGTAGATCCGTCATTCGCTCAACCGCAACATCTATGTCGTAGGTTCCGGTACCTCCACCTGTTACCACATCAACAGCAATCCCATGTCGTTCAAGTAACAGAAACTTATCCTCTAAGCGTTGCCACGAACTCAAGGATTTCTCTCGGCGTTTACCGAAGTCTGCCAAATGCATCAGATGTCCTGCGTAATGTTGGACTCCAGAAAAATAGAACCTTTCATCTTGTTGAATGCGCTCAACTAAGGTCAAAAGTAAATCGTTGTCTCTGGTACCGGTCCGCCCCATTGATACGTCAAGGTCCACTAATATCCCAAGCCTCGACTCTTTAGAAATCGCCTTAGAGAGCAGTTCAAAGCCATGGAGTGAATCGACAACAATACGAATGTCTTTTTGGCCAACTAAAAGTGTATCCAAAATCCGCGCTTTCGTTAAAGTAGATATGGGTGACGTAATAAGGATTTGCGATACGCCGCCATGTAACAGTGCTGCAGCTTCGCTGACCTTGGCCGCGCAAACGCCCACCGCACCCGCTTCAATCTGCATGCGCGATATAAGCGGGCACTTATGCGTTTTTGCATGCGGCCTAAAACCCTTACCGTGACCGTGAAGGTGTGCGGCCATTTTTGCAATATTGGCCTCTAATGCAGGCTTATTCACAACTAAGGCTGGTGTCGGCAGCTCGTCTAGCTCGAAGGCTCGCGGCAACATAGTCGCTTCCACCTGTTTGGCACGTATATTTGCCAATGCTAATTCTGATGACACTAGATTCTCCCTTGCTAAAACAAAGACCTATGCGTGCTCGCACGCTTTCGATGTACCCATTAAATTTAGCTAACAAACTCAGCTATGAAAGATTGCTCCGAGGCGCAGTTTGCAGCGAAGTTATCTACTGGCTACCTAATGCCCTTGCACCCTCCACGCTACTCGCAAAATTCAGCGCCAATGATAGCTGGTATGAAAGGAAAAAAACCACACCATTGCGGCTCTAGTACATCTTTGTCAGCTTGCCTAAAAGACTACACAGCTACATATATCGACATAAATAGCCCGTCTAATCCATCAAGGCGATCGACACTTATAACGTCACAGGAGATGGTTTCGTTAATGCTTCATATACGCCCACGCCCTTGCAAGGATCGTCAATTAACGAAATGATGATTTTTCTAAAGTTACAAATTGCGGAGAGCAACTGTGAGTATAAAAGTTGAAGGAGGATGTTACTGCGGGGCCGCACGTTATCAGGCCGAAGGCGATCCAATGCTAAAGGCAGAATGCTACTGCCGCGAATGCCAATATATCACCGGCGGCGCTAACGTTTTGGTAATGGCCATGCCAATTGAGGGTTTTTCCATGGTAAAAGGCTCGGTAAAAGGTTTTACCCGCCAAGATATTGAACACCCAGTCACTCGAGAGTTTTGCGAAAATTGCGGTACACATTTATTTACACGCGCACCTAGATTTAAGCAAGGTGTGATCATAAAAGTAGGCTCGATGGACGATCCAACGTTATTTGGCAAAGCAGAAAGCGCTAATTACGTTAGCGATGCCCAACCCCACCACCGCCTACCAGAAGATAGACCGCAACATCAAAAGTGGATGCACAGTTAATAGAAAAATAGCCTTTCGCGAGCAGCTTAATCGAACACTACTTTATGGGAATAGGCCTCGTGGAAAAATTTCGCTACAACTTGACCATAAAACACCTCGATTAAACCCAGAGACAGCGGAAAAAAGAGGCGCAAAAGGGGAGATAGAAGCGAGAGACAAAAACTGAAAGAGACAGAGGTAGAAAAAGAGACAGAAAAAGAAAAAAAGAAAGAAAAAGAAGACGGAAAAATGCGGGCAAATTCCGCACGACCTGCAGAGAAACCTAGACCCCGTAGTCGCTACCTAAGAAATAGCGCCACCATCGTGGGCTGCTTGAATTTTCAGCGCAGCAACTAAGTGTCTGCATATCAATATACCGG